>FOIY01000001.1:600000-970000 GCA_900111435.1 Ruminococcaceae bacterium KH2T8
CTTATCGACAGTCGTCAATGAGATGACGGAATACTCTCTGTCGTAGATGACCTTGCTGGGCCTCTGGTTCGCGCCGGACTCGAGGAAATAGATACCCATCCTGCCTGCGCCCTTGATGATGTTATTCGTGCCTACGCCGAATCCGCGAAGCTGCCTGATGCACTCGTCAGCTATACCGTTTTCGGGGAGCGCGGTTACGAAGTCCGTCTCCATTCCGTAATTTGCAAGTGATACGGATACGTTGGCCTCACCGCCTCCGAAAGTCGCCTCGAAGCCGGGGCTCTGGAAGAACCTCTCGCTGCCGTAGGATTTAAGTCTTAACATTATCTCGCCAAGTGTAGTTACTTTCATGCCGCATTCTCCTTAAGAGATCTGATTATTTCCGTTGCCTGCTTAGCATTATCAGCTATCCCTTCGTAGTCGTGAGAATTGATCATCTTCTTCGAGCAGACCCAGCTGCCGCCGACTGCGATTATGAACGGTTCAGAGATATATTGTGCCATATTAGCGGCATTGATTCCACCTGTGGGAAGAAACTTCACATCGGAGAAAACGGACGACAGTTCCTTTATCGACTTGATCCCGCCGTATACATCTGCCGGGAAGAACTTGACTGTCTTAATACCCTTATTGATCGCGCTGTTTATCTCGGTCGGAGTCACGCATCCGGGAATCACGGGGAGGCTTATCTCCTGACAGTAATCGACGACATCGGGAAAGAACCCGGGGGATACGATAAACTTCGCACCGGCCTCGACTGCTCTTTCCGCAGCATCCCTGTTAAGGACCGTACCGGCTCCGACGATCATGTCGGGTACGTTCCTGCTTACGAGTTCGATCGCTTCGAGTGCGCACGGAGTCCTTAACGTGATCTCCATAAAGTTGATCCCGCCCTCGATCAGAGCCTTTGCGGTAGCGATCGCATCCGCCTTGTCCTCTATCACCACAACGGGTACTACGCCGACCTTATTTACCGTCTCATAAAAATCCATAAACATACTGTCTCCGCTATATTCTTTGCAACTAACATTCTAGTACATTTTATGTTGTCTTTCAATCTGTTTTGTTGTATTTTTTATCTAAACGTTCTAATATCTAATCGAGGTATATCTATATGAATTCACTTATAAATGACGATTTCCTTTTGAAGACTTCCAAGGCGCGCAGCCTTTACGATAAATATGCGAAGGATCTGCCGATAATCGACTACCACTGTCACTTATCCCCCGAGCAGATCGCGAACGACATAAAGTTCGATAACATCGCTGACATCTGGCTCTCGGGCGACCACTATAAGTGGCGTCTCATGAGAGCGGCAGGCGTTGACGAAAGACTTATCACAGGGGACGCATCTCCAAAGGAAAAGTTCATGGCATGGGCGAAAGTGATCGGCCGCGCGTGGGGCAATCCGCTCTTCCACTGGACGGCCCTGGAGCTCGCCCGCTACTTCGATATCTACGAGCCCTTGAATGAGACGACTGCCGAGGCGATCTGGGATAAGACAAGTAAGATCCTGTCGACCGGCGCGATGTCCGCGACATGGTTTCTCAGGAAGTCCCGCGTCGAGCTCGTGTGCACGACAGACGATCCTATCGATTCACTTAAGTGGCATAAGCAGATCGCCTCATCCGGGATCACCGATACGCGCGTCCTCCCTACTTTCAGACCTGACCCTGCAGTCGAGATCTCGAAAGCTGATTTTGTCTCCTATATCGAGAAGCTTGGTGAAGCGAGCGGCATATCGATAAAGAGCGCCGCCGATGTAAAGACGGCACTGTCAAAGAGGATGGATCACTTCGCTTCGGTCGGATGCCGTCTCGCAGATCACGGTCTCGAGTTCGTCCCCTACTCCGACGCGGATGAAGCCGCAGCAGAAGCTGCGTTCGCGCGCCGCCTCTCCGGAGCTTCGTTAACCGCCGATGAGATCGACGCATATAAGACATCTTTACTGCTCTTCTGCGCGCGCGAATACAGCGCCCGCGGATGGACGATGCAGCTGCACTTCGGATGCAGGAGAAACAATAACAGTGCGATGTTCGATACTCTCGGCGCAGACATCGGATGCGATACGATCGCGGGCGCTAATGACTTCATCACACCACTTGCGCAGTTCATGAGCAGACTTTCCTCTGAAGGCGCACTTCCCAGGATGATCCTTTACAGTCTCGACCCTGTCTATAATGCGCAGATCGATACGCTCATCGGATGCTTCCAGGAGGGTCCCGATGTCCTTAAGATCCAGCACGGATCCGCATGGTGGTTCAACGATAATATCGACGGCATACGCGATCAGATGAGACACCTTGCGCTGCAGAGCTACTTTCCCGGATTCATTGGAATGCTCACCGACTCACGTAGCTTCCTGTCGTACCCGCGCCACGAATACTTCAGGCGGATCCTGTGCGACATGCTCGGCCAGTCAGTCGAAGACGGTCTCTTCCCCGACGACGATAACATCCTCGGCGAGATAATAAGAAACGTCTGCCACGACAACGCAGCGAAGTATTTCATGTAACGCACTCACCGATTGAACGCGATTCGAGGCAGCCGCCGGAAAGGCGGCTGTTTTTGCGCGGCGCGGTGCATCGCGAGACGTGTGGCAAACAGCAGCGTGCGGCGCGTAGATTTGTGCGCCGCATAGTGCTGTCATGCACTCGAGTCAGGAGCCCACGCGGCCGAGTTACGATCTTGCGCTCGGGTCAGGAGCCCACGCAGCCGAGTTACGATCTTGCGCTCGGGTCAGGGTCCCACGCAGCAAGTGGCGGCTTCATAATTCGCAAAAAGAGTCACCGGATTGGTCACCAGCGGAGCCTCACAGTGACCATTTTTGCGAATAACAGCCGGAATTCACCGGATCGGTCACCGGTAACGACTTTCGGTGACCATTTTGGTGACTCCACGCGGCCGCACCTCCCGGCACGCGGATCGCGCCGCCGTACGTTACGCAACTCCACCGGCAGCCGGCATCATTAGAACCTCCCCCGCGACGCCGCGCCCCAAAAGTCTATCGAACCGTCGTTTTTTGAAATCAAAAACGACACTTTTTCCGATTCTCGGGCAAAAGTCGTAAAAAACGTCGTTTTCACACACGAAAAACGACGGTTCCAGCGACTTTTCGCAAACAACAAAACCGCGCGCAAAAACGGCGGAACGCAGAGCGCTCCGCCGCCTCGTATCCGGTCAACAAAGGACCTTACTTTCGGTATCCGTAGAATGCCTTGGACTCAGTAGTCGCTACCTCTATCTTCTGGAGCACGATGCCCGCATCCATGTGGATGAATCTTAGCTCGTGGTGCCCCGCCTTAAGGTTGAATGAGCAGGTCGTGCGACGACCGTTCTCAAGCACCGCCTTACACCAATCCTTATCGGTACCGTAGCCGGCCATATAGCCCTCGGGAAGAGTGTCTAGCACGACCGCGTCGCCGTCATCCACAGCAACTGCGAATCTCAAGCCCTTACCCTTAAAAGGATTATTGGACGGAGCCGTGTAGACAGTAACCTTGTACTCACCTTCGGTCTTGATATCGAGATCGAACTTAAGGCAAGGTGCCAAAGCGGGATCAGCGTAGTCCTTGCACAAAGGATAGAGCTTTACGGAGACGCCGCTCTTTCCGTAGTCATCGATCAACTGCCAGGATGAGCCGTCGACTTCGGTAGAAGAAGTAAACTCATCTGCCTTAAAGATGATAACGTCATCAGCGTGTTCGCTCGAGATGCTCTCAAGGAAGTCGACGATGGCAGCATCACGCTCGGCGTCGTCAGCATAAGAAGAAACTGCTCCATCTCCGATCGATGTGACGATCGCGGAACCGTCCGCGCTCGTGCCGACATAAGAAAGATCGGGATAGACAGAATCTTCGTCATTCCAGTGCTTGAAATCTACATGCTTGGAGCTCATCATGCCGCGCCACTTGCCGTTCGACATCTCTTCGTTGTAGCACCTTACGAGTTCCTTATCGAGCGCGATCGTCTGATCGACCGCATCCTTTATCGCATTGGCGACGCCGACCGCCTTCGAAGCGGCGATATCATACGCCCCCGTGAGGAGCATCATCCTTCGAAGGTTCGCTGAGGCCTTGCACGGGAACTCCACAAATCCGTAGAAGCGGTCGCGGTACTCGGCGGGCATCAATGAAGCAACCTCGTCGGCCTTCGCGAACAGCCCCTCGGCACGCTCGAGCTCACAAAGCGCTTCGCGCTCCTCCGTAAACGAGAACGTATCCGGATGCGTCGCCTCGGGCCTGCGGTCGCCATTAAACCTCGTGTACTCATGGAGAAGTTCCGTTACTCTTTCGAGGTCCTCAACGCTAAGCTTCGGAAACTGCGTCTTTGCCCAGTTTCGCATGTAATCATAAGTGATGTTGGGCTCGCTATACTTCTCGATATCGAATGCGAGATCGAGGAAATACTGAAGGGGCATCTCAACCGGACGAAGGTCGCCCACGTTCACGATCCAGAGTCTTCTGATACCGTACTCATATGCAGTCGTGAGCTGCTCCCACATCTTCGCGATCGGAGTAGAATTTACCCACTCATAGGAGATCGGATCTCCGTGATAATCAAGGTGATAATAGATACCCCATCCGGCCGGGCGATCCTTCGTCTCGGGACTCGGAACGGATCTCAAGTTACCGAAGTTATCATCCGACAAAAGGAGCAATGTATCATCAAGCACATCCCAGTTATTAAGACCCTCTGTATCCTTATCGCCGTAGTAGTAATCCTCGACTTCCTTATAGAGAGCCAGCACCTGAGGCGCGTCCGCGAGTCCGTTATCTGCGAGTATCTTCTTTTGGTCGGTGATCGCTTTCTTTAAAAGATCGACATTATCCTTCATGGTCGCGTCCGCGCCCAGGAGGAGACTGTCGCGCTCTCCTCTCATTCCGATAGTGATCAGTGCCTTATGGTCCTTATCACGCTTGACACCGTCTTCCCAGAACTTATAGATGCCGCGCTCGTTAGTGTAGTAGCTCCAGTCCTTGCCGTAGCCGGTGTCATTACTGTCAGTCATGTGATAGGTGAACTCCTCACCTGCCCTGAACAAAGGCTCGTGGTGAGATGTTCCCATCGTGATACCAAGGTCGGTCGCGAGATCCGCGATCGCCTCGGGGTATGCAGTACCGTCTTCGCCGAATACTTCCGCCCACATAGCAGGCCACATGAAGTTCCCTCTCATCCTTAGAAGGAGGTCGAATACGGTAGCATAGAAATTCTCGTCAAACCTTCCGAATGTATTACTTACCCATGACCCCAGAGAAGGCCATTCGTCGTTAAGGAAGAATCCTCTGTACTCGACCGAAGGCTCTTTCGAGATGATATTGAGATCAGATACCGCGACCTGAAGATCACTCTGCTTTTCGGGTACAACATCGCCCCAGTAATGCCAGGGTGATACGCCGATAAGAGATGAGATATAGAGCAGTCCGTATTCGCATCCGAGCTTGTCACTTCCGAATACGAGGATAATATCTTTCTGTGCATATGTCGTAGCAGAGAGCGCTGCAGATCCTGCGGGAACATATCTTATGAGATAGCACTCGCGCTTCCCCTTGATCTTGCCCAGCTCGGCTCCGCATGAAGATGCGAACTCATCGTATGTCTTATCTTCGCCGACTATACCCGCGACGATGATCACTTTGGAATTTGCCGCAGCAGGATCATCGACCGTAAGAGATCTTATTACTCTCACCGAACCGCGCACGGGATCAGCTACAGTCCTTATATCATCCACAAGAGTCTGCGCGATCCTCTTTACGCCTTTGTCCTTACCGCTTACGACTACCGACAGTCCGCTGCCGCCGGATACCAATCTCAATCTGTCCATTTCTTTACCTCGCTGATCAAAGAGTGATCATATATATTTTATTAAAATTGAGGGCTCTCCGCAAAGAGAGCCCCCATGTTCGTGAAACTATCTTCCAACAACGGGATCAGCCGTTATAGAGGTCGTTGTACATAGTAACGAGACCGTCACTGTTGAGCGACTCACAGGAAGCTACATACTCATCCCACTGTGTTTCGATATCTGCCTGACCCGTGATGAACATGAGTGTCCAGGTATTAACGTTATCGATAAGAGGAGTAGAGATAAGGTTCATGTCCTCGCTCTGCTCGGCAGTAGGGATTACCGGAGGAGCCAAAGGAGGTGTCTCTCTGTACTCGATATTTCTGTTAACGTAATCAGCTACATCGGGGATATAGTTATCTGTCATCTCTTCAACAGTACCTGCATAGTAGTAGTTACCGCAAGCATAACCCCACTGAAGTCTGATATCTATATCGTCATCGCTCTGAGATGCATAGCCCAAGCCGCCGCAGCAGTAGCCGGGAAGAAGTGACTTTGAGCCGTCGTCATTGTACTGGAATGTCTCGCCTTCAACACCCCACTTTGTGAGGATATAAGCCTCATCGGAGTAGAAGAGCCAGTCAACGAATCTGAGCATTTCGATGAAGCCGTCCTCACCGAGCTCATCAAGAGCGTTCTGAGAGATCATGACACCGTTCTCGAGTCTCTCTGCACCTGCAGTAGAGTAGTTCGTGGAACCCTGAGGAGGTGTAACGATATATGTTTCCCAGTTACCTGCGCCGAGCTGCTCGTCGAGGTTTGTGTAGTAGTTTGCAACCTGGCTCTGGTTAACGGAGATGATAACAGTCTCGCCGTTATAGAACTTGTTTGTTGCAGTCGTATCGTCCTGAGTGAATGTCTCGGGATCGAGGATTCCCTCTTCAACGAATCTGTTAGCTACAGTGAGCATCTCTCTGTAGTTATCGGATGTGGGAGAGAAATAGAAGCTGTCGCTTTCGGGATCATATCTCATACCGTTACCGATACCCCAACCTGCGTTAACGTCATATGTCTGACCCATGACCTTAAGAAGGTTACCGCCGTTGCCCTGACCGGACTCATTGCCGCACCAGAGGTCGGACCAGATGTAGTCATCTGCAGAGCACATACCCTGCGCTACCATGTACTCCTTTACCTGTACGAGAGCATCGCAGAGATCGTTCCAGTCCCAGTTCTCTTCCATGGAAGGAACGTCTACTCCTGCAGCCTCGAAGATATCGCTTCTGATCATGAAGGAATAGTTGAGGAGAGGCTCTTCGAGCATACCGGGGAGTCTATAATAGTTACCGTCTGCTCTCGTGATCGTACGAAGATCATCAGCCATGTTATATGTGTTATAGAAATCGATGAAATTGGGCATGTACTGAACATACTGTGAGATGGGTACGATAGCGCCGCCGTCAACGAAAGAGGAATCGTCGTAGATCTTCGGGATGATGTACGCAGATGAACCGGAGTTGATCTCGAGAGTAACGTTCTGCATGTAGTCGTTACTGTCGTAAGAGATGAGCTCGAGGTGTACGTTCGTGAGCTCTTCGATCTTGGCGAAGATACCCTCGGACTCCCATGTGTCTACCATGGGATACCAGCTTGCATCACTGAAGTACATCGTGTAGGTTACAGGCTCGTCAGCGTGGAATGTTACGCCGGAACCATACTGATAACCGAGGTTCTCTTCAGAGTCCGTGGCCTGAGTCTCAAGAACGTCACCCAATGTGGTGATCGCCGTACTCTCAGCCGGAGCCTTCGAGGAACATGCAGTTCCAAGAGCCATGGACAGAACCAACGATGTGCTGACAACACGTTTCAGGTTTGTTCTTTTCATAGTTTGCCTCCGAATTTAAAGGTTTTATTGATGTCGGCTCAGGCCGATTACATCCTTGATCGTTTCATCGGATAAAGTCTCCCCTTACCCGCGGACCGCTTCACACATTACGGTCGTTCAAACATATAGATCTCCGTTTATTCTTTTATTCCTTAACGCCTCCGAGCATCATGCCCTGTACGTAATATTTCTGTACGAAAGGATATACAGCGATGATGGGAAGTACCGTAAGTACCATCGCGCACGACTTGATGTTGAGTGATACGGATACCGCATCAGGGTCGTTCGCGCCCTGTCCCCTGATGATCGTCTGAAGGTAATATGCTACGGGCCACTTGCTCTTATCCTGCAGATAAAGGAATGCGTTGAACCAGTTGTTCCAGTACATTACCGAATAAAAGAGAGTCATCGTCGCCATGATGGGCTTTGACAGGGGAAGCGCTATCCTCCAGAAGACTCCGAACTTACTAAGGCCGTCCATCTCTCCTGCTTCCTCAAGGTCCTTCGGGATACTCTGGAAGAATGATTTCATGAGGAGTACGTAGTAAGTACTGATCATCATGGGAAGGATAAATCCCGCCATCGTATTCTTTATACCTACTCTGTCTACGAGGATGTAGTTCGCGATAAGTCCGCCGCCGAAATACATCGTAAATACGATGAAAGGAGTAAGTATCTTATTGAACTTGAGCTCGTTCTTCGACATTGGATATGCAAGGAATGCGGAGAACAAAAGTGAGCTTATCGTACCTATGATCGTATAGACGATAGTGTTCTTGTAGTACATCAGGAACTCGCCCTTTGAAAGGATGTACTTATATGTATTTACGTTAAATCCTTCCGGAATAAGACTCGTGTGTCCCGCGATGATCGCCTTATCCGATGTAAAGGACTGTGATACCAGGTAAAGGAAAGGATAGAGCGTTGCCGCTGCTATAAGGAGCATGAGGATCGTATTACATACGGTAAACACCCTGTAGCCCGTCGATTCCTTGATCCTGTTCTTTCTGTTATGTGATTTAAGTTCTGTCGTGTTGATCATTGTCCTTCACCTCTTACCAAAGACTGCTGTCAGATACTTTCTTCGATACCTGATTTGCTATCGTAAGAAGAACGAGATTGATCAGTCCTTCAAAGAGTCCGACCGCCGTCGCGTAACTGAAGTTACCGCCTCCTGTCTGTGATCCGATACCCATCCTATAGACGTACGTCGATATGATATCTGCCGTTGAATATGTCATGGGATTATAAAGGAGGAATACCTTTTCGAAAGCTCCGCCGGATCCGACAAGACCGCCGATATCAAGGATCAAAAGGGTTGTGATAGTAGGAAGGATACAAGGGATAGTTACGTGAAGAACGCGCTGAAGGTGGTTCGCGCCGTCTACCGCAGCTGCCTCGTAAAGTGAAGGATTGATCCCTGACATCGCGGCCAGATAAAGTATCGTACCCCAGCCGAGTGACTGCCAAAGTCCCGAAACGATAAAGATAGTCCTGAACCATTCAGCGAGAGCGATGAAATTGATCTTCTCGCTGCCCATTGATGCGAGTGCCGCATTGATGGGACCTGATGTTGAGAGGAGTTCCTTTATCATACCTGCAACGATGACCATCGATATGAAGTGAGGAAGATAGGATACAGTCTGTACGAACTTCTTCCAGTGAAGATTCCTGATCTCGTTTATAAGGAGTGCAAATATGAGTGTGAGAGGGAATCTGAAGAGAAGATATCCGATATTAAGGATCAATGTATTAGCGAAAGCCTTCCAGAATGTATGGTCCTTGATGAACTGCTTGAAGTATCTGAGTCCGCTCCACTCTTCACCGAAGATATTACCGCCTGCTCTATACTTTCTAAAAGCGATGATATTACCGAACATCGGAATATATCGGAAGATAATGTAGTAGATAACAGGTATTACTACCATCAGGTAGAGCTGCCAGTATTTGGAAAGATTTCTGCGGATCTTTTCGCCCCTGGTCTTAGTAGGCGGGCTGTATGACACCCTTTGATCGTTAACCATTCTGAAACACCCTTCTTTTTCACGCCTTTGCGAGTCACTTTCACATACATGCGTACTTGCATACTAGGCTATTTGTGTTTTAAGTCTACCAACGGGTTTGTGATTAGTCAATAGTGGAATCACCAAAAATAGCGCAGAAAAATGACACATTGCACAAAAGCAATGTGTCATCGTTAAGTGAACAGATTCTTAAATATTAATATATATTCTCTATAAAGACTTTAGCCGCGCGAGCCCCGAGTTCAGCCTTCTTCTGGGGATGGAGCTCAAACTGCTCGCCAAGGTCCCTGCCGTCAACTACATAGCACTTATCCACTACAGAAGGTGCCTCCTGCTGCTGTCTCTGTACCTCTCTCCAGCCGAAAGGAACAGTTGACGTATCCTCGGACTGAACGTTGATATAATCAGGCATGATCGTCGAGACTATCGGGATATCCTTTCCGAAGATCTCTCTCCAGGAATCGACCATCCTCTTGAACTTCGTATCATACTTTTCCCATCTGTCGCCGTTGCTCTCTCCCTGATACCAGAAGAATCCCTTGATCGATACTTTGGACAAAGTAAGTACTGCGGCATTATAGAGGATCACGGGGAAGCTTACCATCATCCTGCCGGGGACAAATGGCTCACAGCTCTTCTCTTTTATGTGCTTCCATTCGCCCGCTATGTCGATCTTCTTACCGTCTGCTTCGAGATAGTAAGGATGTGCATCTACGAATCCTCCGACCGAAGATTCATTTATGAGACGAACGGCGATAAGGTTAGTTCCCTTCTTAAGGATCGATGCAGCGAACGGATACTTTCGGGGAGGATACTGATACTCAGTCCTTCCTACTTCCTGTCCGTTGATAAAAGTGATATCCGCATCGATAAGAAGTCCGCAGTAAAGGAATGCATCGTCCCCATTTATCTCTTCATCGATCGTCACTTCCTTATAGAACCATGAGCTTCCCGTTATGCCCTTGAACATCGCGGGAAGAGTTACTTCTTCTGCTCCCTCGGGGATAGCCGATGCGTAAACTGCCTGATCGACTGCAGCCGTATCCTCACGCCACTTTGCGCATCTGCTGTTGCTCTCTTCAAGATAGGAAGTCAGCACGCCTTTGCCGTAATACTTCTCTATAAGATCCAGTTCATCGCAGCAGTCCTTAAGGTCCTCTTCCCTCATGAACGACTCTATCGAAGCGCCGCCCTGAGCATTGAGGATCAGTCCGATAGGTACATCGATCTGATCGTATACTTTCTTGAATGTAAAGAAACCGTATGCGCTCATCTCGTCTACTTCGCCCTGTACTGCAGAGGTCCAGGGAAGATCGGGAAGAACATACTCGTCAACGGGCTTAAAGTCGCTGTCGGGAACGAGCCTGTACTGTCTGATGTAAGGATAGTTCGCTGCCTTTATCTCAGCTTCGGATCTGTCATATGTTCTCCTGACAGGAAGCTCCATATTGGACTGTCCCGCGAGCATATATACATCACCGAAACATACATTATGAAGGACTATGGTCTCGGAGCCCATTATGGTGATATCTATATCACGCCTGACGCCGATAGCCGGGATCTCGATATCGAACTTTCCGTCCGCCGTCTTTCCCGTATAAGAACCGCCTTCTATCTCGACCATTACTTCCGCTGCCGTATCAGTTCCGAAGATGTGATTTACCTTATCCCTTTGAAGGATCATATTATCGCCGAATATGCCTGCGAGTTTCATCCTGACCTCCCTTACAGATCACCAGATCTTGTCTTTTTTTGTTATCTTATCTTGTATCTTGGCAGTATGCAACAACAATCTTGCATACTAGAATAATTTTCGTTGTCAGTACCGATACCATGGGTTATAATCGACTTGAAACTACTACCAATGATATAGCGGGGATCAACTATGGATTCTTCATACGAGAGGATCAGCAGATCAAAACTCTTCGGTCTCGGTGAGATAATCTGGGATCTGATGTCGCTGTCACTTTTATGGATCCTCTTCTCGCTTCCGATAGTCACTTCAGGGGCAGCTTCGGCCGCACTTTATTACGCCGTAAGGCGCAGATTCCAACTGGGGTTTTCCACGCCTGCTAAGGACTTCATGAAGTCTTTTAAGCAGAACCTGAAGCAGGGTCTTATCATCAATCTGATCTTCATGATATACGGTTCGATAACAGGCTTTAATCTCTATATCGCACTTCACGGATTCGGCGGCATTACTCTGCCCGAAGGATACCTTCCGATAGCTATCCTTCTGACACTTCCGATCCTGATATTTTATCCTCTGACTTTCCCCTATCTTTCGAGGTTCGATATCGATACAAAGCACACGCTCATGAACAGCGCGCTTTTAACTCTCATGAATCCCGTAAAGGCGATCGTCATCTGGATCTATATGCTCGTGACATTTGCCGCTATGATCCTCTTTCCCCCTTGCGCTCTCATCGCTCCCGCGGGTATCACGTTTGTTATAATGAGGATGATCGAGAAGATCTTCTCGGCAGCAACTGACAAAGAGGGGCAGGAAGATGCTTAATTATATCCAGATAGCCTGTGCGGTACTTGCGATCGTATTTATCTTCATCGGACTTTCGATCACCGTACGCACCTTAAAGAAGAATGGCAGCGGCAAGAAAGCCGATACGGATACCATCATCAAGTCTACCGTCCTCGTAGTGATCGGACTGCTCTTTTATACGGGTACAAAAGCATGCTCCAACATGACCGTCGAGGGCGCCGAAGATTATGAATTCATCTCGATCTATATAGCGTCTTTCGTGCAGGTCATAAAGGTATTCGGATTTATTATCCTTGTTCCCGCCGTCATCAACATGATGGTACCCAAGGAGAGCCCCGAGCTAGAGAAAAAGGATGAAGAAGCCGACGAGGCTCAGTGACCGTTTGATCTCAGTTCCTGCTCATAAGGGTTATCCTGCGTAGCGTTAAATCCTTCGAGGAGATATCCTTCGGGGATATATTCGTAATAATCCAGATCCATCATGTAGTTACAGAACCAGATACCTACATACGTGATCGTAGTATTATCCTCGCCTGCCCCCTCGGGGATCATCGCATAGACAAAACCCTGATATTCATCACTTACCATGGCGACCAGATCATAGCCTTCAGGCTCACCGGTAACCGTATAGTATCCCTTGTATTCATCGATACCGATCTCATCAAGTCGTTCGATCTCGGCTGCGTATTCCTCAGGCGTATATTCGACCGTCATATATGCGATATATTGAGGATCCCAGGGATTATAGTAAGTGAGCTGATATTCATCTATCTCCTTATCGTCAGGGACATCCTCGGGGAATATAAAAAACATATTCTCCTTCGTATCGAGGAAGATATCCTTTCCGCTCTCACCTATGACATAAACATCATGCGGATCATCGTAAACCTGGATCTTGGAGGTCGCGACGTCAAACATCAGAAGACCGAATATAATGGCGAAGAAGATGACCTGGATGATCCCTAATGACACAAGTGTCACCGTGACGATCGTAATAGCTGTGATGAGGGGTTTGTTGTTCTTGATCTTCTTGAGGACACCCAGTACATAAAGAGAGATAACAAATGTGAGGGCTAATCCCGCTAAAGTACACAGGAGCGCTACAAGACTTCCGATGCCCGGCTCAAATGACAGCAGCTGTGATGAAACTGCCACCAGAAGCGCAAGTACTCCGAGTATGCTCAAAATCTGTATCGCGGTGAGGTGCTTACTTTTTTCTACCTTTGCGTAGTCCGCCATCTTATCGGCGACTTCTTTGATATCCTTATCCATGTTCTCGCGTTTCCTCTCTCCGTCAATGATCTCTCTGACATCAACGCCGTAGAAATCAGCGATCTCTACGATCAATGAGATATCAGGGAGATTAGAACCTGTTTCCCATCTCGAGACAGATCGGTTAGTTACTCCGAAATGCTCTGCAAGCTGAGCTTGTGTGAGATTCTTCTCGGTCCTTAATTCCTTAAGGAAATTACCGATCTTCTTCTGATCCAACATCACGCCTCCTTTGCAAGATCCTTGAGCGGAGATTATCAGTCTGCCCGTGAAATGTATACGACACAACGCGAGATATGCCGAAATTCAAGGGATTAGACAAGGGGTGTCCTTACTGTAAATAATCGTCTTTCTCACTTTTAAAATGATTTTTTAAGCATATAATCTTGATAGTCAGTAAGGATCAAGTAATTATACTTTATTTCCCGTCTTATCGCTATTGACTTGCTACTTGCGGTCTAGTATTCTAGTAGCAGATGAATAATTATTGATTGTGAGACATTGCCATGAAAATGATCTTAAGATGGTTCCCTAACGGGGACGACACCGTAACGTTAAGCCAGATCCGTCAGATCCCCGGAGTATCGGGCGTCGCGACATTCCTTTCGGATATTCCCGCAGGTGAGCTGTGGCCGATGGAGAGGATCCTCGCGGTTAGAGATGAGGTCAACGAGGCAGGACTCGAGATGGAGGTCATCGAGAGCATCAATGTCCACGAAGATATCAAGAAGGGTCTCTCCACCAGAGACATGTATATCGATAACTACATAAAGACCATGAAGAACCTCCACGAGGCAGGCGTTAAGTGCGTATGCTATAACTTCATGCCCGTTATGGACTGGTTCAGATCTGATCTTTATCTCCCCTTGGAGGACGGCAGCGCCGCAATGTCCTATTCTCACGAGGCAGCCAAGAAGCTCACTCTCGAGAATATGCTCGATTCCATGATGAGCGGCTCAAATAATTTCTCGCTTCCCGGATGGGAGCCCGAGAGATTTGCAGCCATGGCAGAGGACATCGCTTTCTATCAGAACGTATCACAGGAGGAGTACTTCAAGAACATCAAGTATTTCCTCGATGCGATCATCCCCGCGGCAGAGGAATACGATCTCGACTTCGGCGTACATCCCGACGACCCGCCGTTCCCCCTCTTTAACCTTCCAAAGGTAGTAAACAGCCAGGAGTCCATAAGGACTTATCTCGGCCTTCACGACAGCAAGAGAAACGGCCTAACACTCTGCACCGGAAGCCTTGGTGCCAACAAGTGTAACAATGTTACGGAGATCGCGAAAGAGTTCGCGGCGGCAGGAAAGATACCTTTCGTGCACCTTCGTAACGTAAAGCACACATCCGATACGGATTTCCACGAGAGTGCCCACCTCTCCTCATGCGGTGACCTTGATATGTTCGAGATAATCAAGGCTCTTCAGGAGAACGGCTTTGACGGATATATAAGACCCGACCACGGCAGAAAGATCTGGGGCGAGACGGGTCGCCCGGGCTATGGTCTTTACGACCGCGCACTCGGAGCCACATACCTTAACGGACTCTGGGAAGCCTGCAGCAAATTACTCTGATCACTTCGATCCCATAAAGGAGAATTACCATGACTGATCTCACACGTGAAGCACTGAAAGCCGATGCATTCAGTGCTATGCATGTTTCTACCCCGACATACGATATCGACAGGATGGTCGCCGAGACAAAGGCGTCACCCATGTGGCTTCACTTCGGTGCCGGAAATATCTTCAGGATCTTTATCGCGGGGCTTGCCCAGTCACTGCTCGAAAAGGGTGTTGAGACAAAGGGTATAATCGCGGCGGATACTTTCGACGGCGAGATCATAGAGAAGATCTATGCTCCTCACGATAACCTCACTCTCGCGGCCGGCATGAAGGCCGACGGCGAGATCTCACTTGATGTCATCGCTTCAGTTGCAGAAGCAGTCAATGCCGCCTCTAAGGACAACGGCTCAGACGCAAGGCTTAAGGAGATCGTATCTTCTCCTTCCCTTCAGATGATCAGCTTTACTTTGACAGAGAAAGGCTATGCGCTCCGTAATATGGACGGCGAGTATCTCCCCGTCGTCAAGAACGATATCGCAGGCGGTCCCGACTTATGTGCTCACGCGATGAGCCGCGTTTGCGCGCTCCTTCTCGAGCGTTTTAACACTTCAAGGGCTCCTATCTCTCTGGTAAGTATGGATAACTGCAGTCATAACGGCGAGAAACTCAGGAACAGCGTACTCGAGATCGCGAAGGCATGGGCCGCGAACGGCTTTGTCGGCAACAACTTCCTGGCATGGATCTCCGATGAAGACAGAGTAAGCTTCCCCTGGAGCATGATCGACAAGATCACTCCCCGCCCCGATAAGACAGTCGAAGCAAAGCTCTCTGCTCTTGGCATCGGCGGCATGTCTCCCATTACGACTTCGAAGGGTACGTTCATCGCGCCTTTCGTAAATGCCGAGATCCCTCAATATCTCGTTATCGAGGATAAGTTCCCCGCAGGAAGACCCGCACTCGAGAAAGCGGGCGTCTACATGACCGACAGAGATACTGTAAATAAGGTCGAGAAGATGAAGGTCACGACCTGCCTTAATCCCCTCCATACTGCTCTTGCGGTATTCGGATGTCTCCTGGGATACACGAAGATCGCAGACGAGATGGAAGATATGCAGTTAAGTACACTCGTAAATAAGCTCGGATACGACGAAGCAATGAAGGTCGTAACAGATCCCGGGATAATCTCACCGAAAGCTTTCATCGATGAGGTCATAAAGGAGAGACTTCCTAACCCCTATATCCCCGATACTCCCCAGAGGATCGCGACCGATACGAGCCTCAAGATACCGATAAGATTCGGCGAGACCATAAAGTCATATATAGCGGATCCCGCGCTCGACGTTACTTCCTTAAAGCTCGTGCCCCTCGTTATCGCAGGCTGGCTTCGCTACCTTCTCGGAAAGGACGATAACGGCGAGGATATGGCATTAAGCTCCGATCCCATGCTCAGTGAACTTCAGGCCCTCCTGTCGGAAGTTGTTTGGAATGATCCGTCGTCCATAGGCGACAGTCTTGATCCGATCCTCAGAAACGAGATGATCTTCGGTACGGATCTTGTCGCCTGCGGGCTCGCGGAGACCGTAAACACTATGTTCGCATCAATGCTCAAAGGCAAAGGAAGTGTAAGAGATACGATCAAAAATTATCTTTGATTATTCCGCATCCACTTAGTATTATATAAGAGGTTAATTATAGGGGAGGCTTTTTGTATATGATCATCACGCCCAAGTTGAGAGCGGAATCCAACAGAGACTATGCATTGAGGATAATCAGAGAAAATATCGTAAATATGGAGATCGAGCCCGGCTCGCTCATCGGTGAGCAGGAGACGGCATCTCAGCTCGGTTGTTCAAGAACTCCCGTACATGAGGCTTTCCTAGAGCTTTCGAAATCCAGGATCCTGGACGTCCTCCCTCAGAGAGGCTGCAGAGTATCCCTTATCGATTATGATCTTATCAACGAAGCAAGATTCCTTCGTAAGAACGTAGAAGTCGCTCTCGCCGAGCAGGCCTGCGATATGGCTACTCCCGAGGACATCGACGAGCTCGCCGCTAACCTCAAGCTTCAGGAATTCTACAGCAACGAGGATGACGATAAGCTCCTTGACCTAGATAACGAATTCCACTACATCATCTATAGGATATGCAATAAGCTTCAGTGCCACTACATGGTGAGCCTCATGAGCGTTCATTTCGACCGTGTACGTAAGCTCAGCCTCAAGTCGGTAAAGAATAAGTACATCATCTCCGACCACCGCGCTATCTTCGAAGCTATCAAGGCCCACGACAAGAAAGCGGCAAGAGAAGCTACCGAGACCCACATGGCAAGATTTGACATGGACTGGGACATCATAAAGAAGGAATTCAGCGAATATATAGCTGACTGACGAACCGCACTTTTTTAAGCAAAGATCAACTCCCGCCGATATCGACGGGAGTTTTTGTTAATACAAGTCTATCGCCATTTGAGCACAACAAATACCGGTAGTCCTGTCATATTCATATATCCAACTTATATTACCGTACTCATCGTAATACGTTCTTGTTACTACATTTCCGTCATCGGACATCTCATTCGCCCCGCCGCTGTAACAGTAATCAGGACTCGAGATCGCGTTAAAGACATCTTCACCCATGACCGTATACTCTACGAGCATCTCTCCGTCGTAATATTGGAACTGTTCGCCGCAGGTGCCGCCTGAGATGCTTTCATAATTCTCGGTATTATTTCCCGTGGCGAGCACGTAACCACACTCGATACATTCAATGGCGCGTGCATATAATTCCGGATCCTCTATATCTTCCGGGAACAGCGGCCAATATTCAGATCTTGGCTCTACCTCACAAAAAGTCATAAACCCGGTGTCTCTGTTATATTCGAAGGACGCCTCGAAATGTGACGTCGGATTATAGAGCGAACGTGTGATCACGGTTCCGTCATCCTCAAGATCCCCTTCTTCGGGACCCCACCATACCGCACGATCCAGGATATAATACTCGTACTGCTCTTCGCTCATCTTCCAGATAATGATATGCGTCCAGCCGTTTTCGGTGATACACTCGGCACCGAATCCCGTACTGAATTCTAAATCACTGTCACCATATCTTTCCGGCCCGATCTGATCATAGATAACAAATCCTTCATCGGCATAGGACTGCGCAAGTTCTCTGGTCTCTTCATCCTCGATATCATTGAGATCGGAATAAATAAAATGCAGATTGGTCTCGCTGGGAGTACGAGGTCTCATATTCTCTACGACCACCTCTTGTGCAGAAGTTGTAGTAGTCTCTTCAGTTGTGGTTTCCACGGTCGTTTCTTCGGATGAAGTCTCCTCCGAGGTAGTCTCCTCAGTAGCAGAACATCCGCCTATGACACACGCGGTCATTATCGATAGTGCCATAACACCGGCAAGAGCCGATACAGTATTAAGATGTCTTTTCATGTTGCCTCCGACATAAGGGATAGTATAGGAAACGATCTTCTTCTGAGATCGGGTTTCCGTTTTATTTGCAGTTAGTTTATAGTTATAAACCACTCTTGTCAATGCAGTATGCAGCATTGCCTGAGTTTTAACTAACTTTTGCTTTCGCGTCTCGGCTTACCATCCCCCATTACCATTTACTCGGCCGTTTTTCGAAAATCCGGTAATGAAATGGTAATAGCGGCTCTCATTACCATTTCACTACCACTTTTTTATAATTTTGGACGTGTAAATGGTAATGCCGATCTCCACTACCACGAACACTACCACGCGAGGGTGATTTTGGCCGTGTTGGTGGTAGTGACGCCTCGAAAGCAGGATTCTCCGAGTCCCCTCACACAAAAACGGCGGAAGCCTCAACTTCCGCCGCCTGCTGACTTATTACTCAGTCGTTATTTAATGTCTCCATGACTTCCTGCCTGTAGGGGCTGTCCTTCGTGGCGTCGAAGCCCTGCAGGAGATACTCACCCGGGATGTACTTACTGTAGTCCATCTCGATCTGATAGTGATAGTAATAAAGGAGCACATATGTGATCGAGCGGTTGGCTTCCGAGCTGCCTTCGGGGATCATCGCATATGCGAATCCTACGCGCTCGTCGGCATCTATAGCCACGAGATCGTAGCCTGAAGGCTCGCCTGTTACCGAATAGTATTGCGTATAGTTCTCGTCGATGCCGAGCGCAGTCAGACGCTCCATCTCGGCCTCGTAGGAGGCGTCATCGTACTCAACTGTCATGTAGAGCACATACTCCGAATCCCAGGGGTGCCAGTAGGTGTACTGAAACTCCGTTACCGCCTCGGGATCGACGCTCGCGGGGAGCACTGTCATCATGTCCTCATCGGGGATGTAGTACTTGATGTTGTAGTCGTGCGACATGACCTCGTTGTACGTAGATGCTTCAGTCATGACTACGGGCTTGGTAAACCATGAGTCGTACATCAGAGCAAATACTATAAGGCTGAAGAACAGTACTGCCACAGTAGTTATTCCGGTCAATACTATAGTTACTATCGCGATGACTTTGACCAGCGCCTTGTTCTTTGTGATCTTCTTCAGAAGGCCCGTGACGTAGAGCGTAATGACCGCCATCATGACCATCGCTACGGCTGATACTACTATCGCCAGAAATCTGTGCCATTCGGGCTCGTATCCGACTACCTGCAGTATTATCGCACCTATCGCGATCAGCACACCGAGTACGCCCGTGATCTGGATAGGTCCTAAAAGGTTGTCCTTCTCGTTGCCCGCATAGCTTGCCATCTTGTTCGCTACTTCTCTTACTTCGTGATCCATCATATCCTTTTTCCTCTCGCCGTCTATGATCTCTCTGACGTCTACATCGTAGAAGTCAGCAATTTCGACAAGCAAAGAGATATCAGGAAGATTGCTCCCCGTTTCCCACCTTGATACAGATCTTGATGTTGTGTTGAAGTGTGCGGCCAGCTGCTCCTGCGTTATCCCCTTTTCATTTCGGAGAGTCTTCAGAAACTTACCGATCTTCTTTTGATCCATTGATCAGATACCTCCTTGCCTTGGTTACGGCTCTAAGATAGCGGAACAGGCACGAAAGTAACACGACACGTAGCGAGAGATGCCGTGTTTAAGCCTATCCGACACGTGGTGTCGTGTTATCAAAATGATCTTTTGGATCTCTTTCCTCTTTTTCTGGCAATGGTCTTCGCCTTGCGTCTTCCGACATTAGGCTTATCGTCCTTACCGCGTGATGAACCATTCTTGACCGTTCCCTCGACCTCATCCGAGAAGACGAAATCGATGCGGTTCATATCGGTATCGACAGCGGCAACGATGACCTCTGCTTCCATTCCTATCGTCAGCTTTCGTCCGGTACGCGAACCGATAGCCCTATATGCTCTCTCATCAAAGATATAGTGGTCAGCCATAGTCCTGAAAGGAACAAAGCCCTCGACCGTATTAGGCAGCATTACGAATACGCCTGCACCGATTATGGAAGTGATCCTGCCCGTAAATCTCTGACCGACCTTGTCCGCCATATACTGAGCTACCTTAACGTCATCAGATGCTCTCTCGGCTTCTACGGAGTTGCGCTCCATCTCGGACGAGTGATCGGATACAGCTCCGACAAGACCCGCGAAATGACGTCTCTTCTTCTCATTATGGATATAGCTCTTGATGATCCTGTGTATATAAAGGTCGGGATATCTTCTGATGGGGCTCGTGAAGTGACAATAGAACTTCGATGCCAGACCGAAATGGCCCAGGCAGTCAGGTGCATATCTCGCCTTAGCCATGCAACGAAGGAGCACCGTATCGAGCATGGGCTTAGCCTCATCGTCCTTGATCGTGGACATATAATCCGAGATCATGAGCGGCGTGATCTTGCCCGAAAGCCTTCCGCACGCACCGAAAGTCTTCGCGACGTTACAGAACTTCGCGATCTTTATCGAATCGGGATCCTCGTGAACTCTGTATACGAAAGGATAGTTCATGGTAGCAAATCTCTCTGCCACGAACTCATTGGCGCAGATCATGAACTGCTCGATTATACCGTTACAGAAATTGATGGGATAAGGCATGATGTCGAGCACGTCGCCCTTCTCGTCAAGGATGACCTTTGTCTCGGGGAACTCGAAATTGATCGCGCCCTTACCGTCTCTCATCCTCTTTAAGATCTCGGCGAGCTTCTTCATCTTCTGAAGCATGGGCACGATAGGTCCATATTCGGCCTCATCGCCCTTTTGAGGCTCGGTAAGGATACGGAATGTCTCCTTATAGCTCATGCGCCTGTCGCTTCGTATAACGCTCTCGTAGAGGTTACCGTCATATGTGATACCGTTCTCGTCGATGAGCATCTCTGCAGTCATCGAAAGTCTGTCTACATTGGGATTAAGGCTGCAAAGGCCGTTACTTAGCTTAGGCGGCAGCATCGGAATTACCCTGTCTACGAGATAGACTGACGTAGCACGAAGCTGTACCTCCTTATCGAGCTCGGTGTTCTCTCTTACATAGTGAGATACATCCGCGATATGTACATAGAGCTTATAGTTGCCGCCCGGGATTTCCTCGATCGATATCGCATCGTCAAGGTCCTTGGCTTCTTCGCCGTCGATCGTGATAGTAAGAAGGTCACGAAGATCGTGTCTTCCTTCTGCTATCTCCTTCTCGACTATCTCGGGATCGGGATTAACGGGCAGATCCTTTACTTCGTTTAAGACCGCCTCGGGGAACGTCTGTGAAAGACCGAACTGCCTTAAGACAGCAAGCATCTTAACATCATTATTTCCCATATCACCCAGTACTTCGATGATCTTTCCGCGGTAGTCCCTGTTCTCGGAATCAGGGTTCAGGATCTCGCATACGACGGTCATCTTAAAGGGCGCGCCGTTTAAGTTGTTCTTATCGATCCTGACGGGACCGAAGTTGGTCGCCTTGAACTGGGGATCGGGCATTACCGTACCACCCTCACCGTTTTCGATAAGAAGTCCTATTACCTGATTCTTTACAGCCTGAGGGCCCCTCGGGGGCAGGTCAGCGAAGCACTTAGGAGCTTCGGGATCCAGGGGCTTCATAGCGCCGTTTCTCTCCTGCTGTCTTATACTCATATTTACGGAAGATCTGCTCTTCTTACTACTATACTTAACCATAGTGTTCATCTCCTCTTATAATCATTAAATAAAAAAAGACCGCCTTATGCAAGACGGTCTTTGAGTGAACTCTTTTGTATCTCTTATCAGAAACCCTTGGTAATAGAAAGATAAAGGAGAACAGATACAACTGCGAAGAAGATAGCCGTTACCTTTGTAGCGAACTTGAGCCTTTCCTCCAAAGATCTGCCCTTTGTCTTGCTGTAATAGGAGTCCATTGTGTTTGTAGCACCTGAAACAACTCCCATACCACGGTCATTACCTTCCTGCACGAGGAAAAGAGCGACCATGATAATACCGCCTAATATATCGAGAATCGAAAGAATTATCGAAATAACACTCATTTTCTACGCCTCCAAACCAAATTATCAGCCGAATAATAATACCATAAGGGCTTCAAATATGCAAATGTATGTCTGTTTACAGCTCGGACACAATTTGTCCCAACCAAAGACATAATCTATTAATCTTTGCCCCGTAGAATGATTATATAGGCTTCTTGCTTATTGTACTACGGATGCGGAAGTATCCGCATCGGAAAGCGAGGGCTCGCTATGAGACACACTCTGAAGCAACATCTTAAGCGCCTGGCGGTGATCCTTGCCGCCTCGATGTTCATAGTGAACATCCTGTCGTCCGTCGATCAAAATACGGTCCTGGCAGACGGCGAAAACCTCACGGACATCGCTACGATCAATCTGCTGGAATTCTACACCAAAGACGAGAATAATCAGCATGTATCGCTCCTAGGCAGTAACCCGCCACTTGTCGCGTATAATGCCGACCAACTCTTTGCATGCATCGAATGGACATTCCCGGATGATCCGAACAGGGCTACGATAGTCCTGAATAACAGGTATGCCTATTCCCTGCCGACTGCTATCTCGTTCACCGATTTCAGTGGTCCTCTGGAGGACGGAGATAATACTGTCGGTCAATACGAGATAACGAACAATACGCTTTATATCACATATACCGATCAGGCATTCTGCGATAAAAACGGAAGGGAAAGCCGCGTAACATTCTCGGGCATCATCGAGGGTGATACTTCGAGCAGCAACCTGGCTACCGAGATTGAGGTCGCATTCCCCGAGATCAACCCTCCCGTAACGGTTCATATGTTCATCCCGCCTGATAACCATCTGGACGTCAATAAAGATACCAGGTCTGTAGTTAATGAAACCGAGCCCAGATATCGTTACACAGCCAGGGTTACTTCCTACGGTAATAATACCAATGTAGTAGTCAATGACTTTACTACCATGGGCCTTTATATCGACACGAATACGATAGAGTTCTTCTCGGATGCTGAGTGTAATACCCCCTATACCGGCGCTGTCACGGAAAACAGCCTGGACAGCGGAGGGTTTACGTATACTTTCGCTTCCATGTCCGATGGTGAGAGTATCTATATCAGATACGATGTCACGATCGACAGCAGGTTGTCCAGCGCCGATACGGCTGCGGCCTTCGTCGGAACATCCGGCGCGTACGGTCCCGGCGGTTATCACGGTAATGTTACCAATACCATAAGAGCTAAGTGCGACGAGTATCCCAGGTACCACACTATAGATTATAACGACATCGGTACTTACAGAGTCTATATGAATAAGTACCACGAGAGTACTGATGCTAACACCGGAATCATCAGTTGGACGATCTACATCTACAGCATCCCCGACAGTTTCAACGACGGATATATCGTCGATACTCTCCCTGCCAATACCGAATATGTTCCCGGCTCGCTCTATGTAAATTGCTATGGCGATGATTATACGAGTGCAGTCCCGATCGATACTTCGGTCGAGGGGCAGATCACCTTCGATATCAATGACGCATATATCATGAACTATCTTAAGACGGTAAACGGTGCGAACCTTCAGATCACATACTCGACCAGGATTACGCAGCAGGTAAACGGTACCGAGATCTATACGAATTCTGCAGAGTTGTATTTCGGCGGAAACAGGGTCGACGCGGCAGCAGCCAATACTTCATTTACTATGCCTCCGATCCTGAATAAAATCGGTAAGTATGACGACTCCACGGCACCTTATGCGACCTATACGGTAACGGTAAATCCGCTCGAGCTCAATGTCGATACTGCTGCAGGTCATAACACGTTGACGCTTACCGATATCTTTCCTGAAACATGTGATCTGCAGGTGAATTCAGTAGCAATAACGAGGAATGATACAAATGCGCTCACGATCGAGACCTACAGTTACGATGAGTCTTCTCGAACGCTGACGATCGAGCTTTTAGACAATACCGCATATACCATCAGGTACAGAGCGCTGGTCAACCGCCGCGTTGGCACACTGCTGGATGCAAGTAACAGTACTAATGAGATCTCGATCCCGAACATGTCACCAGCCATCAGCGACAGTACCTATTTCCAGTGTCTGGTCATGACGAGCGCAGGTGCGGCATCTGCCTATGATCCGGATATCGCTACGCTCAATGTCATCAAGCACGAGACAGGCGATACATCTGCACTTCTTGCTGGAGCTCAGTTCTCACTGACGCCCATGACTGTCGGCACCGCAAACAGAGTCACTGCTGGAACTGCTGTTACAAAGACAACCGGTACGAGCGGAACGGTTTCTTTCGCTGTAGCAAGAGAGACTGTCTATATGCTCGCTGAGACCAGGGCACCAAGCGGATACGAGGCTGATGAGGATCTCTACTTCTACGCTTTCGCGAATGATCCGAGTACGCTGCCTTCGACAGTGATCTATAATGGTCGCGCTTATAACGTAACGATAATCGAGTCTGACAGAGCGAGCCGCGATATCTACTTTGCTAATGATGTGGCAACTGCAGCAGGCGCGAGCACGACTCCTCCTGCAACACCTCCGGCTACTCCACCGGAAGATCCGCCCGCCACTACTCCTGCCGCAACAGTGCAATCGGTTACTACGACGCCTTCAGAGCCTGCTTCTACGACTCCCGCTGCTACAACTCCGTCCGAGACGACAGCAGCGCCCGAGCAGATCGCAGCAGTCGCGAATACGAATACCGATCCGACCGCGAGTGCGGCATCGGACGAAGCAGATACTAACGATGTCAACGGCGCAGGACGCAATCGCGCATCGGGTGAGGCTTCGACTACAGCCCTGGCATCCACGGGACAGCGGATAAGCTTCTCGAACATCTTCGGAACGATCATAGTATTTGCTTCGTTCCAGATCCTTACGTATCTTCGCTATGACCGAAGGCGCGCCAAGCTCACGCAGGAGGATGAACTGCAGCAGTGACGATCCGCGACGCTGAAGGAACAAACTCTTAAACAACAAAAAGGGCACCCGCCTATGAAGCGGATGCCCTTTCGTTATGTCATGACACTAAGATCATTTCCTGTTCTTGATCGCCTTGAACACCTCACTGGCCGTGAAAGGAATAAGAGCCAGCGGGATGATGACGAGCCATGCCTGAGGATTCAAGGGAACGTTGTCGAAGATCTTATTTACTCCGGGGATATAGATAACCGCAAGGAGCATGAGGATCGACAGACCAACGGCAGCATTCATCATCTTGTTGCTGAAAAGACCGATCTTGAATACGGACATTCTCTCGGATCTTGCAGCGAATGCTCTGAAGAGCTCGGCAAGGATCAATGTAGCGAAAGCCATCGTTCTCGCACCGTTAAGGTTGTTATCAGTGCTGAAGAAGAAGCCTGTCTCATTTACGAGAGAAGCAAGGAAAGCCGTAGCTACGCAGACGAAGATAGCGATCGACTGAACTGCGATGCTGATCTTCATTGCGCCGTTGATAATAGGCTCACCCTTCTTTCTGGGAGGCAGCTTCATTATGCCGGGCTCACCCTTTTCTCTACCGAGAGCAAGTGCCGGGAACGAGTCGGTAACGAGGTTGAGCCAGAGAAGCTGGATAGCTGTCAAAGGAGCCGCGATACCGGGGATGATCGTATTCGGGATAAGTGAGAGCAGGAATATAACGAGGATCTCACCTACGTTACAGGAAAGCAGGAAACTTACGAACTTTCTGATGTTCGCGTAGATGACTCTGCCCTGCTCGACTGCCTTTACGATAGTCGCAAAGTTGTCGTCCATAAGGATCATGTCAGCAGAGTTCTTCGATACGTCAGTACCCGTAATACCCATGGCAACACCGATGTCGGCAGCCTTGAGCGCGGGAGCATCGTTGACACCGTCACCCGTCATGGATGCGATGTGATCGTTATCGCGAAGTGCGCTTACGATCCTTACCTTGTGCTCAGGTGATACACGTGCATATACGTTTGTTGTCTCACATGCGACACGAAGATCCTCTTCGCTCATCTTATCAAGCTCGGAACCCGAAAGAGCTCCTGACTTCTCATCCATCATCTGAAGGTTGTTGGCGATAGCAACAGCGGAATCCTTAAAGTCACCGGTGATCATTACTGTTCTGATACCTGCGTCCTTACATACCGCGATAGCTGCTTTAGCCTCTTCACGCTCAGGGTCGATCATACCGATCAATCCGATGAATACCATATCCTTCTCGTGTGAGAAATCAGGCTCAACGTTCACATCATCATGAGTCCTGTAAGCGAAAGCCAGCACACGGATAGCCTTGCTCGCGAACTCGTGGTTCTGCTTTGAGATCCTGTCGAGGTATTCGGGAGTCATGGGATGCTCGCCGTCCTTATCTGCATAGTATGCACATCTGCTCAAGACGATATCGGGAGCACCCTTTGTATAGCTTATGAGCTTACCTTCAACGATACCGGAATGGTATGTTGTCATCATCTTTCTGTCAGAGTCGAAAGGAAGTTCCTTAACTCTCTTATAGCGGTTCATCGTAGCTTCCCTGCCCATACCGCACTTGGAACCGAGTGTCGTAAGGGAACCCTCAGTAGGGTCACCGATGCAGGAATAGGATCCGTCCTCGCCCTTTACGATGGAAGCATCGTTACAAAGGACTGCTGCGCGGCAGAGCATCTCGCTCACGCCCGAAGGTGTATGAACCTTACCGTCAGGTCCCATGATGCGTCCGTCAGGAGCATAACCGTTACCCTCTACGTCATATACATGAAGTCCGTCGTAGATGACCTTTACTGTCATCTGGTTCTGTGTAAGAGTACCCGTCTTATCAGAGCAGATAACATCTACGCAGCCGAGTGTCTCTACTGCGAGAAGTCTCTTTACGACTGCATTGTTCTCTGCCATCTTCGTCATACCGATCGAAAGAACGATCGTAACGACAGCGGCAAGGCCCTCGGGGATAGCTGCAACTGCAAGAGAAACGGCTGTCATGAGAGCATCCATTACCGTCTGCTTCTGAACGAAGATATCAACGAGGAATACGATGATACAAACAATGATACAAACAATGGCGAGCACCTTACCGAGAGCATTAAGACCCTTCTGGAGAGGTGTAGCCTCGTTATCCATATTCGTGAGCTTGTCGGCGATCTTACCGAGCTCAGTATTCTTACCCGTGCCTACTACGACACCCTTAGCACGACCGTAAGTTACAGCCGTACCCATGAAGAGCATATTCTTTCGGTCACCGATGGAGCAGTCTTCATCAAGTACTGCCTTAGCATCCTTGTCAACGGGAACGGATTCACCTGTAAGAGATGACTCCTCTGCCTGAAGTGAGCTGGACTCGATAAGACGGATATCCGCTGCGATAGCATCACCGGCATCGATGGAAACAACATCACCTTCAACGAGTCTTTCGGAATCTACCATCACGAGCTCGCCGTTACGGATGACCTTGCTCTGAGGAGAGCTCATCTTCTTCAGTGCTACGAGAGCCTGATCAGCCTTACCCTCCTGATATACACCGAGGATGGCATTAAGGATAACGATAGCGACGATGACGATAACGTCGATCCAGCTCTCGAATCCGTTATTCTCCTTTACTGCCATGAATGCGGAAAGACCTGCTGCAACGATAAGGATGACTACCATCGCGTCGCAGAACTGCAGAAGGAACTTCTTCCAGAGCGGAACCTTCTTTTCCTCGCCCAATGAGTTAGGGCCGAGCTTTTCAAATCTTTCACCTGCTTCGGTAGATGTCAGACCCTTTTCGGTATCTGTACCGAGCTTCGTGATAACCTCTTCAATACTGCCTGTAAACGGCTTTTCCATTTTATATCTCCCTCTGTTCTGCTATAAATACCTGAAGCAAAACAGCAATATTATATATCTGCGCGTGCGTTTTTTAAATATATATATATGCACACAAATAAAAATATTTTGTGAATCACGAGTATTGCAGGTAGTACAAATCGGGAGCGATCACGAGCCGCTATGGCGCCGGGCACTGTCGGGAATGCAGTCGCTAAAAGTCTATCAAAGTGTCGTTTTTCGATTTAAAAAACGACGTTTCTTACGACTTTGGGTCTGAAGTCTATCAAAGTGTCGTTTTTCGATTTGAAAAACGACGTTTCTTACGACTTTTTGTTGGAGCGCACAGGAGTCACCGAATCGGTCACTGCGAACGACTCTCAGTGACCATTTTTGTGAAAATCGGCAGAAAATCACCAGATCAGCCACCGGCGAAAGCTTTCGGTGACCATTTTGGTGACTAAACCGACATCTCAGAGCGGTCGACCGATTTTCAAACAACAAAAAAGAAGTCATCCGTTACCGAATGACTTCTTCTGGTGCCCAGAGACAGAATCGAACTGCCGACACGGGGATTTTCAGTCCCCTGCTCTACCGACTGAGCTATCTGGGCAAACATTAACCGGTTCTTTCGAACCGGTTAAGTGTGGCGACGCAGAAGGGGCTCGAACCCTCGACCTCCAGCGTGACAGGCTGGCATTCTAACCAGCTGAACTACTGCGCCGTCTGTGGTGGAAACTACAGGGCTCGAACCTGTGACCCTCTGCTTGTAAGGCAGATGCTCTCCCAGCTGAGCTAAGCTTCCATGACTTGTTTGCTGGTGCGCTTTCCTCAAGCGCAAAAGAAGTATACACGTTAGGGCGGTAATCTGTCAACAACTATTTTCGAATAATTTTGATCAGGCGTGATAATACACGTAAAGATAGGCGTGAGTACTGTCTTCAGACACGATGATATTAACTACGTTGGCACCGTCTTCTACGCCTGCCCCCTGTACCCAGACATTAGTTCCTTCCTCTACAACGGGCTCCATCATAGAACCATCAAAGACTTCTTCGCAGAACATCTGATACTGAGCATTGAGCATAAGTTCACCGTCGAACTGATAAAGATCGGCGAGGTACTGAACCATGTCTTCGGGATGGTCGTGAGGGATACTGATCTTTGCTTCGTATCCCGATCTGTGGAAGATGAATCCGTGCTTATGCATCTCGACTACTTCAATACCGTCCTGCCCCAGAGGAAGCGGCTGAGTCCTTGCGATAAGCGCCTCGTCCCTGTCATAGATGAGTCCTGCGATAAGTGCTCCTACGACTGCAACAAGGAGTATGATAAGTGCTACTGTCTTCTTAGTCATATATTTCACCTTCCGACTTTATCCTATAAGTTCGATTATACCATTATACTTCCCGGTATCATCCGTCTATCTCGTAGAGTTTCAGTCCGTTTTCGGTCGTTATCCTCGCACATTCGGTGACGCTCAGCCCCTTTATCTCCGCTATCTTCTCGATGACATAAGGTACGAATGCGGGCTCGTTTACGGCTCCCCTGTTCGGCGTGGGTGTCAGATACGGACTGTCCGTCTCGACTACTATGCGATCCATAGGGATCACTTCGCATACCGCGGGAGTGTTCTTATTGTTCTTAAAAGTGATCGGTCCGTCAAAGCCGATAAAGAAACCCATCTTAACGAGCTCCGTGGCGATCTCGGGCGAAGCGGAACAGCAGTGACACACTCCGACATTAGAACGCATCTTACCGGCCTTATAAAGGCGCCTCATGATGTCCATCGAATCACCCGTCGCTTCCCTCTCGTGAAGGATGATCGGTATATCGAGCTCATATGCCATCAGGAGCTGTTCTTCAAATACTTTCCTCTGTATATCCCTCGGGGACAGATCGTAGTGGTAATCAAGGCCTATCTCGCCTATCGCACGGATACGGTTCTCTTTCCTGCTGCACAAGAGTTTTAATATCGCTTCCTTTACGTCATCGTTCCAAGAAGATGCTTCGTGAGGATGAACTCCCACGGAGCAGTACAGCTCCACACCGCTCTTGCCGTTATTGTCCTCTACATACTTCACCGCCGCCTGAGATGACCTCAGGTTATCGGCAGGTACCAGGATGCGCGTTACGCCCGCTTCTGACGCGTTCTGAAGCACGATATCGGGTGTGATGCCTTCCTCGATAAACCTCTCATCATAAAGATGGGCGTGCGTATCAAATACGCCCGCCGCATCGCCATTATATCTCTTTACTTCTCTCATAACGCCTATCAGGAGATATCAGCACCGGGCTTGATATCATCGCCGAACTCAACGACTCTGAACTTATCGCCGTCTCTTACGGACATGATCATACCGTTACTTTCGTAGCCCATGATCTTTCGAGGCTCAAGGTTTACGATCATTGCAAGAGTCTTGCCGATCAGATCCTCGGGCTTATAGAACTGAGCGATACCGGAAAGAACCTGTCTCTCGCCGAAGCCGTCATCCACCTTGAAGAGGAGGAGCTTATCGGACTTTTTTACCTTCTCGCAGGAAAGGACCTTAACTGCACGAAGGTCGAGAGCAGCGAAGTTATCGAACTTGGTAAGAGGCTTTAAAGGCTCTTCGGGAAGATCCTTCTTGGGAGCCATTGCGTCGAGCTCAGCGATCTCCTTCTCGATGTCTATTCTGGGGAAGAGCACTCTTCCCTTCTGAACTGTTACGTCAGCCTTGAGAGCATGTCTCTCGGATGCCTTTTCCCATGTCGTGCAGCACTCACATGCACCGATCTGCTCGTAGATCTCGGGTACGATATGAGGCATTACAGGTGACAAGAGAATAGAGCATCTTCTGACTGTATCGAGAAGGTTATAAAGTACGGCAGCAAGTCTCGGCTTCTTAGCCTCGTCCTTTGCAAGTACCCAGGGCTCATTCTCATCGATATACTTATTTGCTCTTGCGATGACCCTGAAGATCTTTTCGAGGGCATCAGAGATGTGAAGTGTCTCGAAGTTCTCGGATACATATGCGGGAAGCTCGTCAGTCATCTTGAGGAGCTCCTCATCGGAATCGTTGAATTCCTTGTCGACAGGAAGCGTACCGTCAAAGTACTTGACAGCCATCGCAACGGTCCTGGATACAAGGTTACCCAAATCGTTGGCAAGATCGCTGTTGATCCTGTTGAACATCATCTCATTTGTATAAGGAGCATCTGCACCGAAAGGCATCTCGCGGAGGAGATGATAACGAAGTGCGTCTACGCCGTATCTTTCACAGAGAACGAAAGGATCGATAACATTACCCGTGGACTTACTCATCTTCGCATTGGAATTACCGAAAGTGATCCATCCGTGACCGTATACCTTCTTAGGAAGGGGCTCGCCCAATGCCATGAGTATAGCAGGCCAGATAAGTGTATGGAACCTGATGATCTCCTTAGCCATAACGTGCATATCTGCGGGCCAGTACTTCTCATAGTCGTCGTACTTCTCGTTCATATAGCCCAGTGCAGTAATATAGTTTGAGAGCGCATCGATCCAGACATATACGATATGTCCTTCATCGAAATCTACGGGAACACCCCATGTAAAGCTCGTTCTGGATACGCAGAGATCCTGAAGACCGGGCTCGATGAAGTTATTGATCATCTCGTTTACCCTGGACTTGGGATTAAGGAAATCCTTCTCTTCATCAAGGAGAAGTTCCTTGAGCTGGGGAGCGAACTGTGAGAGCTTGAAGAAATAAGCTTCCTCAGATGCGTCAGTTACCTCACGGCCGCAGTCGGGGCACTTGCCGTCAACGAGCTGGCTCTCTGTCCAGAAAGACTCACAGGGTGTGCAGTACTTTCCCTTGTATTCACTCTTATAGATATAACCCGTATCGTAGAGCTTCTTGAAGATCTTCTGTACGGATTCGATATGGTAATCGTCTGTTGTTCTGATATAGCGATCGTAGGAGATGCCCATCGTAGACCAGAGTTTCTTGAATGTCTCAACGATCTCGTCTACATATTCCTTGGGTGTAACGCCTGCCTCTGCAGCCTTCTTCTCGATCTTCTGTCCGTGCTCGTCAGTACCTGTGAGGAACATTACATCGTAGCCCTGCATTCGCTTCATCCTGGCAACGACGTCGCAAGCGAGAGTCGTGTAGCAGTGACCGATGTGGGGATTGCCCGAAGGATAATAGATGGGCGTCGTGATGTAAAAAGGTTTCTTCTCAGACATATGAGCCTCCGTAGAAATTAAGAATTAACTTATTAATTATAATTACTCGGGGGCTATAATTCAAGAAAAGTACTTATTCCAGAAAGCAAACACCGACATGGGCTTGCCAAAGAGGTATCCCTGGAAGATATCGGCACCCATATTCTTTAAGGTCTCGGCCTGTGTCTCGGTCTCTACGCCCTCAACGACTACTCCCTTACCTATCGAGTGAGCGAGCATCGTCATAGCGGAGATGAAAGATCTGTTGAACTCCTCGGTCTCCATATCGTCGACGAAGGTCTTATCGATCTTGATCTCGTCTACGGGAAGTTCCTTCAGGTAGTTAAACGACGAATAACCTGAACCGAAATCATCGAGCGCCGTCCTGATGTTAGCGGCATGAAGCTTGTTTAAGTTCTTTCGGCACATCGCCATATTCTTCATGAGGGATGTCTCAGTAAGTTCGATAAGGATATTCTTGGCAGGAACGTTGTATCTGTCCAAGGTCTCGAGGACATCCTTAACGTATTCCTTCCTGATAAGGTCATCAGCCGTTGCATTTATATGAACATAGAAGTTCTCGGGAACGCCCTTCGACCTCCACTTGGCAACCTGCTTTACCGCTTCGTTCAAGATCCAGCTGCCGACCGTGTCCATCTGATCGGTCGATTCGAGAGCCGCTACGACCTTCTCCGGATTTACGAGCTCGCCATCCTTAGCCTGCCAGCGAAGGAGCGCCTCGGCACCCACGAGCTCGCCGGTCTTAACGTCGGTCAAAGGCTGATAGAAGAGCTGGAAGTTCTCCATGTTATTTCGGATGCACTGATTGATATTGAGCTCGAAATCGACTCTCTCCTTGAGCTCATGAAGATCGACGGGAGAATAGATAGCGTACTTGAGCTTCTTCTCCTGCTTTACCTTATGAAGCGCGATCTCGGCATTAGTGATGAGCTCGTCTACGGTAGAACCAGTCGGATAGAAAGATGCCGACAGTCCCCATGTTATGAAGAAATCACCTTCCTCCGTATGAAGAGGCGCGGATGAATATTCCTGAAGGTCGGACATATATTCCGTGATATTCTTATGCGAAGCATCGGGCCACAATATAGCGAAAGTATCGTCGCTCACGTGATAAACGGTCGCGATCTCCGGAACGGTCTTCTTAAGAAGCTCCGCGAAAGCAACTATTATCGCGTCACCCGCATTTCGACCGAACCTGTCGTTATAGGAATGGAACTCGTTGATATCTGCGAGGATGACCGCGGCGGACAATGTATCCTTGTTCCTGATCAGCTCCTCGGCATCCTTATTGAGCCTGTCGCGCGTGGGAAGATTGGTGAGCGAATGGGATGCATCACTCTTCTCCACATGCTCCTTGACTTCATTCATCTTCGTAAGGTCAAATGCGATACCTACGACTATCTTCTTGTGCTGGATCTTCTCCTCCAAAGACTTACCTCTGCAGGCGATCCATACGACGCTGCCGTCGGCTCTCCTGAACCTGACCTCGGAAGCAAACTTCGTTCCTATCTCGCTAATGGATCTCTTGATCGCGACAATAAATCTGTCCCTGTCCTCGGGCACGATCTTCGATGCGAGTATCTCAACAAAGTCACCTTCGATCTGGCGCGGAGCCTCGGGTATCATGTCACCGATATTCTCGGAGATATAGAGCATCTCGCTGTCAAGGTCCGCATAGAAAGTAATGGCACCCGTACCCTCGATAAGGTTGGTACGAAGATAATCGTCCTGAACATATCCGGTAATATCCGAGAAAGCACCCGATACATATCTTGCATCGCCTCCGAACTTTCCCGAAGGTCCGGCATCCGTAAAGCCTTCGACACGAAGGTAGAGCTCGCCTCTTCCGGGGGCCAGGAACCTGATCTCCATATCGGGATCGGTCAGGTGCGTCTTAACGAACTGGATAAATGTCTCGTGAAGCTTGTCCGCATCGTCCGGATGGATATACTCTTTATACTTCTTCGAGAAATCGTATATGAGGTTCGACTCGAGATCGAACTCCTGAACGAACCTGTCACTGACGCAGCAGGTATCGCTTTCGATATCGTATGTGAAAAGATAGGAATTAAGGCCCTCACCGAATAGCTGCGCGAAAGACCTCTCACGCATATTCCTCGAGCAGTCCTCTACAAAGCCTCCGACATAGCCTTTGCCGTCGAGCAGGATCTTCTGCATATGAAACTTAACGTCCGCAACGTCGAAAGCATTCTTCGTAAGTCCGTGAGCGATCGTGGCCTTCTCATAGTCGCCGCTTGCGATCTCGGAGACCGTTTCGTTGTACTTCGCGGAGATCTGCTCGCGCTCTTCTTCGGGGATATGCTGATAGTATGTCGTCAGGAGCATCTCCTGCGTAGCGGCCGCACCCAGTACCTTACACATACCGTCGGAAAAGAGTATGCGCTTATCCCATGGGTTTATGAGGAATCTGCAGAATACAGCCTCGTCCAGAACGAGACCCACATCGGCAAGAGTCAGCGCATCGAGCTGCTCTAGCAATTCTTCTCTGGGTTCCTGTTCCATATGCCGCCTCTTTATCAATCTAATTTGATATTGTTATTGTAACAGATTCAAGGCTCTCTCGTATATTTCTTTTTTGCTTCTTCCTGTAACATTTGCGACTTCTGCGGAGATCTTCTTCGTAGGCAGTCCCTGATCAGCCAGATCACGGATCATCTGATCGATATCGACAGGCTTTTCTTCCGCCTTTTCCTCGCCTAATGCTTCAAGACAGATAACGAACTCGCCCTTGGGGTCATGCTCAGAATAATACTCGACAGCTTCGTTGATAGTCATGCGGATGACCTGCTCGTACTTCTTGGTCATCTCCCTGCAGAAAGCGGCGCGGCAGCTGCCGAATCCGTATTCCTGAAGTTCGCCTATGAGCTTTATGAGCCTGTGCGGAGCTTCATATATGATCACCGTCTCTTCGTAATGCTTCAATGCTTCGAGTCTCTCACGGCGTTGCTTACCCTGAGAAGGCAGGAATCCCTCGTAGTGAAATCTCGTAGTATCAAGTCCGCTCATGACAAGAGCAGTGATTGCGGCAACGGGACCGGGAGCCACGGAGATATCTATATCATTTTCGATACAGAGCTTAACCAAGTCCTCACCGGGATCATTGATCGAAGGCATGCCGGCATCGGATACCAGCGCGACATTCAAGCCGTCCTTCATCATGTTTATGAGGACAGGACCCTTGGCGGCCTTATTGTGCTCATGGTACGAGAAGAGCTTTCCTTCAATGCCGAAATGCTGAAGCAAAAGTCCCGTCCTTCTCGTATCTTCGCACGCTATAACATCAGCCTCGCTCAGGATCTCGATCCCGCGCGGAGACATATCATCCATATTACCGATTGGTGTTCCAACTAAATAAAGCAATCCGCGTGCTCCTTATCGTAGATATCATTTATCTTTTCCGTATTGATTATAGCACCATCGGACGTACGTCTGCTTATTATGAGAGGAGGCAGGATCTTCATGTCGGTACCGCTGCCGCCCTTCTTTCCGGCGATAAGTATCATCGATGCATTTCGCTCCTCGAAAGGATGCACCGCCATAAGTCGCGTAGGCTTTATATTATTCTCTCTCATGGATGTCATGACATCACCCAAACGGTCTGCATGCATAACCATTACGATATGACCCGATGACGGAATGACTCTTGAAGCGGCTACTGCCATGAAGTCATTGAGATCTCCGTTCTCTTCAAATCTTCCGTTGAGTCTGCCTTCGGATCTTCCTGCGGCGGGACCATTATGTCTCGAATAAAAAGGCGGATTCATGAAGACAACATCATACTGCTTTTGCTTTACTTCGGAAGGCAGTTCCCTGATGTCGTTATTAAATGCTCTCATGCGGTCACCGACGTTGTTGTTATTGATATTCATTCGCATCACTTCGCACTCATCCGACATGATCTCAACTGCATCGATATACGCCTGATCGTACCTCGCGGCAACACAAAGACTCACCGCTCCGCAATTGCTGCCGAGCTCGAGCATATCGCATCTTTTATCACCGCTGTTGCCGCGCCTTATATAGGATGCTGCGAACCACGCCAGCAGCACACTGTCGGTACCGAATCGGAATCCGTCCTTAAGCTGCAGAAGAGTAAATCCTTTTCTACCCAGATCTTCGGTTGTCAAGTCGTCTTTGGTAAACATACTGAGAGTCTACTTTATGTGACTGATATTGTCGAGATAGCAACTCATTTTATAGAGTCGTGTAAGTCTTAATGCCGTCTGTAATCGATCATGTTAATTCTCCTCGAGATCACGCAGTAAGATCGAACGTCGTTATGCCTGATGCATCGTTACATACAAGATATGCATCAGAGACTATCAGATGTATCAATCCTGAACCGTCAACATTGCCGATCAATCGGGGTGACGCGAGGTCGGGACCTGCACAGTAAAGCTCATATGTTGTTTCTTCGGATGATGTTTCGGGTGATACTTCTACTACATAGTAAACAGTTCCGTTACTGATGGTATAAGTGATCACATGTTCTATATGGTAAGTGTAGTCATCTTTTACAGAATAAAGATCATACATAGTGTACGAAACAGCTGTCGGACAGACTGTATATCCGTCTATCGTAGAACCATCCATGTAATTGCCGAACTCGCGAATAAATGCATTAGATACAGCAAGATCCGGATACAACGATCCCAAATTGTTGTGATTAATATCATATGCATATTTCTCAAGCGAACTGACATCAATATCATCGCCTGTGATATCCACACGCCACAAAGTAGAATTGGGTCTGAGGAAATACAGCTTATCACCCTTTACTTCAAGGAATCTGCCGTAATTGGCAGCGTACGGATTCCCATTAAACTCGGGATCGAAATCCAATATACTGTGTTCATTTACAGTTCCGGTCTTTACGTTCATTACACAAAGATAAAAAGTCTCGTCGACATTTTTCCAATAGAAAAGGTTATCTCCACGGCTCGTGAGCATAGTTACACAAAAACCAACAGACGAATCAAGAATCTCGTAATCACCATTCGGCGCTACCTTCAAAAGATACCAATGGTCCTTTTCCAATCTTGTGCAATATACTTCACCGTCTATAACTGTACCGCGATTGAGCGAATTATATATATCACTGTTATCGTAAAAGCCCATGGAATATCGATCCATAAGATATTTCGTATAGCCGTGCTCTAAAGCAAATTCATTCACCAAAGGATAAGCCATAAATAAGATAAAAAGACCGACCGTCACATATACGGGAATCATCCTCTTCTTAACGATCTTGGCATTCTTGTCTCTTCCTCTAATAAGATTCGATATAAGGATATATGCGAAAAATAAGAGGATCACTACCGAAGATATTGTATATGATACATTACTTATCTTGCCCGGAAAAAACACCAAGGCCATCAGAAGATATTCCGCATGTGCCGCTAAGAACAAAAAGGATGAAACTATCTTAAGACGTCTGGATTCTTCACCGTCACTCTCGGCAAACGAAAGTGCGATCGAGACCACATTCATAACGAGCACTACGGCGGCGCATCCTGTGATCATAATATCCAAAGGCCTGAGAAAATGCCAACACCGAAATAGACCCGGCAACAATTTAATGTTGCCGATCGGATAATGCTCCATGACAGGAGTTTTATAACTCTCACCTATACCGAAGGTACTTAATTTTGACATACAAAAGGTACAGACAAGTATCGCTATGATCTGCGGGATGCAGCTGTCAGTCTGACCTTTATATATCTTTTCTTTAGTTTCTTCCTTACTCATGAATACCTTTATTCCCCACTTGTTGTCATTCATGTTCAACCATTATACACCAGGCTGTATCTCGTCACTCCGTTATCCGCCGTTACCGTGTTATACAGTTCACATCCGAAGTGTTCATACATATCGGAATAATCCTTCATGTCGGTATCAAAAAGAAGAGGTACACATTTTGAGTCGGCGGTCGCTTTCGCGAATTCGATGAGCTCAGTTGCAAGTCCCTCTCCCTGATGCTCTTTATCGACACATACCATCAGTGCATCTATATGAGGCTTCTTCGCATATCGCGCATTCGAACCTTCGATCTGCTTAACGAACTTTAGAAGGCTCTTTATCTTCGAGAACTTTATCGAGGTCATGAGCTTAAGGATCATCTTGAGTCTGGGACCTACGGGAGCCGCAGAAGGATCTTCAAGTCCGATAAAAGCAGTCAGTTCTTCGTTAGAATAAAGCGCGCCGGAACGGTATACGTAATCCACATAGATAGCCATGTATTTCATGACATCTTCGCGGCGCTCATCGACCGTTCCCCAGTTATGGAATAATTCATTGGTAACAAAGGCTTCGCCGATCATCTTTTTGACAGCGGCAAGCTTCTCCTCTGACAGATCCTGAACCTTAGAGATCATATGCTCTTCCCTCCACGATATCGATGATAACACACTCCCGGGGTGGCGATATGATAAAATACCACCAGTACAAGAGATAAGGGAGATATATCTTGAATCCGTATTCTAATTTCAACAGAGCATTTCGCCACGCAGGCAGACGCATGATGACCGAAGATCGGGATAATTCTCCCAAAGATATCCCTCATCTCATCGTAGCAGATGTGGCGATAATGTTCCCTTTCACCATGTTATTCATCACCAGTGCGATGGCAGGGAAAGATCGAATTCCCTCAGGTCTATATAATGCTCTGTGCGTCATATTCGTTATCGCCGTGATCGGAGTCGTAATATATTCGATAATCTCTTACAGAAAGATCCGTGAATACCAGAAGAAGTTAAGAGAATACGAACAGAAAGTTCAGGAACATAAAGCCCTTCGGAAGCATAAGCCGATCAAGCGGGTTAAGAGCAAACCCGCGCCGGCAAAGAAGGCAGATCTTGTTCCCGAATCTACTACGAAAGTTGTCGAAGAGCCAACGGTGATCGAGGCACCAGCAAAGGCAAAGACTACAGAAAGATCCGCATTCGATACTTCATCAATACCGAACGGAAAGAGATATCCCCTTAAAGAAGGGGTGCTCTGGGATGCTCATCATCAATCATATCTCGTCAGGACGGATGACACCTGGACGATCGTCCTTTTTTACATAGCAGAAGGCAAGAGAGATCCGAGATTTAATATATCCCCCAGATGGAGACGCGAGATAATCCTGCAAAAGGATTACTTTGACAGGTTCACTGCCAATGACCTTACTCTTATACTGAAATCCGTTAACTACGGTACGACTCCGGGGGTACTTCTCAGCAGCCTCCCGATGCTGAAGGACGGACCAGTAACCATCCCCGTACCCGAAGAAGCTATTGTACTTCTTGGCGACGGCAATAAAGCCATGTGGCGCGAATATGGTGTTATCAGCGTGAATAAATTTATAAACGAACAGATCGAACGTATCGACATAATGGAGACAAGACTCGATCAGATGATCGAATACATAGATAACACAGATCCGTACCTTCTGATCCGCAGAATAAAAACCGAACACGAGCGATGGGATGCCATCTTTTTCGAAAATACACTTCGGATACTCGAACGCTATTACGATAGTGAAGAATGGCACAAAGACGTCAGGATCAGTAAGACCATCCGTCCGTATATGACCAAGAAAGTATTGTCTAAGGAAGCGATACCAGACGCGGTCAGGAAACACGAGAATTTCCTTAAAGATCTCTCTGACAGAGCCCGTCCCATGGTACTGGACACACAAAAAGTGTTCATCTTAGATATCCGAACAGGCTCCTCGTCGGAAGAAGTCGACATTGCTCATTTGTATTGGCCTGAAGGTACTGAAGAAGCGATACGTCTTATCATCATCTCAGTATATTGTGAAGATCGTTCAAACGACGTGCATACAGACGTCAGAAAGTACTGTCTTGAAAAGGATTACTTCGAACGATTCACATCAGAAGACTTGAAATTCATTATCAATGAGGATCGCATCACAACCGCAGAACTTGTGTCCACAATTCCGATGCTCAAGATCGGGAAAAAGACTATCCCTTTCAAGAGCCGTTCCGAACTTCTCAATTCCAAAGAAAACCGACGCAAAGCAGGATGGATAGGCTGACGATCATTTCTTGATAAACAACCCGGACACAACCTTGTTCAGCAGTCTCAATATCGCAGCTACTCCCCAGTTCATGATTACCACTGCGGCAAATATTCCGATGCCTATCGGGAATCCCCAGTTAAGGAAGCCATACCAATCATTAGAATCGGGCCACTCCCCTATTCCGTTTACCAGGATGTTAATGAGATAACCCGTTCCGTAGACAAGAGCCATCAGAGCAGAGATAAACGTATATCTGAAAGGTATCTTTCCATCATTCGTGGCGATGATAAATCCGGCCATCGAAGTCAGAGGAATTATCAGATGAAACCAGAGATTACCGCCGCTATAAAGGTTAAGCTTCGGATACATGGGAGCTAAGAAAAATGCGATGATCACGAATGTCAGACCTACACCCGACGAAGCCATCAGCTTGATCAGAACGGGCAGTTTCCTCTGCCTGAAAAAGTACACAATATTCACCGCAGCTGCTATCCCGCAAAACTCATTCGAGAGCACGGTAAAGAACTTCAGATTCTCTATACCCGATACAGCCAGACCGGCTCCGGGATCTGAATTCGTGAACATCAGATAAGTACCGATGATCGTAAATATCACGAGCAGGATACTCACTGCCAACTCGATGATATCCCGGATCTTCCGACGACCGGAAACAGCATTCCCCATATAACATAACCTCCGCTTTGATTCTATCATCGAATCAGTTTGAATATAAGCTTAACTCACGTTGACTCGATAAATTCCAGGTGTTAGAATCTGAATATAAAAGAGGCATTACCGATAGACGGTGTCCTCAGATACAAGCATTTTGCCGCCCTATCTTGTCAGGACCGGGGCGGTTTATTTTTGTTTGATCTTCAAGACCAACGTGATTATAGCGACTATCAGTAGTCCAAACGTGAACAGTTCTGAATATGTAACCATATCGCGCCTCCTTTCCAACAAACTCCCAGAGGAAATCACGAAGAGATCCTGAAGTTGTCTGCCTCGGAGAACAACCGCCTACCGTTATTGGTAATGCCTCGCCGAAGATTATATATTATTGTCCGTTCCATTAATGGGACTAAAAGACCCCGCCTGTCCAAAGACAAGCGGGGTCGTCAGTTCCTTATAGGATCTATTGCTTATCAGCCTTCAGCGATAGCAGATACAGGGCAAACCTCTGCGCAAGCACCGCAGGAAAGGCAAGCTTCTGCATCGATGTTGTACTGTGTATCGCCCTCGGAAATAGCAGATACGGGGCAAGCATCAGCACAAGAACCGCAAGAAAGACAAGCGTCGGAAATTACATAAGCCATTGTAATATTCTCCCTTCTTTAATGTAGATATATTATCGCATCATTCATTGATAATTACAAACCGCACGGACGAGATTTACAGATTATTCATCATCATTATCCATGTAGTCGGCATCGTCGGTCAGCATATCAACATCCTCTGCAGGACCCTGACAGCCTTCCTTATGACCGCCGCATCCCCCCGAGCAACCTGTGGCATTCAATGGCTCGAGCGATGCCCATTCGAACGTCTCGACCTCGACCATCTCGTCTACCGTGAACTTAACGGATACCTTTTCCTCGATGAGATTAACGTCGCTTACGATACCCATTCCGCGAGGTGTACGGATCTTCTTACCAGTCTTCGGAAGTCTCTTGTGTGCATCTGCATATGCGTCCTTTTCGAACTGAAGGCAGCACATGAGCCTTCCACATGCACCGTTGAGCTTAGTAGGATTAAGGGACAGTCCCTGATCTCTTGCCATCCTCAATGTTACGGGAGCAAAGTGATTAAGAAATGTGCAGCAGCAAAGCTCCCTGCCGCAGATTCCGATTCCGCCTACGAGCTTTGCCTGATCTCTCGATCCGATCTGCCTGAGCTCGATCCTTGCTCTGAAAGCAGCTGCGAGATCCTTAACGAGCTCACGGAAATCAACTCTGTTATCTGACGTAAAGTAGAAGATGACCTTCTTACCGTCGAAAGCAAATACCGCATCAACGAGGTTCATGTCGAGCTTATGCTTCTCGATGAGCTGGAGGCACTTTTCATATGCTTCCTGCTCCTTTACCTTCTTGAGCTCGTATCTTTCGAGTTCCTTCTCGTTCGCCATTCGCAGGACGGGGAGTACATCCTCGCCTACCGCACTGTCTTCGATATCCATAGGCTCATCGACAACATGTGCGATGTCGGTACCCATCGATGTCTCGACCATAACCGCATCACCGATCGACAGGTTCATACCGTCGCAGGAGAACTTATATACCTTGCCGGCGTCTCTGAATCTGAGGTTTACTATCTTTCTCATCGTGCTAACTCCTTATGTATCTTCAATAGCATGCTGCAGCAGGCAGCATCGTAACTTATATTCACCTTAAGACCTTTCGCGAAGTCCGTGACTGCATTTACCGCATTGCTCACATTGATGAGCGTCAGTCCGCGGACATCGGAGATAAATCTCTTGATCTCTTCCTTCTTATCGCCGTTCTTGAGCACGCCCTTATCGGGAGATGCCAGGAGCATGGCTACGTCGCCTAATGTCCACTGCAGGAGCTGCAGCAGTTCATCGACCTTATCCGAATTACCGTTCCAGTATTCGGCTTCGTCCGTCAGTATATCCGTGACAGACATACGGGGCATCCTCATGACCATATCGAAGATATGCTCTCTTTCGGATGCAAAATCCTCATCATCCGCGAGCGATAAAGCCTTGCCCGGGATGCCTGCGGAGAAATCCGCGCAGAATCTTATCTTTGTCTCATCGTCACCGCACTTGCCCGAATCCTTTAAGATCTTCATGACCTCGTCGGATGAATAAGGCTGAAGCTGCAGAGTCGTAACTCGGGAAAGTATGGTTCCCAGAAGTTTCGACGGATCGGAGCACGTAAGGATGAACTCAACTCCCTTGGGAGGCTCCTCGAGCGACTTGAGGAGGAGGTTCTGCGATACGTCCGCGAGCTTATCCGCGTCGATCATGTAGACCTTACGCGCTGAGATCTGAGGATTGACCGCGATATCTGAAATAAGACCGCTTCGAAGATCCTCGATCCTAATGGTCTTCTTTCCCTTCTGCGCTTCGAATGTACGGATATCGGGATGTGTTCCGGCATCAAAATACGTACACGAAGGACACTTGCCGCATGCACCGTCGGAGCTTGCATCTTCGCAAAGGAGTGCTTTCGCGAGCTCCCTGCCGAAAGTACGCTTTCCGATGCCGGGCGCTCCCGTTATGAGAAACGATTGTGCAGGCTCTCCCGCGAACATCGCATGGAGCCTGTCCTTGATATCCTTTTGTCCTACAAGATCTCCGAAAGCCATCTCATTATCTCTTCAAATATCTCTTCCGGCGTCCTGTCGGCATCGATCTTCCTGATCCTCGGATCCTTAGCGGCGGCACTTAAGTATCCTTCGCGGACCTTGTCCTGGAAAGATGTGCCGAGCGCTTCGAGCCTGTCTTCCTCGCCTCTTCCCATACGCCTCTTGAGAGCCGTCATCGGGTCGAGATCCAGAAGGAATGTGATATCGGGTTTAAGGCCCGCGGTCGCCGTCGCGTTCAGCATATCGGTGAGCTCGGTACCCAAAGCCCTCGCATAACCCTGATATGCCGTGGTTGAATCGTAAAATCTGTCGCAGATGACCGTGATCCCCTTCTCGAGCGAAGGCTTTATGACTTCTTCCGTTATCTGCGCACGTGCTGCCTCGTAGAGCAGGAGTTCTGCCAGAGGCACCATGGAGTCGTTCTTCTTATCGAGGAGGATGCCGCGGATCTTCTCACCTACGACGGTTCCGCCCGGCTCACGAACGACGATGAACTCTTTTCCGAGTTCGGTAAGCTTTGCTTTGACAAGCTCGAGCTGAGTGCTCTTTCCGCACCCGTCGATACCTTCAAATGTAATGAACAATCCTCTTTCCATATCAATCCAGCTTTATCGTATGGATCTCGGCGATCTCGATCCAGATCTCCTTCTCGATACGATCATTCTCTGCTCTTATGTCGTCGACAGTCTCTTCGATATGGACAGGCTTTGAGAACTGCTTTTTCTGAGGACGCCTCTCCTGTCTGTCGCCGCTAATATTATTGTTGTTATTATAGTTCTTCTTATTGCGGTTACCGTTACGGTTGCCGCCGTTATTGCCGCGATTCTCGTTACGGTTCTCATTACGATTCTCATTGCGGCTCTCGTTCTGGTTATTGGAGGACTGACCTGCAGTGATCTCCTTATCGTGATCCTTGGTGCCCTGACCATCCTGATTATTCTTTCTCGGACGGTTATTGTTCCTACGCCTGTTATTGCGATTGCCGCCACGGTAATTGTTGTTATTATTTCCGTTATTATTGCCGTTACCGTTACGGTTATTCTGCTTCTTAGGTGCGCCCTCGGGGCTCGTGTTCTCTGCCATTGTTTCCTCCGTTGTCTGAAACTTTAACTATAAGATTATATATTTTCCCGACCTATACTTCAAATATACGGCCCGCGGTAGCGCCTGACGCTCTTGTCCGTCGGGATGGGTCCGGCGTAGTCTGAGATGTCTTTGAGCGGATAGAGCACGAAAGCCCTCTGATACATCCTCGGGTGCGGGATCGTGAGCTTCGGGTCATCCGATACCATGTCATCAAAGAGAAGAATATCAATATCCAAAGTCCTCGGAGCATTGGCAAAGAGCCTTACCCTGTGGAGCCTCAACTCGATATCGGCAACTACCTTGAGGAGTTCATAAGCATCAAGATCCGTCTCGATCTTAAGACAGATATTCAGGAAATCATCCTGGTCCGAATATCCGACCGGCTCAGTCTCATAGACATTGGAACAGGATATGACATCGATCTTATCGTTCTCATTAAGAAGTACGATAGCGCTCATGAGATTCTGATCTCTGTCTCCCATATTGCTTCCGAGAGATAGATATGCCGTATGCTTCATCATATCTCACCTCTTCTTCTGGTGATCGTCGTCTCCATAGTCCTGAATACGCCATCAACAGGGGCAGACGGCTTTGATACCGTGATCGACACTTCGCTTATGAGCTCGGAATAACCGAGCACGCACTCGACGAGCCTGTATGCGAGATTCTCGATGAGATTTCCTCTCGAAGATGAGACTATATCCTTTATGAGCTCGTAGACCTCCGAATAGTCGACAGTTCCGCTCAATTCGTCAGTTCTTGCTCCGGGGAGTTCCTCAAATCCCATATCGCATGTCACAACGAATACCTGACCCTTCTCCTTTTCCTCGGGAAGGCATCCGGTAAATCCGTAAAACTCCATGTCGCACATCTTTACATGATCCATGAGCTTCCCCTTAAAACTCCTTCGTATCCGATGATCGCATCTGCCGTATCACCTACGTTATGAACTCTAACCATATTGGCTCCGAAAGCAGTTCCCGCGAGAGCCATTCCGATGGATACGGGATCTCTTTGATCAGGTGCCGTATCCCTGCCGAGCATAGCGGCAGGTGTTCTCTTACGAGAGCATGCAAGGAGCACGGGATACTTGCCGTATTCGGACATCTTATCCATCGCTCTTATAAGGTCGATATCCTGCTGTCTTGAGGTACCGAATCCTACGCCGGGATCCACCATTATATTCTGCTCTGGAAGTCCCGCATCGATAGCACGCTTAACGCTGCCCGCGATCTCCCTGATAGCTCTTTCTACGATATCTTCCTTTATGCATTCGCCGTTCCTTCTGCAGTTGAACATCAGGATAGCGCCGGCATCGTATTCCTTTACGACTGATGCCATATTGGGATCGTACATGAAGCCGTAAATGTCATTGATGATATGGCATCCTGCCTCGAGCGCACCCTTGGCAACACCGGACTTATAAGTATCTACGGAGATGACCGTCTCGAAGTTTGCATTGATCGCCTCGATAACGGGAACGATCCTCGAAAGCTCCTCGTCTACGCTTATCTCGGTATATCCGGGGCGTGTCGATTCACCGCCTACATCGATAACGGCTGCACCTTCATTGATCATCTTCTCGGCTGCAAAGAGAGCATCGCTCTGCTTAAAGTGCTTTCCTCCGTCCGAGAATGAATCGGGAGTAACATTAAGAATTCCCATGCAAAGCGTCTTATCTTCAAAGACGATCTTTCTGTCACGACATGAGAAAGTACCCTTAAATCTTCTTGCGAGGTTCATGCATTACCTCTCTGTCTGTTGATAAGAGCGAGCGCTTCGTTACGAGTTCTCTCGTCCTTTCGGCATCCGCCTCTCATCGCGGAAGTAACGGTCTTTGAACCGGGCTTTCTTATGCCTCTCATCGTCATGCAGAGGTGCTCGGCCTCGATAACGACACAGACTGCTGTCGCATCGACTGACTTTATGATCTGGTCAGCGATCTCGGATGTAAGTCTCTCCTGAAGCTGGGGCTTTCTGGAAAGCGTATCGACGATACGTGCCACCTTGGAAAGTCCGAGGATCTTGCCGTCTCTGGGGATATAGACTACATGAGCCTTGCCGTGGAAAGGCAGAAGGTGATGCTCACACATCGAATAGAAAGGGATATCTCCGATAAGGATCATCTCGTCATTTCCGGTCTCGTTAAAGACCTTGATGTCCTTCGAGATATCTCTGTGAAGTCCCGAGAATACTTCGGCATACATCCTTGCTACTCTCTGGGGAGTCTCAAGAAGACCCTCTCTGTCAGGATCCTCACCGATAGCCTTAAGGATAGTCCTTACGGCATCTTCGATAGCGGGAAGATCCATGTTCTTTCTGCTCTCTTCGGGAATGCTCATATCCGAATCGTAATCGTACATTTAAATCATCTCCAATTCTTATCACTCTTCGTAATCCGAAGAATGTTCTTTTCTGTATTCCATGGGCGTGATACCCATCTGCTTTCTGAATGCGACATTGAATCTCTGGGGACTTGAAAATCCCGCCTGTGCCGCGACTCCCGATACCTTGATCTCCTTATTCTCGAGAAGCTCGCATGCACGCTCGATCCTCTTCTTCATGAGATAGGACATGGGGCTTATACCGAACTCATCGCGGAATGCTCTCGTGAAATATCCCTGGCTCAGGTAGACATAAGATGCTGCATTGGCAACAGTGATGCCTCTGTCGTAATTGCTGTCAATATATTCCTTCGCGATGATAACGAGCTCACGTGCCTTGCCGTTTCTTACACGAAGGCTCTCCTCCCACTCGCTCTTCAGGGCTCTCGAGAGCGTGATCATAAGCTCGACAGTAAGGATCTGCATCATAAGATCCTTGGCATAAAGATCGCCCGAGTTCTCCTCAACGATCCTCTCCATCAGCTTACTGATGCTCTTCTTGTTGCTTCCCGAGATGATGAGATACGGTTCCTTCGAAGCCTCTTCGTCACCCTCTGCGAAATCGAGAAAGCTCTCAAGAGAAGGCTGCGATCTGCCCGTATGATCCCTGTCCTTTGAAAATCCGAAATAAAGGACGATCGTATCGGCTACGGGAGTGATTATCTTAGCGGAGTGAGGAGTATTCGGCCTGATTATCAGGGCATTACCTTTGTCGACAGATACCTTCTTACCGTCGATCATGAACTCGACCTTACCGTTTCGAAGGTAAAAGAGTTCATGCGTCGTATGCTTGCTCATCTCGGGCATCGGAACTTTCTTTTCCATGATATGGTCAAGTCCCGCGAATACTACGGGTACCATCCCGTTATCCGATCTTATGTTGTCCTCGATAGCGGGCAGAAGTCTGTCGAACATCGATATCTCCTTATTCGAATCTTATGTTGTCCACGTAGATCTCGCCATTCTTCGACATATCCTCTATCGTGAACTTCAGGCTCTCGAGCGATATCTCGCCCTCCTGTTCGTAAGTGAAGACCAGAGTCTGCCAGTTGAGCTGCTGCTTTATCTCAGCCTCGCCGAAGTTCTCTACCTTCATTACCTTTCGTACGGTGTCGGGATTAAATACATCCACGAGCATCCTGTTCTTGCCCCTTATGACCAGAGGGGCCATTATCGACCTATAGGTGAGGACGGGTTCGAATCCGTAGAGCGAATTCTCCGTCTCGTATCTTATGTGAAGCGACGCGCTTCCTTCCGTCTTATGAAGCGAATCGGCAGTGATGACGCCGTTGCCCTTGAATGTCCTGTAGACCTTGAGCTTCTTGAACTCCTCGCCCTCGTTCTCTATACCTACGAACTCGAGATTATCGCAGCTGCAGAAGTAAAGATCGGGAGCATAGAATGCCGCATCCCTGTCAAACCTGAAAGGCAGTACCGGAAGGTCATTGAGGTTCTTGAATGTCGCGTCGTGCGGAAACGGCGAGAAGCCGTATGTGACACTCGTAGGCTCAGTGATATCGTCGCGCCATACCATGACTCTTACGCCGTGAAGGATACGTGCATTGGCAGGATAGAAGATCCTGTCCTCGCCGCAGATGGCAAAGCCGCGAAGTTCCGTCTCACCTTCCGTAAGGCGAAGACCGTCACCCAAGTTATCGAACTGCAGTATGAGCTTATTACCCGCTCTCTCGACGCCCGAGCATGCGGGACATGACTTGGGCATCATGGGCGTGATGTGGTGTCCTAATGCGATGACGGCAAGTCTTACTCCGAGAGTAAAGCTCTTCGTCTTATCAGGCAGCAGAAGATCATGAAGACTGATGATACCCGTAGGCATATTGAGCTTTCTGCAGAATGCCATGAGCTTTTCGTTGAACTCGATGACCTTGTAAGGGAAATCGTAATCGATGCTCTTCGGGTGCATGGCAACGAACAGCATCGAAGGCATGAGCGAATCGTCATAGACTTCCTTGGGCTCGAATACGGATGACAACGTTCCGAGAAGTCCCATGAGGAGAAGATCGTATCTTCCGAAGAGATATTCTTCCCTGTCGGGAGAGAATGACATACCTCTGATGGTGAGTCCGCGAAGTGCGTGAAGCTTTGCCCTGTACATCGTACCGATCCTGTACTTGGCCTTGATGTAGGCAGAGTCCTCAGCCTTCTTTCCCGTCTTATATCTGATCTCAGACATCATGCTGAAGTCGAGATTCTTTGCTGAACTGATGTTGTCTTCCTTGGGCTCCTGCTTCTTGGAGAAAGACGAATCGGGGCTCGTCGGGAAGTCGAGCTCTGCCGCTTCCTTTTCAGCCTCTTCCTCGGCTTCCTTCTCCTCAGGCTCCTGAGTGAGTTCCTTGAGCTTTTCCTCTTTCTTGAGATCGAAATCAAGGAAGAACTTACCGACCTCGAGTTCCTTCTGGAGCTTGTCGGTCTCGTTTATGTGCCTGTCTTTCTTGAGGTTCGCGTTATATCTGTCCTCATCCGCGAGAAGCTCAAGTTCCTCAAGATAATCGGAGAGTGCAGTCTGGTTCTCGACTACTTCGTCGGAGATCCAGTTGATGATCGACGATTCGGCACATGAAAGGTCAACGACTCCTACGGGATAGTGGACCTGATCGGCAACCGTATATGCAAATGAAAATGCCGAAGATGAAACATTTGAAAGTTCCTTGGTATCCGTGATCTTTATCCAGTGAGCCTCACTGAAATGAGTCTTGGGTTCATATGCGATCTCCTTCTCGTCGGACTCAAGTCCGTTACGTGCAGGCGTAAAGAACCTCAAGTGGCTCATCACCTGGCGCTTTAATGGGGTAGCGGGAGCGACCGCGTTCTTCATGGGGATCGAGAGATATTCGGTTCCCAGGAACACCCATACGTCACCGCATCGGATATCGCTCAACGTGACCGTATCGGAAAAGCATTTGAAAACGAAAGTGTACGCATCGGTAGAAGCCTTGTACGCAGGAACGGTGAACTTGAAGTCACCCTTTCCGGATGTAGTCGTCTCAAGGCTCAGGATAGTACCGTACTCGGCATCGAGCTTGGAAACCCGCCTGCCGTCAGTTGGATCCTTGGAGATCTCGAGCGTTATAGTGGCGCTCGGAGCAGCCTTACCCTCGATAACGAAAGGCACCTGCTGTTGAAACACTGTCTTGTTGTTAAGCCAACTGGGCAGAATGATCTGATTTACCTGCATATATAACCTCACCTGTTTCACGAAACCGAGAAACACAAACATTATACTATAAAATACGATTTTTTCATCTTTACCGCTTGCGCAAGCAAAAAAATAATATTATCATCGTTAATATAAATATTTGTTTCGCCGGATAAGGAGACAAAGGCATGTCATTTCAGTATAGTCAGTACTTCGAGAATATCTGTAACCACTTTCCCGAAGCTTCTTACGAAGACATCAGGAAGAACAGTAATGAACTCTTTTGCTGTGCGGTACTGAACCAGGATACGGGAAACTGCGCTGCCCACTACCACGAATATCTCGAGATCTTATACGTGATCTCCTCCTCCGTAACGGTCAAAGTCAATAAGCACGAATATGAAGTAAACAGCGGAGATATGCTGATACTGATCCCCGGAGACGTCCACAGCATGAAGACGAAGAAGGGCTCAAGGTACATCTGCCTTCAGTCCGATACCGACTTCCTCTTCTCCTCTACTCTTACGAACTCCGACCTTCACTACATAATGCCTTTCACTCTGGCGAACAACACTGAAGCAAGGCTCTTCAAGGCATCGGTCATCGATTCGACCTCGATCCCCAAGAAGCTCTACGATATCTTTACCGAATACTCCGAAAGAAAGAATTTCTACAAGCTCGCGATAAGAGGAAATATGTCCGAGATAGCGCTCTATGTCTTCAGGCATTGGGATTCCCTGGCTGATAAAAAGGTCGATACCTCTAACTCCGGGGAGATCTGCCCTCAAAGACTCGAGAAGGTCATCGATCATATCAACATCCACTACGATCAGGACTTAACGGCTGAAGAGATGGCTGTGCTGGCAGGAATGAGCTACTCGTACTTTTCGAGATTTTTCAAATCATCTCTCGGCGTCTCATTCTCGGAATACCTCAATGCCATAAGGATCAAGAATGCCGAAAAGCTCCTGATAAGGAGCGAGCTCTCGATCGCGGAAGTAGCGGCTGCGGTCGGATTTTCAAATGCGAGTTACTTTATCGCGCAGTTTAAAAAGCAGCTGCACATCACTCCCAAGAAATATAAGAACAATTTCGGCGGTGTAGTAGGTCAGGAGAATTCCTGATAAGATCTCGGATCAGTCCGAGATGATTACGTTCATGCCCTTTTTCTTGCACGCTTCGATAGTCTTCTCATCTGCCTGGTCATCAGTGATGAGGTGATCTATCTTGTTGGGCGAAATGAAAACAGAAGCGGAATCGGCACCCATCTTGGTGGAGTCCACGAGAGCTACGATATATTTACTTCTCTCGGCGCACAGCCTCTTGAGCTCGAGCTCGAAGAGATTATTACCCGAAAGTCCCATCTCAGGCGAGAATCCGTTACCCGAAACGAAATAATATTCGGCTCTGAAACGGCTGATCATCTCTCGGCACATAACGCCCTCGATAGTACCCGAATGGGGACGGAGCATTCCTCCGATAAGGATGATCGATTTGAAATTATTGTAGTGCTGAAGCTCCATGGCGGTATGGATACCGTTCGTGATAACGGTAACATCTTCAGTGTCCTTAAGGAACGGGATCATATTAAATGCAGTAGAGCTCGCGTCCATGAAGATGGTATCGCCGCTTCGAACGAGTGCCGCGGCCTTCTTTCCTATCTTCTCCTTAAGATCGACGTGAGTTACGGAACGCACCATATAATTCTCTGCGAGCTCGTCGGTATGGTGCTTCTCGGGAAGTCTTACGCCTCCGTGATAACGAACGATGGCACCCTCTCTTGCAAGGTCGCGAAGGTCTGTCCTTATCGTCGCTCCGGTAACACCGAGGCGCTCGGATAAGAGGTTTGTATTGATCGAGCCTTCCGTAGCAAGAATATCGAGTATCTGTTTTCTTCGTTCGAGATTTATCATATGAAAATATTATCAGCGCATATTTTCATTGTCAATCACGTGTTTTCATATAAAAGCAAGTTACGGCATCATTTGAGTCGTGATGGGAAGCCGCTTTCCATCGCGGTCTTCTCAATCGCCTCGATCCGGTCCATTACCGTTTACCCTGCCATTTTCCGGAAAATGTGGTAATGAAATGGTAATGGCGGCCTCCATTACCATTTCACTACCACTTTCGAGTGATTTTGGACGTGTTTGTGGTAATGGCACCCTTATGAGCCGCCGGAATCCGAGCCGGTCCAAACACTTTCAGGCAATAAAAAAGTCCCGCATTACGCGGGACTTGTGGCTGCCGAACTAGGATTCGAACCCAGACAGACGGTGCCAGAAACCGGAGTGCTACCCTTACACAATTCGGCAATGTCATTTATTTGACGTGAGCTAGTATAGCAAATCGCTCGCTTAAAATCAACATCTTTTTTAAGATAATGTATTACCCGTTATTTCCACCAGTCCCATCTCCTCAAGAAGAGCCTTTACCTTACCCACATCTTCGTAGAGAGGTATCTTCATATGCTCGTTGCGGAGAGCGAATGCGGGATGAAATGTTGTCAGGATCTTGTAGCCGTTCTTGTCAACGAAGTATCCCCTTACGTCTTTCATGACCGGTTTTATTCCGAAGAATGCTTCGTAGGCCGTGGACCCGAGGAGCAGGATCACCTTCGGTCTTACGAGATTAAACTGTACCGCCAGGTGCTTCTTGCACGCCGCTATCTCGGCGGGCTCGGGGCGTCTGTTCTCCGGAGGACGGCATTTAACAATGTTACAGATGTGGTAATCACGGTCTTTGAGACCATAAGCCGCCAGAAGATGCTGCAGGAGCTGACCGGACCTTCCGACGAAGGGACTTCCCATCTGATCCTCGTCCTTTCCCGGTGCTTCGCCTATTATCATGAGGGGGGCATGCTTTGATCCGCGCGAAATGACCGTGTGCGTCCTGGTCTCGTGAAGAGGGCAGGCCGTACATTCGCGGCATTCGCTTTCGAACTTCTTCCACTTTTCTTCAAATGTCGGATCTGACATGTCATTCACCTGAATATCACGACGGTGATACCGTCGTTAGATCTGGCCCAGTCCCTGTCCCTGTTAAGCGAAGGGATAAGGGCAGTCATTCGTCTTCCCTCTTCCGAGAAAGGACCGAACTTTTCGCCCGGACAGAATTCCTTTATGAGACCTCTCCTCTTGTAGCCGCGAAGCCCCATAAGGCACGCGCTCTTTATCGCGCCGCCCTTTCCTGATGAACCGTAGCCGTGGATGATCTTGCATTCACGGACACCGCTTGCACGGACCGCATAGATCTGATTATTGAGCCTCGACATGGCAGTCGAGACATCGGGCATTCCGCTTTCAAGATTGATCTCTTTCATATTTGAGATTATACACTATAATCAGTGTATGAGACTTGACAGATTACTCGCAAATTCAGGCTGCGGAACACGAAACGAGATCCGCGTATTGATAAAGAAAGGAAAAGTTACGGTCAACGGACAGACTGTGACGGATCCGTCCGTACACGTATCCGAGAGCGACGATATATCGATCGCAGGAGAGACTACAAGACTTGCATCAAAGCTCTACTACATGTTCGACAAGCCCGATAATGTCCTTACAGCGATGGAGGATAAGCGTCTTCCTACCGTAAGCGACTTTATTCCGGCTAATCTCAAGCACTTAAAGCTCAGTCCCGTAGGAAGGCTCGATTATCATTCGACGGGACTTCTGATAATTACAAATGACGGCGAGCTGTCTCACCGCCTGACATCTCCGAAGTATGAGATACCTAAGCTGTACCGAGTAAGATACGAAGGCACTCCGATCACTGATGCCGACATCAAAGAAACGGCAGAAGGCGTTACACTGACCGATATGGATACTCCCGTAAAGCTCAAACCGTCAAAGATGGTACGCATATCTGATGATACATGCGAGATAACTCTTTACGAAGGAAAGACACATGAGATCAGAAGGCTCATGGCGCATTTCGAAAAGTCCGTCATCGAGCTTCGCCGAATAAAGATAGGGGATCTGTCATTGCCCGAAGATTCAGTTCCGGGTACCCTCACCAGGCTCACTGACGAGCAGACGGATATGCTCCTTAAAGCTACGGGTATCAGCTAAGGTCGCTCAGGATCCTCGTAAGGATAGCCTCGGCAGCTTCGATATCATCTACACCGCCACCCACACAGAATACGAGATTAGGATCATCATTCGGCCAGAGCGTGGTATATCCGAGCTCTGAGATGAACTCAGGATCGGTTACTTCGATACCGATGATGATCTCAGTCGTATCGTAGACTTCACCGTCATCCTTTTCCATCTCATAATTCACGGCCAGATTCTGAAAATCCTGCTCACTGCAGTAAACGGGAATAAGCTGCTCGTAGACATCTGCAGGAAGAACATCCGCAAGACCTTCGTAATAATCAGTAAGATCTGCATACGTTCCGAAATAATATCTGACCGTTCTCTCATCACTGATGATGATATTCGGATTAGACATCATGGCTGCAGCCGAAGTCTGCTCTGAATAAGTCTCGCCTGCCTGGTCCTCATCATTAGGGACAGCAAGGTCGATCGAGATTATATACGGATTAGTATAACCGAGCTCAGCCGTTATATCTTCGTAATAGCTGCCCTCGAAGAAAAAATGGCCTACGCCTACGATACTTACGTCATTGGCAGGCTTCAGGAATATCGTATAGAGAAGATTTCCGCTCACGACGATCGCTACGATCGCGAGCAGATATTTATACCAGGTATATGAGAAGTATGTTCCCCACTCTCCTGCGGTCTTTCCGAAGTATTTCTTCTTACCCGCGCGGATCCTCTCGGCTTCCTCACGCTCGTCTCTCTTACCTGTTGCGATATCGTAGACAGCGGAAAGCTCATCGAGCTTCTTCTCCGTTTCCTCGGGCGGCAGCTTTCGGATATTCTTACCCATCTGCCAGAACTTGTCGTCGATCTCCTCCCATGAAGCATCGGCGGGAAGCTCCATATACTTAAGAGCATCCTCGCGTGTCATCTTTCTGATCTCATCGGAGACTCCGCCTGTCTGTTCCCTGACAAGAGATGCGATAGCGGACTCGACGCTTTCTTCTGATCTTATGCTGAACTGACCGGACAGTGAGCTGTAAGGATAATCCTTGACCGAGATCGGCTTATCGTCTCCCGAGATTATGATTATCCTCTTGCAGCCGCTTCTCTTAAGTGCGGGGATCAGTATCTTTGATACCCAGTGGATATCTTTGTCACCGATCTTGGTGATCTTGCTCCTGTCGATGATAAGGTCAGAACACCTGTGCCTTCTTATGATGTCGGCGCTCTTCATGAGCGGTGTCCTGAAATGATCTGTCTCGGAGTACTCTTTCCACACGAGTACCGCCGCATTCGAATCCTTATCGTATCTTACGTTATAATGCTCAGAGTCAAAGATCTCTTCCATATACCTTTAATCAGCTTCACTTACGAGAAGCACTTCACCGCCATTCTCAATATATTGCATGTACAGAACTGAAGCTCTCCCAAAGTGATCTCGCCGGACTCTATCGCGTCAATGATATCCGTCACATTCTTCTCGCAGCCGGGCATCTGCCAGTCGTTACCCGCCTTGATGCACATAGGGCTCGAAGAGCAGGGATACTTGACCTTGCGGTCGCCTCCGAAGAAGAAATCCTGAGAGGTATACCAGTCTGTCATGACTACGCCTTCAAATCCGAATTCGTCTCTTGCCACACCCTGGATCAGGTCGTGGTTATTGGCAGCATGCGTGCCGTTGATCAGATTGTAAGACGTCATTATAGAATAAGGCTGAGACAGCTTAATTGCAATACCGAAGCCCTTGAGGTAAAGATCACGGAGCGCCTTCTCGGATATATGAGAATTGCTGTACATCCTGTTATCTTCCTGATTGTTGCCCGCATAATGCTTTATGGTCGTTCCCTGTCCCGCATAGGACTGAACGCCGAGCGTATCGTATGCCGCGCACATTCCGCTGACCAGCGGATCCTCCGAATAGTACTCGAAGTTTCTGCCGCACAGAGGATTTCTGTGGATATTCATGCCGGGAGCGAGCCAGAAGTGTACTCCGAAGAGCTTCATCTCTTCGCCTACGATATTTCCGGCTTCCTTGATGAGTTCCTTATTCCAGGTCTGCGCGAGTGCGGTAGCGATCGGGATAGCAGTACAGTACTGATAGTAATCGACTGCATCCTCAGGTGTCGTATCGGGGAAATCCCTGTAGCTCAAGCCGAACACTTCACCGCCGGGAAGAAGGGTACCGTCCGGCGTTGCCTTAAAGTGAGGCTGAAGCCTCAAGCCTGCAGGACCGTCGGCAAGGATCATTACGGGGATACCGCGGCTCTCAAGGAGATGATCCGGAGTCTCGGCTGCGGCACCGGGCACATGAAGTGATGCTGCGCCTACGATGCTGTCAGCAAGGAAATTACCGTATGCGCCCACACAGAGCATCGCCATCTCAGGAACCGTAAGCTGAGCCGTGAGTTCTTCTACGGTATGCTCGCCGTAGATGACGTCTTCAAACATGATATCCTTATCGGGATGATCGTCCGTCATGGCAGGTTTCTTCGTAACATAATCGATCGTAACGGCATTTATCGACTCCTTTTCAAGAAGCAATCTTACAGCCTCACACGACTCGATCTCATCGTTAGGATTAAATGAAGTGATCTGCCTTTGGGTATTGGGATTCTTCATCTCCTCAAATTCGATATCGGCCGCGAACAGATTCTTTAGCTTTCTCGTAGTGATAGTATCCCTGACATTTACAACCGCGGCTATCTTCGTATCTCTGGAATTCTTTCCGACTCTTACATAGTAATCGCCCTTATCGAGTATCCTCGTTGCGGTCTCAGGGTCAAATGAATCCTGATTTTTCAGATCGAAAGTGATATTTAATGTATCTGTCTCGCCCGGGGCCAGTAGCTTAGTCTTTTCATAAGCGGCCAGTTCCTGATAGGGCTTATCGGCCTTACCCAAAGGAGCAGATACATAGACCTGAACGGTCTCCTTTCCGTTATGAGACCCGGTATTTATAACCTCGACAGTAAGGCTCACTTTGCTGCCCCTGATCTCGGCATCAGTCGTCTTTATATCAAATGTCGTGTAGCCGAGGCCGTAACCGAACGGATAAAGAGGCTCGACCGAGAATGTATCGAAATATCTGTAACCGATATAGATGCCTTCCTTATAGAATTCATCATCCGTATTTCCGTTATTGGAACTGAAATCCTGATACCCGGGGTAGTCCTCATAGTTCTTTGCCCATGTATCAGTAAGTCTTCCCGAAGGATCCGCCTTGCCCGTCAGCACATCCGCAACGACATATCCTCCGATATTTCCGAGCTGGCTTATGTCGGCGATGGCATTGACTCCGTCTATATCCTTTACGGTCTTAATATCAACGATACCTCCGATATTAAGGAGGACTATGAATTTCTTGTAAGAAGATGCGAGCTTTCCTATCGCCGCGAGCTCGTCTGCACGGAAGAGATAATCACCCTCTGCACACTTTCTGTCTCCGCCTTCACCCGAATCTCTCGAAACGACATAGATCGCTATATCAGTATCGCTCTCAGCGATATCGGAATCCGTGATCTCGATTATCTCAGGGATCGAGATAGGCTCCGCGAACATGACTTCGATCTCCGAAAGTCCGCTCTCCTTTGCGACTCGCTTTATCTTCTCCATATAGTCGGTCTTGTTCTTTTCGAAGATGCCGTCGAACCTGTCGAGCCATGACGTGCTCGTTACCTCAAATCCCGCATCCTTAAGGCCGTCCTCGATATTGACTACATATCTGGAATTAACATCACCCGAACCGGTTCCGCCCTTTATCGTATGGCGCGCACCGTTACCGTAAAGTGCGATCTTCCCTTTTCCCGCCAAAGGGAGCACACCGTCATTTTCGAGTATTACTACACACTCCCCGGCGAAAGCCCTTACTCTCGACTGATTATCGAGTTCCGTCTTAGTAACCGAGTCGTTCTTCAGTGCATGAAATTCCATCATAGTTCACCTCCGGGGATGTATTTCTTTAATGATAACCTATGCAGTTAGTTGACGGTAAGAACTGTTTGTGAATTATGGGGCAGATATCACTTAGAGATCCTGATATCAGTCAGGGCACACTGATCACCGGACAGAGCCGCGTAGATGTCATTCTTACCATCTAAGACCGTCGTCACGTTATGTATCACGATGCCGTAATTTACGGTATCGACGGTTATTACATTTCCCTGCCTGCCGAATCTCACGGTGCAGTCATAACCTTTCCTGTTATAGCTCTTCCAATCTTCCCAGCTCTTAAATTCATCCGTCTTTTCGATGGTGAGCTGATCGTCTGATTCACCTTCGCCCTTCCAGTTTTCGCCGTCCAGTCGAACGAGTGCATAGTCGCGATAGTCCTTACCGTTCACCGATCCGTCCCTTGAATGGAATATCTCGATGAACGGACAATGCCATATGAGCCTCGAAGTAGGAAGGCTCATCGTATGAAACGAGATCTCGAGCCCGTCAGTTATAGGGATACCGGCCGTAGACTCAGTCCTGTGACCGTCGATCTGAACATTGGGAACATCTCCCTGCGGGCCTTCTATATAACTGATCTTCTCCGCGATCCTGGGGATATAGTCCTCGCTCACCCAGTCTTTTGATTTACTTATCGCAACATCACTTATCCTGCAGTTCTCGCCTGTAAGACCGATATATGTATATCTCGAGCTGTCGGGCAGCGCTACGGTGACAGTTACCATCTTTGATCCGTCATCGATCTTAATGAGCGCATGATCCTTACATCTTACGGCCTCGATAACGTATTCCTTTTCCTGTAAACCGGTATCGACACCCTGCTCTACTCCGTCTATATCGACCTTTACCTTTCGAGCACCTCTGCATACTGTCTCACCGTCGAATCTTATCTCAGCGAACTCGTAGTAGCACAGATCCTCTTTTGTCTTTTCTTCTTTGTGAACGCGACCGTCCAGGGAGTCAAAGAGGATCATGGAAGGCATTCCGTTCGTGTCACCTTCGGGAGCGCATTTCATACGCATCTTAGTAACTGCCGGGATTATGATTATGCCGTCTGAGATCTCGGCTCTGTACTCACCGCAATGAAGGACATTCTTACCTGCAAGTTCCTTAACGGTCTCCTTTTCCTTCATCTCGTATTCGACGTCACGGTCGATGATCTTCTGCATTATCTTGGCGATCTCGGGATCGAACTGGGTTCCCGCATTCTTAACGATCTCTTCTCTTACGAGCTGCTGAGGGATGGCATCCCTGTAGCTCCTCTTTGAAGTCATGGCATCATAAGCATCCGCTACCGATATGATGCGCGCGATCTCAGGGATATCTTCACCCTTGAGCTTCTCGGGATAACCCTTGCCGTCATATCTTTCGTGATGATAATGAGCACCGATACTGAGGTAAGGATACTCGCTGATGCTCGACAGGATCTGGTTACCGAATACGGGATGGAGCTTGACGTTCTCATACTCCTCATCGGTGAGTTTTCCCTTTTTGTTCAGTATGTCGATCCTGATACCGATCTTTCCTACGTCGTGAAGAAGGGCGCTGTAGTATATCTGATAGCACTCCTCGTCGCTCTTTCCCATCTCCCTCGCGATCTTCTCGGAATACTCCGCAACACGCATAGAATGTCCGTGGGAATACTTATCCTTGGCGTCGATGGCGTTAACGAGCGCCGTAGCCGTCTGTTCGAAGAGTCGCTGCGAGAGATTCTGCTGTTCCTTGAGGTGATCGATCTCGGCATCCTGGAACTTCTCTATCTTCCTGTTCCTCTGATAGATCAGGATGATCGCTATGAGCGTAAATATATTGGTAAAAAGACCCGACAGGATAGCGGGGTTACGCGATACGGTAAACGAGAAGACGATCATCGGAAACTGCAACGCCAGTACCGACACAGCGGTAATGAATCCGGGCTTTCCGAAATAGATGACAAGGAAGATCAGGAGGATATTCGCAAGAGATGAGAGTACGCCTGTCAGCATGGACAGCGGTATCTCCGCGCCCATAAAGATAAAGTGAGCGCCCGACCTCGAAGCAAACATCGTCTCAACTGATGCAACTGTGTACATCAGCAGTAAGATCGCAAAAAACATTCGCGACACTCGTCGCTCTTTGGTACTGATACCGGAGTCGGACGGATCGACCGGCTTTTCGGGATCGCTCTCTCGTTCCTTCATATGTTCCCCGACGGGCCATTTGGAACCGCCCGTACACAATACTTAAAAATTTCTTACATTTCGTATTATACTCCCCTGATCGACTGTTATGTATAGATCAATTGTGAACTATCGATAAACATATAAAAGGTCGGCATCCTCCGAAAAGGGTGCCGACCGCACTGTTTTTAATTTGCTTAGGATAGATCAGTCGCTGACGTTAACGTCGAGATTGAGCCTCAAGTCAAAATCGGGATATCTGGCTTTGATCTCATCGTAGATCCTACCGTATTCACCTTTGAGGTCGTCCGCCGCGAAGTCCATGATGTAATCAAGACTTATCCTCTTCTTTTCCTTATCTACGAAGAAACCGTGGATCTGCAGGACGTTGTCGTGGGATCTTACGATATGGTAGATCTCATTTCTCATCTGATTGATCTCATCGTCACTGGTGTTATCGGCATAGATACCGACAGTCGTTATGATGACCTGATGAGCCTCGAGAACGGCATGCTGTATCTCTCTGGTTACCGCATCGATCTGAGCCGCGGTCATGTGCTCGTCGACCTCGATATGAACGGATGCCAGATATCTGTCGGGACCGTAATTATGAAGGATCAGATCATACGCTCCGTGCACACCTTCTACGCCGCGGATCGTTTTCTTTATCTCATTTGTAAGCTCACTGTTTACCCTTTCGCCCAGGATCTGGCTCAATGTCTCCCTGAGCATATCGATACCCGCCTTGATGATCAAAAGCGAGATGACTGCACCAAGATATGCCTCGATACCGATTCCCGTACAGATATAGAAGATCGCGGCAAGGAGAGTGGAAGCCGAGATGATCGCATCAAAGAGCGCATCTTTTCCCGATGCCTTCAGCGCATCCGAATTGACCTTTTCGCCAGTCTTCTTGACGAATGTTCCGAGTATTATCTTTACGAAGATCGCAACGCCGATAACTACGAGCGAAAGAGTTCCGTACTCGGCTTCAACGGGATCGATTATCTTCTTTACCGATTCGATGAGCGAAGTAAAACCTGCATAGAGGATGATCATGGCGATGACGGCAGCACTTATATACTCGATCCTTCCGTGACCCATCGGGTGCTTCTTATCGGGCTTCTTGCCTGCGAGCTTGGTACCGATTATGGTGATCGTCGACGACATCGCGTCACTTAAGTTATTTACCGCATCGAGCGTGATGGCGATAGAATTCGAGAGCACTCCTACAAATGCCTTGAACGCTGCAAGGAGCACATTAGCTACGATACCTATGACACCGGTCCGTACTATTGTCCTCTCTCTGTCATTCATTTACTGCACCATCTCCTTATCGAGAACCTGTATCCTTTTACATCCGCCCCGTGGATAGCAAGACCTTCCGCGATCTCGGCGCCCTGACAGATCTTAGTGATATCTTCCACTGCGGTTCCGAATCCGCTTCCTTCGTGAGTTACGAAAGGCTTTATCTTCTTTCCCGTAAAGTCAAACTGCTCAAGGAATGTAAATACCGCCATGGGCATCGTTCCCCAGTAATTAGGAAAGCCCAGATAGATCGTATCGTAATCGGCGATACTTTCTAATGAAGCCTTGAGCTCGGGACGGGCATTCGTGCTCTGATCGAGCTTAGCCTGAGCCGTACAATCAGTATAGTTATCCGAATAGGGGACCGCCTGTTCGATCCTGAACATATCCGCCTCAACGAACTCGCTTATATACTTGGCGGCGACCTCGGTGTTTCCTTCCGAGAGCATCACGGTCATGCCGTTGGCGATATTCTCACCTGCTCTTGAATAATATGCGATCAGTGTCTTTCCCATGTTATCTCACCCCAAATCTTTGTAAATGTATCTTATCACATCTGGTGTCTGACGGTCTTATACTCATCGCCATCCTGGAAATAAGGACACTCCTTAAAGTTTCTGCCTGAGAGCCTTATAAGATCATCCTCATCCATATCGACATCGCAGACATAACCTTCGGCATAATCATCGTAAGTATAAAATGCACATCTTTCGCAGTTACTCATCTTTATGACCTCCGATAAGACTCATCATCTGAAGAAAGCAAATACCACATCGGCGATATAGAGCACTACCATGAGCAGACCCTGAAGCCTTGTGATCTTCTTGCTTACCAACATGAATATAAATACTAGTACCGATACGAGGATCAGTATCACCATGTCGCAAAGAGAAGCCAGATTAACGGCTACCGGATTTACGAGAGATGATACTCCGAGGATCAGCAGAAGATTAAAGATATTGGATCCTACGACATTACCGACGGCGAGCTCAGTCTCACCCTTGCGTGCGGCAACGATCGAAGTTACGAGCTCTGGAAGTGACGTTCCGAGAGCTACTACCGTAAGTCCGATAAGCGTCTCGGTCATACCGGCGATCCTTGCGATCGCCTTGGCGCTGTATACGACCGCCTGTCCGCCTGCGACTATGAGGATTATTCCGATGATTATGAGAAGAATACACTTCCTGAGGGTTCTTTTTGTTTCTTCAGATTCCTCATCCTTATTCTTGCCGGCAGTCTTTATAAGGACTGCGATATATCCGATAAAAGCGATCAGGAGCACAAGTCCGATGATACGTGATACAAGACCGATATTGATACTGAAATCCGCATTCGCAAATACGTTGCTTCCTCCTGTAAATACAGAGAAACACGATGCAATAAGAAGAAGGATCGTGCATACGGCAGAAAACGGCATGTCTCTTCTTACTACCGATCTGTCAACGGGAAGCGGGCTTATCACGGCACATATTCCGGCCACGACGAGAAGGTTAAAGAGATTAGAACCTATGACGTTACTCAAGGCGATCTCATTGGACTTCTGGATAGCTGCTGATGTACTTACGGCCAGTTCCGGAGCACTGGTTCCGAGAGCGACTATGGTAAGACCGATGATAAGACTCGGCACCTTGAGATTCTTGGCAAGTGACGAACTGCCGTCTACAAAGATATCGGCGCCTTTTATGAGAGCGACAAAACCTGCCGCCAGGATGATCAGTAGTACAAATATGTTATTCATCAGTAGTTGTAATGTATCTTCCTTTCAAGTTCTATCACTTCAGGAGCGGTAAGAGACGCGAGCTGCTCAGGCGTAGCAACACCCTTCATGATCGTGGTCGCAAGAAGAGGGATCTCGGTAAGTCTGGCTGCTTCGGCGATGATCTTCTCTCCTTCTGCTACTTCCTCGAATGTCGTATGCTCGAGAAGATTAGTGTTATTGATATAGCCGTCGATCTTCATCCTTGCGGCTTCCTGAAGATCGGATGCCATCTGGGCGATACCCTGAACATCCGAAGTAAAAGGTCTTAATGTATTGATGACCATATATAATCCTGCATCGATCTTTTCAAGCCTGCTCTTTAATGAACCGAGTACATTGGCACCCATATCCTCGCCACCGATATCAAAGACACCGGAATAATCGGGATCGTCGAAGATAACATACATCTCGCCCGTAAGGACCGGAGCATCTACATTCGAGTTGGCATACGAAGGACAGATGACCCTTACGCCCTGCTTTTCGAGCTCGGACGCGGCATCGGCAGATCTGTAGAAAGGATTAACTATATCCAGATCCGCAAGGAGCACCTTGCCGTCCTTCTTCTCCTGCTTTATAAGTCTTGCGCAGTTGACGGATACTTCGGACTTGCCGCTTCCGTATGCGCCTATGATCACGTTAAGTCTTTTGTCGGTAAAGAGCATCTCTTTCCGTTCCTCCTGATCTTTAGTTGAGTGTAGCGATCGTTACGCCGTCATCACCTTCGCCTATGGTTCCGAGCCTGTGACTCTTTACCCTGACGTCGCCACGAAGCATCGTATCGACCGCGCTCCTTAATGCACCCGTTCCCTTACCGTGTACGATCCTGATCTCACGGATACCCGCAAGCTGACAGTCGTCGATATAAGTATCGAGTGCGCTCTCCGCTTCCGCGACCGTCTTTCCGAGGAGCATGACTTCAGGCATCACTGTCTGGGACTTCTCCATCCTCATCTTATTGGCAGAACTAGCCTTATAAGCAACGGGGCGGTCACGCCTTGTCTTACCTTTATCCTCGGCAGGCTTTTCCTTCTGAGCAGCCGTAGGCATACGAAGCTGCTCGAGTTCTACCGTATACGTCATTATGCCCGATGAGATCCTGACCTTCTTATTTCTTCCGTTGGGTGCCGCAGTGACCGTTCCCACGAAGTTTAAGTGAGGCACGAAATACTGCTCGCCTTCCTTTACGGACTTCGGTGCTTCGCCGGGAAGCGATACCGCTTCGAGCTTATCGTCCTCGTCATCGGATCGTAAGTCACGGACACCTGCCCTGAGCCTTCTTCTGATCTTATCGAGTTCCTCGGCGGCATCCTCTTCGGAGGACTTCTTCGCACGCTTCTTTATACGGCGGATCTCTTCGTCGAGTTCCTCCTGCTTTTCCTCGAGAAGTGCCTTCTGCTCGGCACGCATATCATTAAGGATCTTGGTCTTGGAGGCCTTTAATGCCTTTCGCTCATTCTCGAGTTCTGCGACCTTGGATGAGAGTTCTTCGTTGAGCTTTAAGTTCTCTTCCTTAAGTCTTGCGGCTTCCTTGCTGTTCGCTTCTGCATCGGCCAGAAGTCGCTCGAAAGACATTTCCTCCTCGGAGAGCCTTGCCGTGGCATCTTCGATTATCCTCCTGGGAAGACCGAGCTTTCGCGAGATAACGAAAGCATTACTTACGCCCGGCATACCGATCTTGAGCCTGTAGGTAGGCGATAAAGTATCGGTATCGAATTCGCACGCAGCATTCTGCACGCCCTCGGTAGTAATCGCATAAGCCTTGAGCTCCTTATAGTGAGTCGTAGCCATCGTGACACAACCCTTCTCAAACAGATCGTCAAGTACTGCGACTGCGAGCGCCGCACCTTCTGCCGGGTCAGTTCCCGAACCGAGCTCATCTAAGAGAACGAGCGATCTGCCGCGGACGTTCTTCAGGATAAATACGATATTGGACATGTGAGCCGAGAAAGTCGAAAGGCTCTGCTCGATGCTCTGCTCGTCACCGATATCGGCAAGCACTCTGTCGAATACCGCGATCTCCGAACCCGTAGCTGCGGGGATCATGAGGCCTGCCATCGTCATGAGCGTTAAGAGTCCGCAAGTCTTTAAGGATACCGTCTTACCGCCGGTATTAGGACCCGTGATAACGAGCGTCCTGTAGTCGATACCGTTGATGATATCCACGGGGACTACTCTCTCGGGATCGATAAGAGGATGCCTTGCCTTGATGAGCCTTATCTTGCCCTCGTCATTAAGAGCGGGCTTTACCGCATTCATCTTTATGGCGAGCTCGGCCTTGGACGAAGCAAGGTCGATACAGGCGATAAGGGAGATATCCGACTTCAGCTCTCCCCTCGAGCGCTTTACCATATCGGTAAGATCTTCGAGAATACGCTCGATCTCGGCTTTCTCCATCGATACGAGCTCTCTTATCTTGTTATTCGCTTCAACTACGGCCATGGGCTCGACAAATACAGTCTGGCCCGTGGAGGATGTGTCGTGAACGATACCCGGGAGCTTTCCCTTATGTTCCGCCTTTACCGGTACACAATAGCGCTCGCCTCGCATCGTGATGATGGCTTCCTGCAGGATCTCTTCATTGTTCCTGATGACCCTGTCGAGGAGTACTCTGATGCTCTGAGCAAGATCCTTCTTCTCTCTTCTGATCGAATAGAGAGTGTCACTCGCGCGGTCATTCATCTCGTCTTCGCTTACGATCGCAAAGCTTATCTCCTTCTCGAGCTTCTCGACCGCATCGAGGGCATTGATCGACGCAAAGAGATTAGTCTCATACATATCGGCATGTTCGCCCGAGACGATCTTCTTTAACGCCGCGACTCCGCGAAGGAATATCGCAACATCAAGAAGCGAGCGCATAGTCAATACTCCGCCCGCCTTCGTATAAGACAGCACATCCGTGATATCGGGCAAAGACCCGAGCGGCAGAGGGCCGTACTTATTTATGTATGTGAATGCTTCCTCCGTATCGGATAAGGATTCCGTTACCACCGAATGATCGGTAGTCGGAACAAGAGCTTCGGCGAGGCCCCTGCCATAGGGAGTCCTCGCCAAGCCTGTAAGTTCATTTATGACTTTGTCGAATTCAAGGACACTTAATACCCTGCCCCTGATCTTCTTTCGTTCTGCTTCTTCTTCGAAAGTAGTGTATCTATACATTTATCTCCGTTTATGAGAGACGTTTAGCATTATCGATATCGCTCTGCGGGATCGTCTTAGTGGTCGCAAGACCTTCCTCTATATCGACATCGGTGATAACGCCGTTCTTCTCTACTATAATCCTGTTGAATTTCTTGTTGAGCAGGCAGTCGATGGCGTGTACACCCATAAGGCTTGCCGTTGTTCTGTCACGGAGCGTGGGAGAACCGCCTCTCTGCAGGTGACCGAGGATCGTAGGACGAGACTCGATGCCTGTCTGCTCTTCTATCTTTGCCGCGATATCGGTTGCCGTGCCGCAGCCCTCTGCTACGATAACGATGTAGTGCTTCTTACCCTTGTTACGACCGTCAAGGATCACTCTTACAACGTCCTTATTGAAGTCGAAAGGAACCTCGGGGATGAGGATTACTTCGGCACCCGTAGCGATACCTACGTTAAGGGCGATGTAGCCTGCTCTTCTTCCCATTACCTCGATAACGCTACAGCGCTCGTGGGAAGATGCCGTATCACGAAGCTTATCGATGCAGTCCATAGCCGTATTCATGGCCGTGTCATAACCGATGGTATAGTCCGTACATCCGATATCGTTATCGATCGTACCGGGGATACCGATCACGGGGATGCCGATTCTTGCAAGAGCTCTCGCACCCTTGAAGGATCCGTCACCGCCGCTGACGATGAGAGCATCGAGTCCGTAGACCTCCATCATGCGTGCGCCCTTAAGTACACCCTCGTCAGTCTGGAATGTCTTGGATCTTGCAGTCATGAGGAATGTTCCGCCTCTCTGCAATGTCTCGGATACATCTCTCATTCCGATGGGAGAGATCTCACCCTTCCAGAGTCCGTGATATCCTCTTGTGATACCGTAGACCTCAAGTCCCGAATTTGTACCGGCTCTGACTACCGATCTGATGGTAGCATTCATTCCGGGAGCATCACCGCCGCTCGTAAGGATACCGATCCTCTTTACGGGCTCGACCTCGTTAAGATCGATATTATCGTAATTAGCAGCCTTGAGTGTGCTTATATCGGGAAGATTATTCTCATCATACAGAAGTCTGGACATAGTGATTCTCCTCTTCGTGCGGGGGTTGCCCCTTTCTTATCGCTCACAATTATACACCAAGATAAGTTGCCGTATGTTAAATAATTAGCGCAAAGTTTATGATTTACCACTAATAAACCCGCATGTACGCGCGTAAAGCGGGCATCAGAAAATCATTTGATCTTGTTGCGATAATATTCCTCGAGCTTCGGCCTTGCCGCGCAGTAGCATTCCTTAAGGCCCGGGTCGAACTGCGATCCCATGCCCTCCATTATGATCTCGTCTGCCTTATCAAAAGGCATGCTCTCCTTATAGACGCGCTTACTTACGAGTGCATCATAAACGTCTGCTATCGCCATTATCCTGGCCTCGAGCGGGATCTGCTCACCCGCGAGCTTCTCGGGATACCCGGAGCCGTCCCATCGCTCGTGATGGTAATGGGCGACATTGACCGCTATACGATGGAATTCGTCATCGTCGGTATCCTTAAGGATCTGATCGACGATCCTCGCACCTTCCGCCGCGTGCTTCTTCATCTGCTCGAACTCCTCGGGAGTGAACCTGCCCGGCTTTCGAAGGATGGCATCATCTACGGCGATCTTACCTAAGTCATGCATAGGCGCGGCCTTTACTACCTTTTCGCAGAACGAATCGGAAAGAGTATGTTGATGGTGATCGCAGTGACGCATCTCATCTACGAGGATCCTTACGCCTTCGCTCGTTCTGTTGATATGACCTCCCGTCGAGTTGTCGCGACTTTCAACCATCGACGCCATGCTGACGATCAGCTTGTCGTGCATACTTACGATCTTCTCGGTCTTTTCCCTGACCTGCCTTTCGAGAGTACTGTTGAACTTATCGAGGAGCGCGATATATTCCATATCGCCCGTATCGTCCGTGACATAGAACTGGTACCCTCTCCTTCTCCTGCCGTCATAGAGGTAACTGATATCTATCTGGTATACGCGCTTGCCGTCGGGACTGTCGTAGTGGAAACAGTTACGGGAATCGTTATTCTTATAAAGGCTGAGCCACTTATAGACATTATTCTTGAGCTCGGGAACATCCTTGACGGGCTTATCAACACAAAGGTCATTTAGTACCGGCAGGAACTTTCGTGCCGTCTCGTTACTTCCCAGATACCTGAACTTAAAGTCGAAAGATACAAATCCCGTCTCGCCACGCTCCAGGATCGAATCAACACCCGAATCCTCAATATCGTAAAGAGTAACGTTGTAGGCGATCAGTATATAGAAGAACTGGTCGAGAACATAGGCCGCAGGCATGAGCTCCAACGTATCCGCTACGGACCTGCCGACAAAGAACGCAATGATCGAAGCCGAAAGAGGAAAAAGCACCATCAGGAGGATCTTACGGGATACTTCCGTCTTCTTCCTGCTGCCGTAGATCAGGACAAACAGGCACACGGCAAAATACGCAATGAGCATGATGTAGTAGATCGTATGCATGAAGCCGTATTCTTTGTCCGTCACGATCGAAATGCCGTTACGGGTCGTAAGAGCAGCAGTCTTATAGAACAGCTTAGACTTACCGATCGTAAGCGTAGAAGAATACACAAGAAGAGTGATCGTTACGAGGAGAAGTCTCACGCTGCGCTTTACTTTCATGTGGCACAGATTGAAAGCCGCCAGGACGATGAAGAGCACCGAGAATGATGCCACGAGATAGATAAGCTTAACTCCGACGAGCGCCGCTTCGAGATCAGCTGCGCGTGCAACGATGACATATGCCAGATTACCGATCGGAAGGAGCAGAAAACTCAACGTGATATGAACATCGAAATGCTTATGCCAAATAAAGACATAGACACCCGACAGCAGTATCGACAATATGAGCATTATCTCGTAATAGACCAACATAAGCGCTCTCCGTTCAGATCCTCATCTCATACTCTTCCTTGGGCATCGGCTTTGCATAGTAGTAGCCCTGGATCATGTCGCAGCCCTCCGATGCGAGGAAATCTACCTGACCCTTCTCCTCGACACCTTCTGCTACCGTCTTCATATCAAGACACTTGGCGAGTTTGATCGCCTCAGATACGACTTTCTTTGACCTCTCGTCATCTTCACTGCCCCTGAAGAATCCCGCATCGAGCTTCAGGATATCAAGCGGCATATCCTTCAACGAATTAAGTGACGAATAACCCGATCCGAAGTCATCCATCGAGACTGCGAATCCGTATGACTTAAGATCTCCTATCGTCTTGAGCATCGCCTTCTGATCATCAAAGAAAGCACTCTCGGTAAGCTCTATCTCGATAAGTTCGTGAGGAGCTCCCTCCTCATCAACGATAGCCCTGATCTGGTCTGCCAGGTCATCCTCGATAAAGTGCGCCCTGGATACATTGACCGAAACGGGAACACACTTTCTGCCCTCGTCGAGCCAGCGCTTCTGATCCCTTGCGACGTGTCTCAACATATAGTGATCTATCTCGGTTATGAATCCGTTATTTTCAAATATCGGAATGAACTTCCCGGGAGGCACGAGACCCATATCTTCGGTCTGCCATCTTACGAGCGCTTCGGCACCCCTGATCTCGTCGTTTCTGGGGTCATATTTCGGCTGGTAATAAACGAGGAATTCCTCATTCTCAAGAGCAGGTCTTTGCCTCTCCTGAACATAGTCGGCCCACTTTTCCTGATCAACGAGCTTATCGTCGAAGAATGCGATACCCGATTCGTCGCTCCCCGAGATCGAGGCTCCGGCGGCACTTGCATTGTTATAGAGCTGATCGATATCGGCAGTGAGCTTGCCGTACTTTCCTCTTACCAGTATGCTCTCGGGCTTTATGACATAGACACCCGCCCTGAATGCGAGCTTATGGTTCGACGATATCTTTTCAAGAGACGAGATAAGCGCCTGAAGCCTGGATCTTGCATCCTCTTCATCCTTGACTTCAAGGAGCATGGGGAATCCGTTTGAGGAACTGTGCGCACAAAGTTCCTTCCTGCTTATCGACTTTCGAATCTGAGAGTCGACCTCACGCAGGATATCATTTCCTTCCCTTACCGAATGGCAAAGGACGAAATTCCTGTACTTGATAAATACCAGCTCCACGACCGCGAAAGTCTTCGTTCTGTTGCTGAAATTCTCAAGGATCGCCTTGCTCTTTATCGCGAACCAGAACCAGTTGCGGTTAGTCGTGATATTGTCTCTGAACATGAGCTTTTTGAGCTTTCGGGAAGCAGAGAAGTTACCGATGATATTGCTGATCAAGATGATAAAGAGAAGCAGTGCGATCGCGAGCGAAAATGCGACCGCCAGGAATATGCTCGAGAAATCCTTATAGTTCATCGTCGCAGAGCAGCTGATGATCAGGATCTCTCCCGTGTCTCCGATATCCGTTCCGGTCCAGAACGGTATATTGATGGAATTCTTCTTCAAAAAGAGATCATCAAATGCATTTTTCGAACGTAAGAGCCTGAAGATATCAAGATTAAGGTCACCTTCCGCTATGTACAGGAACTCATTACCCTTATCGAGAAAGATGTATCCTTCACTGTAAAACGGATCATTTATCACTACGCTGTCTTCGGGATACTCGTCATCCTCGAAAGCGACCATTACCGATCCTCCCAGAGGATTTGTCTTGAGATTTATCGTCCCTGCAGATTCGGAATAACCTACACAGGTGATATCGCCACTCGAAGTGATGATATTACCGTCCGCATCCGTGATGCAGTAAGATCGTCCCTGCCTAGAGAGCTTTTGGAGTATATCCTCTTTGGAATCATCCGAAGCATTGGCATAAAGATCTGCCCAGTATACGGTATTGTCCTTCTCGGATTCAGTCCTTACGGAGATTGCATACCGCCCGAAAAGAAGGACGATATACCAGATGACTCCGATCGCCATCAGGAACAAAAGCGTATACGTAATTATCGGCCCAACGACATGTATCTTCGGGAGCTTATATTTGTTCTCTTCCTTGTTCTTCATAACCCTATCAATCGGATGTCCGTAACTTCCAAAGGACATCCCTGACCCATAACTGACTATATGATAATCCATGGCTAACTCGTTAACAATGCGGACGAGGCGTCCAAAAGTAAACATCTTATGACATTTTTCTTATATTTTCGAATGAATATTTAAGGCAAGACCTCTATTTTCTGTTATACTCTTATGGGCGCGTATGTTCGCGCGCCTATATATAAGTGCAATACGAGGAGTTACAAAATGCCTGTTACAGAGTATTTGGAAAGAAACGCAGAGCTTTATGGTGACGAGGTAGCACTCGTCGAATTAAATCCCGAACAGCAGGAGACTGCAAGGGTTACCTGGAAGGAATATGAGCTTATCCAGCCCACCGAATCACAGGCATACAGAAGAGAGATCACATGGAAGGTTTTCGATGAGAAGGCTAACCGCCTTGCGAATATGCTCATCAGCAGAGGTATCAAGAAGGGAAACAAGATCGGTATCCTCATGATGAACTGCCTCGAGTGGCTCCCTATCTACTTCGGAATCCTTAAGGCAGGTGCCATCGCGGTACCCCTCAACTTCAGATATACATCGGATGAGATCCTTTACTGCTCTAACCTTGCCGAGCTCGACATTCTCTTCTTCGGCCCCGAGTTTATCGGCCGTATCGAGAATATCGAGGCACAGCTTCAGAAGAACAGAGTTCTCATCTTCGTAGGAGACACATGCCCCACTTTCGCAGAGGATTATCGCTCCCTTACTGCCGATTACTCGGGCACTGCTCCTCACGTAGACATCACGGACGACGATTACGGCGCTATCTACTTCAGCTCCGGTACAACGGGATTCCCCAAGGCTATCCTTCATAAGCACAGGAGCCTTATGCACGCAGCTGCAGTTGAGCAGAAGCACCACTCCACGGGAAGAGACGACTGCTTCCTCTGCATCCCCCCTCTTTATCACACGGGAGCTAAGATGCACTGGATGGGAAGCCTCGTAGCAGGTTCAAAGGCAGTTCTCCTCAAGGGCACAAAGCCCCAGTACATCCTTCAGGCAGCATCCGATGAGCACTGCACTATCGTATGGCTCCTCGTACCGTGGGCTCAGGATATCCTTGATGCATTAGACAGAGGCGACGTTAAGCTCTCAGACTATAAGCTCGATCAGTGGAGACTCATGCATATCGGTGCACAGCCCGTTCCGAGGTCTCTTATCAGGAGATGGCTCGAGTACTTTCCCAAGCATCAGTACGACACGAACTACGGTCTTTCCGAATCCATCGGTCCCGGTTGCGTACACCTCGGCGTTGAGAACGTACATAAGGTCGGTGCCATCGGTCTTCCCGGATACGGATGGGAGTGCAAGATCATCAACGAGAAGGGCGAGATCGTTAAGCAGGGCGAAGTCGGCGAACTCTGTGTAAAGGGCGACGGCGTAATGGTCTGCTACTACAATAACGAAGAAGCAACTAACGAAGTTCTTAAGGACGGATGGCTCCTTACAGGTGATATGGGCCGTCAGGACGAGGACGGATTCATCTACTTAGTCGACCGTAAGAAGGACGTTATCGTCTGCGGTGGTGAGAACCTCTACCCCGTTGAGATCGAGGACTTCCTCATGAAGAATGACGCGATCAAGGACGTTGCGGTCATCGGTCTTCCCGACAAGAGACTCGGTGAGATCGAAGGCGCGATCATCGAGGTCAAGGAAGGCATGACTCTTACCGAGGATGAAGTAAACGAGTTCTGCCTCCAGCTTCCCCGTTACAAGAGACCCAGGAAGATCATCTTCGCACCTGTCCTTCGTAATGCTACGGGTAAGATCGAAAAGCCCAAGCTCAGAAGACTTTATGGTCAGGAGCATCTCGTAGACTTCGAGAATCAGGACTGATCTTACAATTCACACGACATACAACAAAGACGCATCCCGTGATGAGATGCGTCTTTTCTTTTGCCTCAGATCCTTATCGCATCCGAGAGCATATCGCCAACATAATCCGAGTGATGACCTTCGTATATCTTCACTTCATAGTCGGTCATGCCGTACTGATCTAGTCTTTCCTTAAGATGCTCTATCCCCTCGAGCGTCGAATCGTTATCAAGGTAATATTCTTCGTAATCCTGATCCTCCATCGAGCCGCCCGTGATAAGGAGCGAGAAATCCGCCGATTCATTTCGCTCGAAATATCCGTATTCGGTCGTATACTCCTCATAGTCAGCCACATCGGTAAAATAAGGTGTCCAGAATACGGGGCTTCCGATGATATATCTTCCGAACGGACGGTTCTCATATCTGTCGGAATTAAATGCCGCATAGTGAGTAAACACACCTCCCTGCGAATGTCCCATTAGAACGGATGCTTCGTGATCGAATCCGTATCGGTCATCCAGATAAGGCATGAGATTATCCGTTATGAAATCGAGAAATTCCTTCTTCTTATCGCAGAGCACCTCCGACCTGATTTCGTTATCCGTATTATCGACATCATATTCAAATCCGATCGTCACCATTATCATCGGTGTTGCTTCTCCTGATGCCATCTGATCATACATCGCAGGAATATCATTAAATCTCCATACCGCATCTGTCATCACAAAGGCAGGATAAGGCTTGCTCTCATCATATTCCGGAGGAAGTATCACATGAACGACAAATGACCTGTCCAGCTCTTCATCATAGATATGGTATTCCTTTATACTTCCGCTTATCGCCTCAACTCTATCCCTGTCATATTCCCATGCTGAAGGCTCCGTAATATCTCTTTCTTCCATAGTGTACTCACGATAACTCTTACACGTACCATATGGCAGTATCTCGACATCCCCGCTGCTCATGGCATCAAAGAGCAGCATCATATCGTCGTATTCCTTATCGGCTCTGGCACGGTCTACGCAGTCATCACTTACAGCCGTATCCATCTCAGCAGCGAATCGCTCATTGAACTCTTCTCTGCTTCCAAATGCGAATCTGTTCGAATAGCTCTCCCCCGTCTCGACATTGTAGTGAAGCACCGTTACTTCTCCCTGCTCTCCGTCACAATCGGCATCAGGTATCACATTATAGTAGAGCTCGCCGTTTATTATTATCCCGTTGACCTGATCCTCATACTCGTCAGGCGACTCGGTATAACACTGCATAAACATGTCATACTCTTCCTGAGTAAAGTATTCCCTGTCCGCATTAAGATCAGTTATATAATCCTCTGCATCCCATACTTCCATTCCTACAGTCGACTTGAGATAAGAGAACTCATCTTCCGAGCCGGCAGTATCCCACGGATCATCGAGGAGCTGCAGTTCACACTCGAAGGATCTTCCCTTCTCTGCCTCCGTCATATAGTCAGTCAAAGGCTCCTGCTCTTTTGACATTCCTATCTCAACCGCGCACCCTCCGCCGTTTTGAAACAGCGTGAAAGCCAGCATTATGACCGCGATCTTCCTGATCATATCTTTCATCACCAATATCTCCTTTCGATCATCACCTGATCAAAGGATAAACATCCGGCATGGACTGCCTATGGATCTTATATGGAGATTATGTGGAGAGGCAGGCTTATAGTCGCAACTACATCTTCGCCGCTGTTTTGAAGCGAACACGATCCGCCGTGAGCATCTATTATCTTCTTTGCGATATAAAGCCCAAGGCCGCTGCCTCCCGTTGCCCTGCTCCTTGATCTGTCAGCGCGGTAGAAAGCTTCGAAGAGATGAGGCAGATCCTCTTCATCTATATGTGCATCGGAGTTACGTATCTCGATCCTGATATCAGAGTCTTCGGCATGACAATCTATATCTACGGACGCGCCTTCGCCCGAATAGAATACGGCATTAGAAAGGAATGCATTTATCGCCTTAAGGAGCATCTCAGGGGCACCCGAAGTTACAAGGTCATCGTCGACAGACTTCACGATACTGATCTCTTTGATAGACGCAAGTTCCTCGATCGATGCGACTGCCTGCGAAAGGAGCGAGGAGATTTCAACACGCGTACCGTTGATCCCTCTTCCCGTATCAAGCTTAGACGCGGTAAAGATCTCATTTATAAGATCGGACATCCTCCTTACATTTCGAAGGAGCTTTGGAAGGCTCGCCTCTTTATCGTCGTAGGGCTTTACACCGTCGATCATTCCCGTGATCTGACCTTCGAGGACGGTAACGGGGGTCTTGAGCTCATGAGCGGCCGCTGCAAAGAACATCGTCTTTTGAGACTCGAGTTCATTAACGCGCTGAAGCTCCGATTCTAGTGCTTCGTTCTTGCACTTTAATTCCTTCATGGTCTCGTCGAGCCTGTCAGCCATCTTATCGAGATCATTTGCGACTGCGCCGATCTCATCTTTTCTCTTATAATCATTTCGCTTGGTGAAATCCATGTCGGCCATCGCGGAAGATACTTCACTCATCTTCCTGATCGGTCTTGCGAACAGAACGGAGCAAAGACATGAACATCCGATCGAGATAAGTATCAGTATCGGGATTATTATCGGAAGACATTTAACGATCGCCGCAGGGATCACGCTGTCCTCAGAATACGCACCTGTTACGACCACTAAAAAGTCGGTATCCTGATCGATAAATCTTATTTCGGAAGAGCAGATGAATATCTCAGCATCTTCGGGCAACGAATCGTAATAACGGTTCACTTCAAGGCTCGTAAGCGCCGCATACTTTGACGGAGTAGCTACGATCGGCGTACTGAACTCAAGCCTCGTTCCCCTGTAGAAGACAACCGACACATCTTCGCTCAGGATATACGCATCGATGATGTCGCCGCTGTCCTCGAGCGTGACGCTGTTGAGATCATCTACGAAGCTATAAAAGCTCGCTTCCTTTTCATCGCGCTCCTCGCGGGATACGGACTCGGGCACGAAAGAATAGAGCAGTCCGCATATCAGGACTCCCGTCAGGAGCTGGAGTATAAAGGTCACGATAAAGACCTTGAACGACAGACTATGCTTGATCTTCATCAGTTACTCTATAGCCCTTCCCTCTTACGGTATCAATATATTCACCGCCGAGCTTATGTCTTAAGTTCTTAATATGACTGTCGACTATCCTCTCATCAACGAGCGAATCGTGATCCCAGATAAGATCCAGCAATATACCTCGCGTATATACACGCCCCGGGTGCTTTATAAATGTCAGGAGCAGATCGTATTCACGTGCAGTCAGTTCAATATGTTCACCCTTAACGGTGCATTCCATCCTGTCAGGGATCATCACGATATCCTTATAGACATATCTCTTCTCCTGAATATCTTCGGCTGAAGAATTACGCCTTATGAGCGCGTTCACTTTCTTAAGGAATATCGGCATCGAGAAAGGTTTCGTAACATAATCATCGGCAAGGAGATCATAGCCCTTTACCACGGATGATTCATCGCCCAATGCCGACAGGAACATCACAGGTGTATCCGAATGCTTTCTTATATATTCACACACACCATAACCGTCTATCTTCGGCATCAGGATATCGAGTATCACAAGATCATAGACACCTCTCGAAAAGAGGTCTATTCCGTTAAGTCCGTCTTCCGCAGTATCGACCGCATAACCTTCGTGTATCAGGTATCCTTCAAGCAGCTCCCTGATATCGGGTTCGTCTTCTATCACCAGGATCTTCTTCATGATTAGATTATACATTTCATTATGTGGATTTATCGTGGAGAAAAAGAAATACCCCCTGAAGATCATCGGTCTTCAGAGGGCATATGTTTACTTACCGATAATATCAGAGCGTGAACTGCGAAATGAACTTCCATGCATTCTCGCAGGAATGGTGACGGCACTCATGTCCCTGTCCGCTTACGGATGCAAGGGCAGTCCTTATGACACCGTCCTTGCTCTCGAAATAGTCGATCGTAAGATCTGCATCTCTCGTGTCATCGTGGATGACTTCAGTCTTCTGTCCGGGATGGCCGTAGATCTTCTGCTCCCAGTATTCTCTGTTTTCAAATTCAATATCGTCAAAGCTCGTTTTAAAGTCATTTGTCTTAGCAAGATACTTGACTCTCTCGAGCGATCCGTCGTTCTGGAAAGGAAGCTCCGGAAGAGGCGAAGCCTCGCCGCCCGAATAGAAGAAAGGAACGGGCTTATCAAGATTGAATCCCGGATCCGTCGGTCTCTTTCCGAAAGGGTTTTCCGCTACCGGGAAGAGTGCGCTCGCGGGACAGAATCCTGCAAAGTGCTCAGGGTATTCGTGATAAAGATCCCATGTCTTTGCACATCCCATTGAGAAGCCCGTTGCATAGATCCTCTTCTCGTCGATATCGTATTTCTTCTTAAGATCAGAAAGGAGCTCCATCGCCTCACATGCGGGAAGATCCTGATGGTTTTCTACCGATACGAAGAGGAAGCCGTACCTGTGTGCGATCTCCCACCACTCTGCAACGAAAGTAAGATACATGGATGAATCTCCGCCGCCGTGGAAGCCGAGCATAAGAGGCACGTTGCCGTTATCGAACAAGCCCTTATTGTAGTATGCGAAATAACCTACTTCGTGCTCAGGCTGATCCTTATACTTACCTCTGTTATCCGCGGATGTCTTTACCACTACCGAACCCGCTTCCTCGACCATACCAAGTTCGTCGAAGTCAGGCTCGATCTCGATATGACCGCACCACATCTTGAACCTTCTTACGAAAGCCATAAAGTCCTCGATATAATCGGGAACTTCCTTTATGAGAAGATGCTCACACTTTACGAAAGCTTCATTGACCTCATCTTTATTATCTACGCTCAATACAGGGATATCGTATCTTTCGATCTCGGGTGTTACGCTCAATCTCTCCATGGAGCACATAGCGGGCGTGATCTCACCCGGGCCCCAGAGGAACTCACCGTTTATAGTCTTCAAGAGATTCTTTGCAACATAGTCTGCGGACTCACCAAAACTGTAGATATCGGTCCTGAACTTGGCACCGCGGATGAAGTAACCCTTGAACTCCTGAGTAAAAAAATCCACGAGCCTTACGATACCGTCCTCATAGTTAGGATCCATCTTCACTTCATCGATGAATGAGATATAAAGGTCGGCAGTTGCATTCTTCCACCCGCCCTCACATGTGGGATAGATAAAGAGAACTGCCGTATCGTTGGCAGCCGCGATATCCGCAAGTCCCGTGTTCGTCGCGAACAAAGCCGCATCAAATATCGTCTGGGGCTCTTCTTCGAGCACTGTGATAAGAGGTGCCCTGAAGCCGTAGTTATTGACCTGCCCCTTTATGTCCGTAGCCGGAACGTAAGCCTTAAGGTAAAATTTCTCATATTCATGTTCAAAGAACTTGCCGCCGTCGGGAAGCGTGATAACCTCAGGTCTTTCCTGTATTCCCATATTGTCGTCCTCACTTGATATATAGATAATCCTCTATAATTCTAACACAACCGAAGGTGCAAATTTTTGATATATAATTGGGAACTGTTACGTTCGCGGGCATTTTCAGGCTGTAATAGATCAATTGCCGCTCGTTATTATAAAGGACAAAGAGTATAATCTTTCGTGGATCAAGAAAAAGGAGAAAAGATTTATGGCAAGAGATATCAAATGGGCTGTTAAAGAAGCCGAAGAACAGGGTGCTATCCACAGGATCTCGGTAGAGGACAGCACAAAGAAAGAGATCACTTCTTCAGCGAAGAAGACTGCACTCGGAATGTTCGCGGGATCGATAGCGCTCCTTATCGTGGCAACCATCATAGTTTTGGCACTCTACTCATTCGGAGGCATCATACTCCACGGCGCAAGGATGTTCGTGATCTACTTGATCATACTGATATTCCCGTTCTACGCGATCTACAACATCATCCATACTTCCAAAGCGATCAAAAATGATGACGTGGAATTCTTCCAGGGTACATTAGTCACAAAGACCGACAAGGGATACAGATTGTCGGGACTTGAGGATCACGACCTTTCGTTCCTGAAGGGCAAGACAAAAGATCTTAAGGCCGGAGAAACCGTTAATATCGTAAGGATAGCCGACGACGTATCTTTATTCGTCTGACAGAAAAGAAACTTATCCCGAAAACCAAAGAGGGCGGTGAATGATCACCGTCCTCTTCTTATCTTATCTGCCATCTTAAGGAATCCGTCGCTCTTCATGAGCGCGATACCCGTTCCTTCATCTCCCAATACCACGAGGCTGTCACCCGGGTTGATCTCAAAGATCTTCCTGGCTTTCGCGGGGATCACTATCTGACCCTTGTCGCCTACCGTTACGATACCGAACAGATGCTTACCCCTCGGCGCAATACCCAAGCCCAGATTATCCGTTGGTTCGTGGTTGATAAGATCATCGATCGTGACACCGAATGCATTTGCGATCGCCCTGCTCTTTTCAAGATCAGGGACAGTCTCTCCCGACTCCCACTTGGCAACGGCCTGACGTGTAACACCGACGATATCTGCCAGGTCTTCCTGAGTCATATCATGGAGCTTTCTAAGCGAAACAAGATTATCTTTGAACATTTTCTTTTGCCTTTCTCTTACTGATGCCGAGCACTGCCCAGCGGAAGAACGGTACCCTTGATATTATAGCATTCAGGAGGAGACTGCCGCCGAATCCCGCAACTGTCGAGAGAATATAGATAACAGCAGCCGGAAGTTCGAACTTACCTGCTACAAATACCGCTACGGCAGAGATCCCCATATAATGGAATACGTATATGCCGAAGCTTCTCCTGCTCATCCATGAAGTAAATCCGTTCTCGAAATCCAGAAACTTCGCTCCGAGTCCCAATACCGTCACGCTCATGAAGTAAGCGCAAAGCGCAAATTCGACCGTTCTGTTGACCGGAGCAGTAGAGTAGGATTCTCCGAAGTGGAGACGACAGAATACAATACCTGATGCTAAAGCAAGGACTCCGAAGAGAGGCAGGAACTTCTTGATCCTGTCAATTACCTCTTGATGCGAGAAGATAAAGTATCCGGCAAAGAATGCGATACCGTAAAGACCGAATCTGTATACGGGAATAACAGGCGTATTAAGGATCAGTCCGCAGCCGTAGAAAAGAACTGCCATGAGCACCAAGATGATCACATTTGTCTTTGAGCAGGTATTCCAAAGGCGGTCCTTCTCGATCTTTCGTACGATCACAAGGAGGATCGATAATACCCACAGGACCTGAAGGAACCACAGTACTCCCGTACCGCTTATGCACATTATGAAATATCTGATCACGACCGGAACATTCTTCACGGATTCAAATGCACCTTCTGACAGAGCCATATTTAGATATCCCTGGATAAAGCCGAATACCAGAAGACCGATCGTGGAAGGCACGAGCAGCTTCGTTGTCCTGCTCTTTACGAATTCCTTTGTCGTATGGGAATCAAGATAGATCTTCGATGTGATGCCCGACACGATAAAGAGCACGGTCATGAACCACGGATAGACTATATACTGAAACAGATCACCGAAGATGAACGGCTTATCCGTTATCTGTCCGAATACGCTCTGCGGGTTCAGGTTATTGCTCATATACATAAAGAAAATATGGTACATGACTACCAAGACCTGAACTATCCACTTAATGTTATCCAAGTAGTGCTTTCTCATATTATTCCCACCTTTGCAACTATTGTTAACATAATTATAGGTGCGGGAATAACTGCAGTCCACCAACCAAAGCGAACATCAGATGGGCATTTATGTAATATTCAGTTGCGTAAGGACTCCCCAACACATTCGAGGATTAAGGATCATTGCAGTCCTATTCCATCTGTCATCTCTGTACATGTAGGGAGTCCAAATGTTTCACAAAGATCAAGATAGAACACATATGATTCGAGATCAGCTCGATTATAAGAATACGAATAACTTATAACGCAATTACCTGATACATAGTTAGCATAAAACATTGTATTAGATGATGATTCTACCAACGAATAGCAATAGCCATCTGCATATTCCGTTTCTTCCATAATGGCGGATTCATCTTCAGCTGCGTCAATCATCTTACTGAAATCAACTAAAGCCCAATGATCATCTTCAAACTCGTCAAAATACACGCCATTAATCATTAATCTTCGAGTGATGTGATATTCGTACTCTTCCGGATAATAGTCCGAATAACCTGTCACATCATCCGGAGTTGTATTCAAATCTAAAAATGCCGAGTAATCATGAATATACATTATCTCTATTCCATCTCGGTTTAGAGTAAGAACTGTATTATCGCTTTCATTTTGAACCCAGTCATCAAAATCAACACCCGATAATTCTTCACAGTAACTATAGATATCTTCAAAAGATACATTTAGATAAGTCTGGTCTATATCATATTCAATTGAATACTCTTCAAAAGTAGTAGCAGAAGTCTCTCTATTTCTTGTATAACTCGGAATAACAAAAGCAGTTTCAATACTACCGGTTTCTTCTGAAGTAGGAGCAGAATCGAATCGACCACAAGAAGATATAAGAATACAAGATAATAGAAGTCCAGAAGTAAAAATGCATTTCATCCTTAAGCACCTCAATAAATCACAATAACTCTTATTGGGAAAGGAGTCCTAACGGCTATCTATCAGGCCTTCTTAACTGCCTTGGTACCTGCAGCCTTCTTCTTTGCAATAAATGCAAGTAGTGTCGTGAAGAATACATCTGCCGCAACAGTAACAGGCAAGAGGAAAGCACCCATATTCTGAAGGAAATCAGTTACGAGGAGCGGCCACCTGCCGGGGATGCGGGCAAAGGCTTCGGGCATCTCATAGATATGGATACCGAATACAAGAAGGAAGATCACGAGATATACGATATCCATGACCTTGATCTTCTCACGCTTCTGCATTACGAAAGCTACGAGTGGGATAACGAGGAAGATTCCGCAGTACATAAAGCTGAAGATCGGATAACCTACCATTACACCCGTAAGGAGTGCATATGTCTTCCACTTTTCCTTAGTGATCGCTGCAAGGATTATAGCTACTACCGTAAATACCGTAGCGAGCTTCTGAGCAAGAGCAAATACTCTTCCCGATACTACACCGTGTGTTCTCACGAGCGTATCAACCGAAGATATGAAGTTCGAGATATTGACCTTGTTTCCGAGACCGTATGCAACGGGGTCAGAATAGCTCGGGCTCGCAAGGAGCGCATCAAGAAGGCTCTTCGCCTTACCGAATCCGCCCATGAATGCGAAAGGCAGGAAGAAGATAAGGATACCGTAGATAACTACTCTTACGGAATCGGCCCATCTCTTCTCCTTGAGGAGCAGGAGACCGAATACCGCGGGGTAGATCTTGATGCACGCGGAGATAGCAAGACAGATAAGACCGATCTCGCGTACGACCTTATTCTCGGAATCCTTCATGAGGATATATGCTACAAGGAATGTGAGTGCGACGATGATTATGTTCGCTCTCTCAAACTGATAAAGGAAAGGAGACGAGAGCAGGATAAAGACTACAAAGAGCTTCTGCATAACATCCTCGAACTCGGCTCTTCCCTTGCTTACTTCAAGTCTCTCATCGGCTGAAGAAAGCTTAATGAACTTCGAGATGATATATGTGAATATAAATGTCGAAAGCGCGAAATAAACGGAGAATGCGATCATACCGGGCTGAGAGAATCTCATCGACTTGGGAGCGACGGAATAGATAGGCTCGGGTATGAATCGTGCGATAAACCAGTAGAAGCAATAGCAGATCGGAGGATAGATCCTCGTCGTATCGAAATACGGATCCCTGCCGCCTGCGTGGAAGATGGGATTAAAGAAATCCATCCACGTATCGTTTACATCAAAGAAATACATCTTGGATACGCCCTTATCAGGCATCTGATACATATTAAAAACCGAGATCGCCATCAGTATGAACATACCGATCATGAAAGCGTACATTAAGGGGTATCTGTTCTTTTTATCCATTATCGACCCATCCTCCAAACAACTAGAAAAAATAATAATCTGTATGGATTTTAATGTCAAATAGAGTGGCGTCGATGGATCAGTTGGATGATACGTTACCGTCCCCGCAGAAATCATTCAAGACTGCGAGTACATCGGGATCGCTCGAGACATAGCATACGGGGTCTACCCTCACAACACTTCCGTCGGACGAGAACTCGATATCGACGGGAATATTGCCGTGAAAGTAGACAAGGAGATTAAGGAGCCTTTCGTACCCCGGGTCAGTAGCACTGCCGTTGAACCTGATCCTCACGGTACCGGGAAGTGCCGCTGGCTTTCCCTGGATATTGGGGATCTCGGGGGTCTCGGGCGCCGTCTCGAACATCCTGCCCTTAGGCATGGGATAGTCCTTCTTTATAAGTCTGTCTGATGCGGATATCGCCTGCTTTATTCCCGGGCGTTTTCCTATCTCATCCGCCATCTCATCGTTATTCGGCATCAGGTATATCTCATCTATCGCGAGCGAGAACGAATCATCATTTCTAAGTCTCCTCTTACCTACAAAGAGATAAGCGGTATTTGTCTGAAGGATCTTGCCGTAATCCTCCATCACGCGTCCGAACATCGCAGCCTCGAACTGACCATACATATCCTCTATCTGAAGGACGGCCATGAACGTCTTGGACTTCGTTGTCCTTATCTTCTTTGACATGAGCATACCGCACATGATAACAGGCCTGTCGTCATTAAGCGATGCGAGCCTTCCGGCATCTGCATGCTCTTTCAGGTCGAGCATGGTAAATGTCGAGAACCTCTCAATATATTTCGAATAAGCATGAAGAGGGTGCCCCGAGAGGTAGATACCTACCGTATCCTTCTCCATCTGAAGCTTCTCATTCTCGGGATATTCTTCGCAGTTGGTTATCCTGATCGAAGGCTCCTGCACTGAAGAGCCGCTGTCCGCATCAAAGAGACTCATCTGTCCTTCCACCTGACGGTTACCGGAGCTTGCAAGCTTCTCATATTCGGTACGGACGACGGCGATCATGGTACATCTGTTATATCCCGTCCAATCGAGTGCCGATGCATAGATAAGCGACTCGATCATATTACGCTTTATGTCAGTCTTCGAGCATCTGACAAGGAAGTCCTCGAAAGACTTGAACTCGCCGCCTCTGCTCCTCTCAGCTACGAGCTCCTTGACGGCTCCCTCACCTACGTTCTTTAAGACGGAAAGACCGATCCTTATCGCTCTTTCGCCTTCGGGGGCAAACTTGACCTCGCTCTTATTCACATCGGGAGGCAGGACCTTTATCCCCATCGGTTCGCAGCAGTTGATATACCATGCGGCAGCCGCGATATTGAACCTGAACGAGTTCATCATGGCAGCCATGAATTCAGTCGGATAATAATACTTGAGATAAGCCGTATAGTAACCGACTATCGCATATGCGGCGGCATGTGACTTATTGAATGCATAACCGGCAAATCCGGCTACATCGTTAAAGATCTTATCTGCCGTCTTCTCAGGAACGCCGTGAGCAACGGCACCTTCGATCTGCTTACCCGTCTCATCGGTTCCGCCGTAGATAAAGAGCTGTCTGTACTTCTCCATGAGCGATTTCTTTTTCTTGCTCATGGCTCTTCTGATGTTATCGGACTGTCCCATCGAGAATCCGGCAAGATCACGAACGATCTGCATTACCTGCTCCTGATAGACCATACATCCGTAAGTTACGTTCAGGATGGGCTCCAAGAGCGGGTGATCATAGACTATCGACGAACTGTTATGCTTACCGCTTACATACTTCGGGATCTGATCCATGGGACCCGGTCTGTAAAGCGAGATACCTGCGGTGATATCCTCTATCGAGCCGGGCTTTAAGTCCTTCATGAACGAGGTCATGCCTTTACTTTCAAGCTGGAATATACCGACCGTATCGCCCTCACCGATCATCCTGAACACATTGGCGTCGTCGAGCGGCAGCGCATCAAATACGATGTCCTTTCCGTATCTTTCCTTGACCATATCAGCGGTATCTCGAAGCACGGTAAGAGTTCGAAGTCCCAAGAAGTCGAACTTCAGAAGTCCTACGCTCTCGATATCGGCCTTGGCAAACTGAACGACTGCATTATCATCATTTACCGCAAGCGGCGCGATATCGGTAATGGGCTTACCGGAGATGATTACACCTGCCGCATGAGTAGAAGTATGCCTGGGCATTCCCTCGAGCTTCATGGCGACATCTATTACTTTACGAACTGCAGGGTCGGAATCATATTCCGCCTTGAGTTCCTTATTTATCTCGAGTGCATTCGCGATAGTGATACCGATATTTTCGGGGATCATCTTTACGATCGCGTCAGTTCTTGCATACGGAAGATCCATTACTCTTGCGACGTCCCTGATACACATCCTTGCCGCGAGCGTACCGAAAGTGATTACCTGAGCAACTCTTTCCTCACCGTATTTGCGCGTGACGTAATCGATGACTTCCTGTCTTCTTTCGTAGCAGAAATCGACGTCAAAATCGGGCATCGATACACGTTCACTGTTGAGGAATCTCTCGAATACGAGATTGTACTTTATCGGATCGACATCCGTGATACCGATCGCATATGCGACCAGGGAACCAGCACCCGATCCTCTTCCGGGACCGACCATGATGCCGTGAGTCTTCGCATAGTTTATGAAGTCCCAGACTATCAGATAGTAGTCCGTATAGCCCATGCTGTTTATAACACTGAGCTCATAGTCCGCTCGCTTGCTGTACACATCTTCCGCCGCGGCCATGCCCTTGATCTCATATCGATTCTTCAGGCCTTCGACAGTCAGATGATGAAGATATTCCTTATTGTCGGCAAAGCCTTCGGGGATCTCATATTCCGGAAGATGGATGGTCGAGAAATCATATTCGGCACGACACATCTGCGCGATCTTCATCGTATTATCGATCGCCTCGTTCATATCGGGGAAGAATGATCGCATCTCTTCTTCAGATCTTACGTAAAAGTCATCGGTCTGCATCCTCATCCTGTCCTTATCGGAGAGCTTAGCTCCGGTCTGTAGGCAGAGGAGAACGTCCTGAACATATGCATCTTCTTTCTTCAGGTAATGACAGTCATTAGTTGCGACGAGAGGAATTCCCGTCTTGTTCGAGATCGCTATAAGCGCGGCATTGACTCTCGACTGTTCGGTCAGGACATTGCTCTGTATCTCGAGATAGTAGTTGCCTCTTCCGAAGAGCGAATCGAACCACAAGGCTTCCTTCTCTGCTTCATCGACCTTGCCGTCGATTATGAGTTCCGAGAGCTTTCCCGCCAGGCATCCAGAAAGGCAGATCAGCCCTTCGTGCCACATCGAAAGAAGCTCCTTATCTATCCTCGGACGTCTGTAAAACCCTTCGGTATATCCGGCCGATACGAGACGGTTCAGATTCTTAAGACCTTCGTTGTCTTTCGCGAGCAGGATCAGGTGATTATATGCCCTGCTCTTATCCGACATACTCTTATCGAATCGCGATGAAGGTGCTACATATACTTCACAGCCGATGATCGGATGAATACCTGCGGCAGTCATCTCTTTATAGAATTCGACACATCCGAACATCGATCCGTGATCGGTGATCGCGCAATGCTCCATTCCGAGCTCCTTAAGGCGCTCGACAAGATCCTTTATCCTGATCGCGCCGTCCAGGAGACTATATTCGGTATGGAGATGCAGATGTGTAAATCCCGATGCCATCTTACTTTCCTCCGCTGCCCTTGAGCGAGATGATCACATCGCGGATCTCCGCGGCCTTCTCGAAATCGAGTTCCTTGGCAGCGGCACGCATCTCCTTATCGAGCTTGGCGATGAGCTTCTCCTTATCTTCTTCGGATACGCTTCCGCTGTCACCCGTGTTGATGAGCTTTTTGACATCGAGCTTCTTGACTTTCTCGTTCTTCGCGGAGTCGGATACGATATCGAATACGTCCTTGATCTCCTTCTTGATCGTCTTCGGGATGATGCCGTGCTCTTCGTTATATCTCTGCTGTATCTCACGACGTCTGTTCGTCTCAGCGACGGCATTCATCATGGAATCCGTAACGGAATCCGCGAAGAGTATAACGCGGCCGTTGCTGTTACGCGCACAGCGTCCCATGATCTGAATGAGCGACCTCTCGGATCTTAAGAATCCTTCCTTATCGGCATCGAGAATCATGAGCATCGAGACTTCAGGCAGGTCGATACCTTCTCTTAAAAGATTGATACCTACGATGACATCTATCTTGTCGCTCCTGAGCTGATTTAATATCTCCATCCTCTCGACCGTATCGATATCCGAATGAAGATATGTGACCCTGATACCTTCCTTCGAAAGGAAGTCCGTAAGATCCTCAGACATCTTCTTTGTAAGTGTCATTATGAGAGTCTTCTCACCGATCTTATTATTCTCTCTTATCTCGTGGATGATCTCCTCGATCTGTCCTTCGACGGGTCTTATGGAGATCTGAGGCTCGAGAAGTCCCGTAGGTCTTATTACCTGCTCAACGACCTGATCGGAATGCTGCTTTTCGTAGTCGGCGGGAGTCGCGGATACGAATACGGTCTGACCCATTCTCTCTTCGAATTCCTCGAACTTCAAAGGTCTGTTATCGTATGCGGACGGAAGCCTGAATCCGTACTGAACGAGCATATCCTTTCGTGCGCGATCTCCGTTATACATCGCACCTACCTGAGGTACCGTAACGTGAGACTCGTCTATAAAGAGAAGATAATCCTCGGGGAAGAAATCCATAAGCGTACATGGTGCTTCTCCCGCCTCTCGCTGAGCGATATGCCTGGAATAATTCTCAATACCCTTACAGATACCCGTCTCGTTTAGAAGTTCCATATCGTATCTGGTCCTCTGCTCGAGCCTGTAGGCCTCGATGAGCTTTCCTTCATCACGAAGCTCTGCTACGCGATCTTCCAGCTCGGCCTCTATCGTCGTCAGGGCATGCTTGAGCTTTGCCTTGCCTGTAGCATAATGTGACGCCGGGAAGATCTCGACGAAGCTCCTGCTCCACTCTGTCTTTCCGCTTATCGCATGAACAAAACTGATCTTTTCGATCTCATCTCCGAAGAAGCTGATCCTCGTGAGCATCTCCTCCGAATCGGGAGTATAGATATCGAGTACATCTCCTCTGCAGCGGAATGTACCACGCTTTACTTCAAAATCATTTCGCTCGTACTGGATGTTGATGAGCTCGGCCATGACCTCATCGGGAGATATCTCCTGACCGACCCTCAGGCTTACCATAAGGGACTTATAGTCTTCTTTCTCACCGATACCGTAGATACACGAAACGGAAGATACAACGATGACATCGTCTCTTGTAAGAAGGGATCTCGTAGCCGCATGACGCATCCTGTCGATCTCGTCATTTATCGCACTGTCCTTCTCGATATATGTATCCGTCGCGGCAATATATGCCTCGGGCTGATAGTAATCGTAATATGAGACAAAGTATTCTACCGCATTCTCGGGAAACAGTTCCTTGAACTCGGAATAGAGCTGTCCTGCGAGAGTCTTATTATGTGCGAGGATCAGAGTAGGTCTGTTGATCTGTGCGATGACATTGGCCATCGTGAACGTCTTTCCCGAGCCTGTGACACCAAGGAGCGTCTGGCCGCGGTCACCTTTCCTGATACCTTCAACGAGCTGACTTATTGCCTTCGGCTGATCTCCCGAAGGCTGATGTTCCGATACGAGCTTAAACATGAATTGATTATACCACCGAGAGGCCCTAAAGAAAATATGTTCTCATATAAATATAGGACCCCGGATCGAATGACCCGGGATCCCGTTAACAGATCTTATGATTTGAATCGTCAGCCTGCCATCTCTACGTTATCGACCGCATTCTTTGCGATCAAAAGAAGGATAAGGGCGATGACCGCGCCTGCACCTGCCGCCGAGATAAAGAATACGAAGAGCGACTTCGTCAAGAAGAATACGATCGCTGCGGGAATGATCGCAACCATTACTACTCCATATCCCATGAATGTACGGAGCATAACGAGAAGTACTCGTCCAAGGCTCCTGAATATCCTTATCGAGATGATAGCCATGAGTTCGAAGAGAATATCGAATACGAGCATCATGACTGCTGCGCCTGCACACGCAAGGATAGAGCACTTAAGGCAGAACCACATTATGGCACCACATACGATAGAGTCGAAGATCATCTCGGGAAGCTCGGAGAGGATGCAGTTAAAGAGTTTTGTCGTACCCTTCTCCGGGATCATGAAGATATAAGGCTTATTGAACTCGAGGACCGTCTTACCGCCGCCGAATACGACTGCGTTGAGCGCGATCATCATTACGACGCTCATGATCATCGTCATATCAGGTCCGCCATCATAATCAAAACCCGTACGACTCATGATAGCGATATATGCGAGAGTGATGAATCTATAGATAAGTGCGAGCTTATTGATGAAGAAGAACCTTGTTGCTCTCTTGTTCTCAAAGAGATGTCTGTGGAAGAATGCCGAGGCACCCCATCCCTTATCAAATACCTCTTTACCTACCTTTATCTTACGATTGAGCTTTGTCGAATCAGTATCAAGGCCGGCCTTCTTGGCTTCCTTTGCGTCAGCTACTTTCTGTGCGCCTGCGATCGCTGCCTCATAGTAATCAACATCCCCCTTGAGGTAGAGGATAACAACACCGGCGATAGCCGCAACGGTGATGATGATACCCAGTGCAAGATATACCATATTGCCCGTAAGGATACCGCTGTAGATGAGGTTTACCCATCCTGCTACGGGGAAGATCTTTGCCCAGAGAGTAGTGCCTACTCCTGCGATTATTCCCTTTAAACCCAAAGCCTTTATAGCTTCAAAGGAGCCGCAGCTCTTGTAGAGCGTAGCGAAAGAGACCGCTACGAATGCAACGTTCAGAATGATCGCAATGGTCTTTACCGTCTTGAGCTTCTTTTCGTCATTATTAAAGCATGCACCGAGGAAGGCACCTAAGAGATAGCCTACGCTCATGACAACTACTGCGCTCAAAAGAAGTGCGATTATATCAAACGAGTTAAGTCCGAGTGCCATATGAAGCACGCTCGACTGTGAGCATAAAACCCAGAGTGTGATCGCGCAGAGCTTGGCGATACCCGTTGCAGCGATAAGAAGATTGAACTTCTCGGAGAAAGGTCCCGCCAGATGGAAATTAACATCGGCATTCGTAAATCCTACGACTCCGTTATCAAGACCCGAGAAGAATATAAAATCAAACATGACGATCAGGATCACATTAAGGCTTCCGATAGCAAGGTCGGTATTCCTGATGATCGAATCATCCGTATTGACCGATGCCGTCCAGAGCAACATCGCCATGAATCCGATCGCAAAAACAGCGATAGCTATGACCCACGGTTTCTTTGCCAGGTCCTTTCTGAATCTGTAAAGTGTAGCGGATAACATGATCAGGCCTCCTTGGGTGTACCTTCGGTGATCTCGAAGAAGAGCTCATCGAGTGACTTGTCGGTAGAACTGTCGGGGCTGTTATGCTTCGTAGCCGCGATCTGACCGTGCATCATGATGTGAGCTACATCCCAGTAGTCTTCGATCGTATCGATCATGTGTGTTGAGATGAGGACTGTCTTTCCCGCTTCCTTGAGCTCGACGAATACCTGCTTCAATTCCTTGATCGCATGAGGATCAAGACCGACCATGGGCTCATCGAAGATGACTACGGAAGGATCATGTACGAGAGCACAGCAGATAGATACTTTCTGCTGCATACCCTTCGAGAGTTCCTTGCCCATCTTCTTTTCCTTATCCTTGAGCTCGAATCTTTCGAGGAGCTCATCTACTCTTGAAAGGTTATCCACCTTATAAGCTCTTCTTATGAATTCCATATGCTCCCTGACAGTGAGCGTGTCGTAAAGGGCAGGCATCTCGGGGATATATCCGAGCATTCTCTTTGCTTCGAGGCTCCTGTTATCGAGGCCGTTGATCTCGATCTTTCCGCTATAGCGAAGAAGTCCCGAGATAGATTTGATAATAGTGGATTTACCTGCTCCGTTAGGTCCTAAGAGGATACCTATCTCGCCGTCATTGATCGTGAACGAGAGATTATTATTGGCACAATAGTTTCCGTATTTCTTTGTTACATTGCTTACCGTGAGCATTTCTATACCCCTCCGTATGAATCATTCATCCTGATGATAGCAACATGTGTTTAAGCAATGATCATTCAAATTATAAGAATGTATAAAGAAAGTTTCCGATAATGCGACAGTTTTGCCCAATATACATCCCGGCTCAACGATACAATGAAATGGTTACGGAGGTTATCCTATGAAAAACATTAAGTTAAGCGCTGTCTTACTTACCGCTGCAGTCGTTCTTGCAGGATGCGGATATAACGATACGGAAGCGACAACTTCCACATATATGTCAGAGACAGAAGAGACAACAGTCACTGTCGAAGATATCAACACGCACACATATCCCAACGGAACATGGAATAAGACTGAGTGTCACTCCTGTTGCAACGCAACTGTTGAGATAACAAATGCGGACGACGAGGGCTTTGATTTCAGCGGTCAGTTCTGCACCTTTGCCAAATACGGTGAGATGGAAGGAAGAGCCGTGTACATATCCGATACTACTGCGGTATGGCCTCCTCTCGATGACGATCCTGATCCTGTCTCTACTCCTTCAGGATATATATACTTCGAGTTCGACGATCAGGGTCTTCACATCACCACGGAAGGAAATATCGATGTAGGTCCGGGACCTTCTCATTCAGGATTTTTTATCCAAGGTGATCCTCACTACATTAACGATGAATATATAGCGGAAACTTTCTCTGAAGATGAACTCTCGGTCATGAGTGAGATCCTTACCCAAGAACAATACGAAGATGAGTTCACAGTCGATATTAATCGTACGCAAATGATCACAAGCGATATAGAACTTGAAGATGGCAGAACAGGACGACTTATACATGGCTTTGCCCCCGGTGCTGCACTCGGCGTAGGATTTGATATGCTGATCACTGACGACGGGATCATCTACTATCTTAATATCACGGGAACCTTTGCCACCAACGATGGATCTTACGAAGGAACTGAACTTCCCGGTTATTCGAACATATAAAAAGCGGGAAAGCTTATAACTTTCCCGCCTTGTTATCAGTACAGATACTTATTACTTACTCTTAATGTACTCGTCGATACCCTTTGCAGCAGCCTTACCTGCACCCATAGCCAGGATTACGGTAGCTGCACCGGTAACTGCATCACCGCCTGCGAAAACGCCTTCCTTAGTCGTCTGGCCGTTCTCTTCTGAAGCAACGATGCACTTCCACTTATTCGTATCAAGACCTGCAGTTGTAGAAGCGATAAGAGGGTTAGGAGAAGTACCGAGCGCCATGATGACTGCATTAGTCTCAAGCTCGAACTCGGAACCTTCAACGGGAACCGGACGTCTTCTGCCTGATGCATCGGGCTCACCGAGCTCCATCCTGATGCACTTCATTGCACGTACGTTGTGGTCTTCATCCTCGAGGATCTCAACGGGGTTCGTAAGAAGCTCGAACTTGATGCCCTCCTCCTTAGCGTGATGAACTTCCTCTACTCTTGCGGGAAGCTCAGCCTCGGATCTTCTATATACGATAGTAACTTCAGCACCGAGACGAAGAGCCGTACGTGCTGCATCCATTGCAACGTTACCGCCGCCTACTACAGCTACCTTTGCAGGTCTGAAGATAGGCGTATCGGAATCCTCACGGAAAGCCTTCATGAGGTTATTTCTCGTAAGATATTCATTAGCGGAGAATACACCCTTTGCATTCTCACCGGGGATCTTCATGAACATGGGAAGACCTGCACCGGAGCCGATGAATACTGCCTCGAATCCTTCCTTCTCCATGAGTTCGTCGATAGTAACGGACTTACCGATGACAACGTTTGTCTCGATCTTTACGCCCAATGCCTTAACGTTCTCGATCTCAGCGGCAACAACCGTATCCTTGGGAAGTCTGAACTCGGGGATACCGTATGTAAGAACGCCGCCTGCTTCGTGGAGCGCCTCGAAGATAGTGACATCATAACCGAGTCTTGCAAGGTCGCCTGCACATGTAAGACCTGCAGGGCCTGAACCGATGACTGCGATCTTGTGACCGTTGGGAGCACAGTCAGTATGAGGCTTGATGCCTTCTTCTCTTGCTCTGTCGGCCGTATATCTCTCGAGCTTACCGATAGATACCGCATCACCCTTAACTCCTCTTATGCAGAGAGCCTCGCACTGAGTCTCCTGAGGACATACACGTCCGCATACTGCGGGAAGTGCACTGGACTCCGAGATCTTATCGTATGCGCCCTTGAAGTCACGCTCCTTAAGAGCCATGATGAATGCGGGGATATCGATATTTACGGGACATCCCTGAACACATCTGGGATTCTTGCAGTTAAGGCATCTTGCTGCTTCGAGCACTGCCTCTTCTTCTGTATAGCCAAGGCATACCTCATCGAAATTCTTCGCTCTGACCTGAGGATCCTGTTCGCTTATCGGAACTCTTTCAAATCCGGGAGCAGCCATTACTTATCACCTCCGTCACAGTGTCCGCATCCGCCGTGATGCGTATCGCCTTCCTTGAGCTTGAGCATTGCTCTTCCCTCTTCGGTGCGATAGAGTTTCATTCTCTCCATAGCCTCGTCGAAATTGACCTTGAATCCGTCGAACTCGGGACCGTCGATGCAGGCGAACTTTACTTCGTCACCTACCGTAAGACGGCAGGCACCGCACATACCGGTACCGTCTACCATGATGGGATTCATGCTGACTATAGTGGGGATGTTGTATTTCTTAGTAGTAAGAGTACAGAACTTCATCATGATCATCGGTCCGATGGATACGCAAAGATCGTACTTCTTGCCTTCCTTCTCAACAAGGTCGGCGATGACCTCCGTAACAAGTCCCTTTCGTACATAGGATCCGTCGTCGGTCGTGATATAGAGATTACCTGCAACTGCCTTCATCTCATCTTCAAGGATAACGAGATCCTTGTTCTTGGCACCGACGATGACATCTGCATCGATGCCGTGCTCATGAAGCCACTTGACCTGAGGATATACGGGAGCAGTACCGAGACCTCCTGCAACGAAGAGGATCTTCTTCTTTTTTACTTCCTCGAGATCATCAGTCACGAGTTCGGAAGGAAGACCCAAAGGTCCTACGAAATCGTGGAGATACTCACCTTCGTTGAGCTCCTTCATGCGAAGTGTGCTCGCGCCGATAGTCTGAACTACTATCGTAACCGTTCCCTCTTCTCTGTCATAATCGCAGACTGTAAGGGGAATCCTCTCGCCGAGCTCGTCGATCCTGACGATGACGAACTGACCCGGCTGACAATACTGTGCTACTCTGGGTGCCACGATATCCATAAGGAAGATGGAATCGTGAAGCACGCGCTTCTTCTTGATCAAGTACATAATTATTGTGCCTCCATAAGCCTAAAGACTCCTTTAGTACTATATCAAATCCTTTTTCGTATCTCAATGACCTAAGCGGGAACATACCCCTGCAAACTATAAAAGATCGGCACCGCAGATGCGATGCCGACTTGATGTAAAAATCAGTTGTACTATCAGGCTTTCTTGCCGGACTTTCTTTTGAAGATGACCACACCGCCGACGATCACCGCGACGGCTCCGACACCTATGAGGATCGGGATCGGGCTGCTCTTCTTCTCTTCGGGAACGGCGACCTCGACGGGATCCGTTACTTCGGGAGGAAGATCTTCGTCGGGAGCTAAGACGGGCTCGTCAGAATCCGTCTGATCTGCGGGAGCGACCATATCTGCAGGTGCATCCACGTTCGTGTAGAGCACGAAAGCAGTAACCCATGCCAAAGGAGCATTCCAGTTGATCGTACATTCATTTACCGAATAAGCTTCGATATTATCTGCATAGCACCTGGCGGGAGCCGTACTGCTCGTCCATCCCAAAGACTGAACATAAGGATCTTCCATTCCGCCGTTAGGTCCTCCGACAAGTACTCCGGAAGGAGCACTCGGGAACGAAGGATCGAGTGATGCAGCCCAATATCTGTGGTGAGGGTTCTGCGCGGTATTGCTGCCGTAACCCGTTACATATGAGATATCGAGAGGATTACGTCCGAGAAGATAATCAAGTCCGAGGCTCGCGCCGTCGATATAAGATGAATCTCCCGTCAGAAGATAAGCATACGAGATGACTACCGAGTTATCGGCTACAAAGGAATTGGAACCCCAGATATAACCGACATTCGAGTTATCGTACGACAGAGCACTCGGAGCATAAGGCTGACCATAGCCCTGAGAAGATTCCCTGTCACAGTATGTATCGGCCGCAGCCGTGATACTTGTCGAAAGCTCATTATAAATATCGGCATCTACGGAATCAGGATTAAGTGCAAGTGAGAGATTACCGAGTGCGGATACGTGGCCCCAGTCAAAGCTGCCGTATGTTCCGACACTCTCACCGCCTCCGAGGCTCGTCGGTATCTGAAGATACCATTCGGATGCAGTCATATCGTCAAGATAGCTCTGCTCACCTGTAGAAAGATAGAGCTCACATGCAGCCCAGTAGAATTCGTCCGTTACGTTATCGTCGCCGTAAGCACCGCCGCCTGCAGGGCTTTCGAGAGGAGCATACAGATCAGGGTGAGCCATCGCAGCAGCGTATGTTCTCTGAGCCACGTCGAGACACTGATCGGCAAATACGGGATCGATATCTCTCCAGAGTCTTGCAGCCTGAGCCGAACACGCAGAGACATTGAGCGTCGCTGCCGTCGACGGAGGAAGGATCACTCTGTTCTGAGTATCGTCAGCAGGAGCGAGAGCAAGACCGGTCCAGTTCTCGTCATGCATCTTGTGATATGCCATATCGACATACTCACCGTCAGCGACGAGCATGGTCATCATCCACTCCATCTCCCATCTTGCTTCATCAAGAAGATCGGGATAACCGTTACCGTTCTCGGGGATGGACATCGTACCATCAGCGAAAGCATCCTCCGTGCCCATAAAGACTGCCGTCTCATACATATTCTGAAGGAGCCACAAAGATATTCCGCCGTTAACGACATACTTGCCGTGGTCACCTGCGTCATACCACCCGCCCGTAACATCCTGTGTATTGCTGCTGTCAGTGATGGTTGCGACATCCGGAAGATGACCTGCCGCCCTTGCGAGAGCTGATGCATCACCCGAAGTAATATACTGTTCTTCGATCTCGATACCGGAACGGTTCTGATAGTAGTAATTAAGAGAGTCCTGAAGCAGTGAGTAATAATCATCACTGTTACCGACACTGAAGTCCCTTGAGATCTCACCGGTCTCGGCTTCGATATGGTAAGTACCTGCTGTATCAAAGTCTGTAAAGTCAACGATATGAACGTGATCACCGGAGTCCGCGTCATTACCGAAGAGCTCGGTCTCACCGCTGTAGACTGCATTACCGTCAGCATCCAGGATCGAGTAAGCGATCGGTTCTTCAAGGTCCGATACCAGCGTTGCCTGCTTTACCCTGCCCGTGAGATAACCGAGCTGATTGACCATGATCGCATAGTCGGACGATGTCTGCTCAGTCGCATAGTCATTCTCGTCGGAAGTAAGATCAATTAGCGACATATTATCGAAAGTCAGAACAGTTCCTGCAGGAAAGCATACGCTGTCCGTATATGTTCCGTCACCACCTAAGTGGAATGTCCACTCCGCTGTCTGCACCGTCTGTCCCGCGGTGAAAGTAAGGTCTACATTCTGAGTCTCGCCTGCCGAGATCGGGATCCTGTCCCAAGTAGAATCAAGATCAGTACCGTCACTGTTATTGTGCCAGACTTCGATATTACCGTCGTAGTTACCGATCTTGGTAAAATACTGACCATCCTCACTCGAAGTGATCTGATACTGCACCCTGTACTGGTGACCTTCCACGATCGTCAGATCTCTGTGTCTGAACTGACAGTCCCATCTGTCCTGACCGCCGTTGGACCTTCCGCCCGGATTATTGATCGTGATCACGAACTGCCCGTTCGTCACCTCGAAATCCATACTTCCCGTACCCGATACGCACGTATGCCACGGAAGTCCTTCTCCGTTCTCAAAATCAGTAGCGCCGAGCTGTTCGCCCGCCGCTACTGTTCTGAAACTCACAAGTGAAATAGCAACCGATAAAGTTACTGCCAACATTGACTTGATCGTTCTCTTCATATGAACCTCACTAAACCGTTAGGTATGTTATCAGTGGTAGACTACTACCGTTGTTCCTCCGGGGATATGGTTATAGATCCACTCAGCGTTAGAAAGCTCAACTCTTACGCATCCGTGAGAAAGAGCCTGACCGATCCTTGAATCACAGGGAGACGAAGGAGTCGGAAGTTTGTTATACAAGGTACTGTGGATCATGTAATCGCCGCAGAAGCCCGTTGCGTAGAAGCATCTGACGCCGTATGAGTCAAAGTAATATCTTCTTCCCTGTACGTGGAAAACACCCTCGATGGTGTCATGTCCGGGAGCACCGATCGTACATCCGAACGATTCGACCCTTACCCAGGATCCGCCGCCTCTTTCGTAGATAGCGACCGTGAAAGTAGACTTATCTATGAGGATGAGATAATTAGTAGGGCTCGTATAGTCCTGAGCCTTGATATCCATGGGATCTTCCATGATAGGACGTGTCATGTAAGGATCTGTCGTATCGCCGGGAGCAGCGCTGCCCTTAGGAAGTACGACGATCTGGATAGCCTCCATCCTGTAGCTGCAGGAAGCCGTACCGGAGCTCTCACCGTTCTTTGCCCAGCCGAGCCATCCGTAGTTCTGACAATGTGTCCTGTAGTAGATATCGTAGCAATCCGCATCGGGACCCGTAAGCTCGATCCTGATAGCTTCAAGACGAAGACCGCGACCTGTAGTTCCGCTCGTAGCTCCGTCAGTCTGCCAGTTACCCCAGCCGATATCTTCGATATGGCTCTTATATCTGACGCCGACATTCTCATTTCCGGTTACGTTGATCTGGATACCTTCCATTCGAAGTCCGCGACCTGATGTACCGGCGGTATTTCCGTTAGATACTTCACCCTGCCATCCGATGTTCTGAACATGCGCCTTATAGGAGACCGAAAGATCCGCCGAAGGATTAGGTGAAAATCTGCTGTCACTCGTAGGGACGCTTCCACCGTTCTTTGGAACGATCATGACCTTGATACCCTCTACTCTTAAGGAGCAACCGGTAGTACCTGCGATCTCACCGTTCTTAGCCCATCTGAGCCAACCGAGATTCTGAACATGGAGTGTATAGTAAACATCGTAATTAGCTGCGTCGGTTCCCGTAAGCTCGATCTGGATGGCTTCGATCCTTAATCCTCTTCCTACGGTGCCGGTAACGCTGTCATTAGCGCTCCAGTTGTTTTCCCAACCGATATTCTCAACGTGAGACCTGTATCTGATACCGAGGTTATAGTCCCCCGATACATTCATCTTAAGAGCCTCCATACGAAGACCTCTACCCGATGTGCCTGCCTCACTGCCGTCTGCTACGTAGTTCTGCCAGCCGACATTCTGTACATGTGCCGCGTAGTTGACTGAAACCGTGCTTGCATTTACATATCCGTCACTTGATCCGATCACTACACCAAGAGAGATGACCAAAGTGAACAAAGCTGCCGCGATCCGCTTAAAGCCGTGTCTCATACACTCCTCCATACTATCAACATTAAAGATACTTTACATATCAAGAGTATCATTCGGTATTATCCGATTCAATGCAGTAATGTTTCAATTAGTTTAAAAAAGTTGTGGTACAATACATAGGCGACGCGGATGTGATGAAATTGGCAGACATGCCAGATTTAGGTTCTGGTGCCTTCGGCGTGCAGGTTCAAGTCCTGTCATCCGCACCAAGATTCAAAAACTCCCTTGAGGCTCTGATGCCTAAGGGAGTTTTGTTTAACTACTTATGCGCTTTCCGTGGATCTCACAATCCCGGATCCCGGTACCGTCTTTCCTGATCGATCTTAGCGATAGTATCTTCAAGTATCTCTTCCCGAAGTTTTGTAAGCCATTCCGAGAATCTGACCGTATCATTGGCATATGTCTTATTCAATTCATATTCATTTTCAGACCATGTACTCAGCGGAGACTCATTGTGCTGGATCAGGGCTTCGAGCTTATCTAATGCTTTATAGACCTTGGCTTCCTGCGTCTCCTGCGCATCCATTTCCTTATAAAGAGCAGACAGATCAGCTGATACTTCATAGGGAAGCGACTTGACCCATTGATCCAATAATCTTTCTTCCGCAGCCCTGTCTGAATCAGTCTTAACAAATGCGGGAATGTCGCCCGTAAAGCACTCTCCGAGATCGTGGATAAGACACATCTTTATTACCTTATCCATATCAAGATCGGGAAACTCGTCTTTCAGGAGCAACGCCATGAGCGATACTCTCCAACTGTGTTCCGCTACGCTCTCGGGTTTACCTTTGGTCGTAGTACAGTGGCGCGGCGTATCTTTGAGCCTTTCGGCTACATGCAGTATTTCCAGATACTCTCTTGCATTCATGTTCTTATATACTTCTTGTCCGCCTCATATTCATCACTTATGAATCGCTCGACTGTCATGTGCAGATCGTATTTATCGCGCAGTTCGGCAAGCTGTTTCATCATGGGAGATGCGTGATGCTCATCTATCGCGGCCTGATCAGTCCAAGAGTCAATAAGAAGCACTGTCTCGGGATCATCGAGCGGAGTGAAATACTGATATCTGAGATTTCCCTTTTCGGCACGGATCGCATCAGCGATCCCGGATTTTTCCATCTCTTTGGCGAATGCTCTGGCACTGCCGTTTTGGCCTTTGTAATAAAGATTAACGGTTATCATATCCCCTCCCTATAACACGGGTTATCTGTAAGCGAGAAATATTCGAAAGCTTACTGCCAGCAGTTACATACGAGACTGCTCGCGGAATAGACCCAGCTTCCGTCAGACCATGTAACTCGAACGAACGCGGCTGAAGATGCATTAACAAAATCAGGATCTTCGATTATGGCCCTGTGACCGTCTGATCCCATGAAGCCGTTATATGCACCATTACTGTCTGTAGCACTGTATATGATCTCTCCGCCATAGCCTCCGAGCACCGACAGCCCCGACTGACCGTTCGGTCTTTCGTGCGCAAAAGACACGGTGCACTCGATCGCTCTGGTACGAGCTCCGTCTGCATCCGAGAAATTCCATTCCGTGATACCGATCTCGGATCTGTGTTCATTGACAAGACTTCTGAACGTGGAAGTATCAACGAAATATCCGTAAACAGTTCCGTAACCGTCAACTTCATAGGCGCTGACAGTATTTCCGTTATAAGTAACGCTGAGGTCAGGACCGCTGCTTACAGGCGCGGGAGCTTCAGTCTCTGCAGGTGCGGGCGCTGCCCCGTCGTCCGAAGAAGGAGCCTGCGTTTCTTCCGCATCAGCTTCTGAAGATTCAGTGGTAGTCTCCTCGGTCTCATCACCGTCAACAACTACTACGAGTGTATCGGGATCGATAGGTGCATCGATCGATAATTTGTAAGCAACGATATATCCGACGCTTCCGTCAGGCATCTCGACTACATAGCTGTTACCGGTTATTCCCACAACGTGGAAGCTGTCACCGACCTCAAATGTAGCCAGAGCATTGCCGCTTACCGAAGCATCGTCCTTTATGACACCCTTCCTGACCGCATACATGATGACATCAAGAACCTCCGGCTCCTGTGAAGTCGTGGTCTCTTCAGTCTCCTCTGTCTCATCCGAAGGCAGAGATATTACTACTTCGTCGGAACCGCCACCGCCGATAGCATCATCATTACTATCACAGGCGGTCACTGTACCGACAGCCAGGGAAGCGATCAATAATATTGCTGTAAGCTTTTTATACTTCAAAACTAACCCATTCTCTCCAAACAGATCTTATTTGCTCATGATCTCGGAGATGGCATCCATGATCTTGTCATGACAACCGCCGCATCCCGTCGAACAGTGAGTGATGGCCTGTACGGCATTGAAAGATTCTTCAACATCGGAGAACTTCTCATGCTGATGGAGAGCGTCCTCAACATCAAAGTACGTAACGTTCATACAATTGCAGATCGTAAAGTTTTCCATACAGACCTCCTTAAAATCTAAGCATGCATATATTGTACCACAAAGTAAAAACACCGTTATCACAGCATCTGCGATAACGGTGTCCGGAATTTTGTATCATTATTCTTCGTCGAGCTTTAAGACGCTCATGAATGCTTCCTGAGGTACGTTTACGGAACCTACCTGACGCATTCTCTTCTTGCCTTCCTTCTGCTTTTCGAGGAGCTTCTTCTTTCGAGTGATATCACCGCCGTAGCACTTGGCAAGAACATCCTTACGGAATGCGCGGATCGTCTCTCTTGCGATGACCTTACCTCCGATGCAGGCCTGGATCGGAACCTCGAACTGCTGCCTCGGGATATTCTCCTTGAGCTTTTCGGCCATACGGCGTCCTCTCGCATATGCCTTATCGGCATGAACGATGAATGACAATGCGTCAACGGGATCACCGTTCAAGAGGATGTCGAGCTTAACGAGCTTTGACCTCTCATAGCCTGCCATCTCGTAGTCGAGAGAAGCATAACCTCTTGTCCTGGACTTCAATGCATCGAAGAAGTCGTAGATTATCTCGTTTAACGGCATCCTGTAGTGGAGCATGACTCTCTTGTCGTCAAGGTACTTCATGTCCTTATACTCGCCTCTTCTGTCCTGGCAAAGCTCCATGATATTTCCTACATAGTCCTTGGGGAGCATTATCGTACAGTTGACCACAGGCTCTTCCATATACTCTATCTCGGATACATCTGGAAGGTTCGTGGGGTTATCTACCTCCACCATGGTACCGTCCGTCTTATATACCTTGTAGATAACGGAAGGTGCCGTAGAGATAAGGTCGAGGTTGAATTCCCTTTCGAGCCTCTCCTGAATTACTTCGTAGTGAAGAAGTCCTAAGAAGCCGCATCTGAATCCGAATCCGAGAGCCGCGGATGTCTCTGCTTCGAATGAAAGCGCCGCGTCATTAAGACGAAGCTTCTCCAAAGCATCGCGAAGGTCTCCGTACTTGGCTCCATCTACGGGGTAGATACCGCAGAATACCATCTGCTGAATGCTCTTATATCCTTCAAGAGGCTCGGGAGCAGGATTATCCGCAAGTGTAACCGTATCACCCGGAGCCGTATCGCTGACATTCTTGATAGACGCGCAGATATATCCTACTTCGCCCGTAAGAAGGCAGTCGGAAGGAACGTACTCGCCGGGATGGAAATATCCGAGCTCGGTAATGACGAACTCCTTGCCCGTATGCATCATGCGGATCTTATCGCCCATCCTTACAGAGCCTTCCTTGATCCTTACGGATACGATAACGCCCTTATAGGAATCGTACTTGGAGTCGAAGATCAGTGCACGAAGAGGCTTCTCCTCATCACCCGAAGGCGAAGGAAGATACTTGATGATGCCTTCGAGCACATCGTCTATACCTATATCGTTCTTAGCTGAGATACACGGAGCGTAGGATGCTTCAAGTCCGATATCATCCTCAATCTCGTTTCTTATCTCTTCGGGACGAGCCGAAGGAAGGTCGATCTTATTGATGACCGGCAATATCTCAAGGTCACTGTCTACCGCAAGATATGCATTGGCAAGAGTCTGTGCCTCTACGCCCTGAGCGGCATCTACTATGAGGATAGCACCGTCACAAGCGGCAAGTGATCTTGATACTTCATAGTTAAAGTCAACGTGACCGGGAGTGTCTATAAGGTTCAGGATATATTCATTTCCGTCCTGAGCCTTATATGCCATACGCGTAGCCTGAGACTTGATCGTGATGCCGCGTTCTCTCTCGATATCCATATTATCGAGGATCTGCGCCTGCATCTCCCTCTTTTCGACTACACCCGTGTGTTCTATGAGACGATCGGCAAGAGTGGACTTACCGTGATCGATATGCGCAATAATACAAAAATTCCTTATGTGTTCCTGTCGTTCCATAATACCCCATCTTATCTTTTAAGTTCTTTTATCCGATCAATCCGAAATGCTCGAAAGGAAATACCGAGATGATCGCGATACCCTTGATCCTGTCTTCGGTAAAGGGTCCTAAGATCCTGCTGTCCTTACTTACGGGACGGTTATCTCCGATGCAGTAATACTCATTATCTGCGAGAGTGATCTCATCGTAGCCCTTCTCGATACCGGCTGTCATCATCAGAGTCTGTACCTCATCAGCGATATAAGGCTCTTCAAGAAGGAAGAACTCATCGGAATCAACGGGCTTGATATACACACAGCCGTCAGCGATCCTGATCGTCTCTCCCGGAAGTCCGATGACTCTCTTGATCAGGTATTCATCCCTGTCGTAGCCTTCCATGCCTTCTCCGTCGAGGATAACGATGTCGCCCCTCTCATAACTGTGAAAATATGTGGATATCTTCTCAGTAAATACGACATCACCGCTATAGAGAGTAGGCTCCATCGAGTCACCGTAAACATTATCTCTTTGAACAACGAATACTACGAGGAATACACCTACGAGCACGCCGATCGCGATAGTCCTTACCCAGGACATTATCTCCTTTACAACGGCATTCTTACCCTTAGGCTCTCCGTCCTTATCGTCATCCTTATCTTCCTTAAACTCAACGGGTATCTTATCCTCATAAGATACTTCGGAAGTCTTCCTGCGCTTAGGCTTCTCATCGCCGAACATCACTTCTACCGGGATCTCTTCGGGAACTGCCGAAGATGTCGAAGGAGTGCTGTCACCATATGAGAATTCAGTCGGAGTAAACTCCGTTATCTCTTCTTCCCCAAAACCATTATATTCAGAATCGTTCACTATTATTGACCTCAAATCTTCTAAATCCTATATATTTTAACACTTCAGGGGCGATATTTGTATCTGAAATGAGGCATAACACAAGCATCTTGGAGCTTTCAGCTCATTCGATCGGTATCTCGAGTATCTCGCTGAAGTCATCGATAAACTTTATGACCTTGTTTCCCGTATTGATCTCTACAGAACATACCGTACAAAGGACGATCGATAACAGTATGACAAGGAAAAGGCGCATCTCTCCCGACAGATAAGATATATCGAGCTCATAAAGCGATGCAACGATACCGAATTCGGCAGGGATCAGTATGGTCTTTACCGTCTCTACCTTCTCGGCTGACTTTCTTCTGCTCTCCTTAAGATAGAACCTGACATCCTGCGAGATGGCTTTCTTCTTCGTATCAGATTCATCGCCGAACTTTCTGTACTTCTTCAGGATATCGTTTCTCCAGGTCGAGTACTTTATGGAGCCTTTCTTTCTCGAAAGGACGTTCCTGTATTCGTTGAAATGCCCTTCGAAATCGAACCTGACATCATCTGCGACCAGAGATTCCGTACTGTCGGAATAAGGATTATTCAGGCGGACCATGATCATGCCCGTGAAGATCAGTAGCAATCCGCCGATGATAAGAACCTTGCGGACGATCCCGTCGGGCATATCAACAAAAGAGGTTACTGCCTCCAGCGCGAATCCCGCGATGATGATCGCCGTTTCCTTAGTAAATCTGAAACCTGAACTGTTCTTACTCATCTTCTACCCCCGATGATCTTTCTCGCCCACTAGTATAACATGCAAAGATCCCCGATCTTCAGTGAAGACCGGGGACATGAGGTTTCTTTATTTCGTAGCCGCCGCTCTGATGAGCCCTATGAGCCACTTGATGACCTGTACAAGGAACATCGGGATACCGATTATAAGCGAAAGACTAAGCTTGATACCGAAATACATGAGCATCAACCCTATAGGGAAAAAGAGATTCGGCATTATCTTACTTTCAAGCCATGAGATAGCACTCCAGCCAAAAGGAACAAAGAAGAAAATAAAGCAGGCCTGAAAGGCTTCCTTAAGATATGCGTTTCCTGCTTCTCCGGCTCCGACTTCAACGCCGATAAGATAAAATGCAATCGCGCCTGCCGCATATGCTGCGAGACCTATGATGATCGCCTTGATCATCTCGGCATTAGTATCGATAAGAGCATCCCTCTTTCGAGCATTACGAGCAGCTCTGGAACGCTTCTTTTGTGAACGATACTCCTTTTCTTCTTCCTCCTGCTCCTCGATAGCCGCAATACTTACAGCTTAAAAGCACTCTTCGCAGTAACAGGGTGTGTGCTTTGCAGCACAGTCGTGGCAGAGTCCCTTACCGCAGCGCTGGCAGGTTGCCACCGCATCTTCTTCCACATGATAAAAACAATTCATTGAATCAGCCTCCGGGCAAAAATCGATCAAGCTATCCCAACTTCAATCTATGAGATTTTATTATTCGCATCGCAGGCAGATATGTCAAAGAATTTCCAATAAAAAGCGTCCCGCGACCGGCAATGGTCACGGGACGAATCATTCATCAGTTTTCGATTATCAGTCTGTAACGATATTATCGTCTACATCTTCGAGATTGTCAGTAAGAGCAACCTTGATAGCAAGCTCTTCAAGCTGCTTGTCTGCAACGGGAGAAGGTGCTTCCGTCATAAGGTCTGAAGAGTTCTGGACCTTCGGGAAAGCGATTACTTCCCTGATGGAAGCAGCTCCTGCCATAAGCATAACCATACGGTCGAGACCGAATGCGAGACCGCCGTGAGGAGGTACACCGAACTTGAATGCATCAAGAAGGAAACCGAACTGCTCCTGAGCGGATTCTTCCGTGAATCCGAGGAGCTTAAAGATCCTCATCTGAAGAGCTCTGTCATGAATTCTTATGGAACCGCCTCCGAGCTCACAACCGTTAAGAACGATATCGTAAGCCTTGGATCTTACCTTGCCCTGATCGCTCTCGAGCATGTCGAGGTCTTCATCCATAGGACATGTGAAGGGATGGTGCATAGCCATGTATCTTCCCTCTTCCTCGGAGTACTCGAACATAGGGAACTCAGTAACCCAGCAGAGCTTGAAGTCCTTGGGATCGATAAGACCGAGCTTCTTAGCTGCCTCGATACGAAGGGCACCCAAAGAATCGTATACTACCTTGTTTTTGTCTGCGATGATGCAGATAAGATCCTCTGCCGTTGCACCCATAGCGTCCTTGATCTCAGCGATGTTCTCAGGTGTAAGGAACTTAAGGAAAGATCCGCGGGGCTCATCTGAAGGAACGAGCCAAGCCATTCCCTTTGCCTTATATGTCTTACATACTTCACCAAGTGCGTCGATCTCCTTACGTGAGAACTTAGCACCGCCGGGGATACATACAGCTCTTACGGAGCCGCCTGCCTCGAGAGCACCCTTGAATACCATGAAGTCGATCTTGGATGCGATCTCGGAGATATCCTTGAGCTCGATGTCGAATCTGAGGTCAGGCTTATCGGAACCGTATCTGTCCATAGCCTCCTGCCATGTGATGCGGCGGATAGGTGTCTCGATGTCGATGTTCATTACATCCTTGAATACCTTTACGAGGAAGCCCTCGGTAACGCTCATGACGTCGTCGCAATCAACAAAGCTCATCTCAAGGTCTACCTGTGTGAACTCGGGCTGTCTGTCGGCACGAAGGTCTTCATCACGGAAGCACTTAGCGATCTGGAAATATCTGTCGTATCCTGCGAGCATAAGGAGCTGCTTATAGAGCTGAGGAGACTGGGGAAGAGCAAAGAAGGATCCCTGCTTTACACGGGAAGGAACAAGGTAGTCTCTTGCGCCCTCGGGTGTGCTCTTACCGAGCATGGGAGTCTCGATCTCTACAAAGCCCTGCTCGTCATAGTAGTCACGTGCGCACTTTGCGATCTTGTGACGGAGCATGAGATTTCTCTGCATGTTGGGTCTTCTAAGATCAAGATATCTGTACTTGAGGCGAAGCTGCTCGTTGGCAGTATCGTCTTCCTCGATATAGAAAGGAGGAGTCTCGGACTCGGAGATGATGCGAAGATCCTCTACCGCGATCTCGATCTTACCTGTCTTCATCTTGTCATTGGGAGCGGATCTGAGCTGTACGTCACCTACTGCGGCAAGTACATATTCGCTTCTTACGGAAGCAGCCTTGTTCCTGATCTCCTCAGAGGATTCGGGTGTGATAACGAGCTGGATCTCGCCTGTTCTGTCACGGAGAGTGATGAACGTAAGTCCGCCTAAGTCACGGCACTTATGGCACCAGCCCATGAGGGTTACTTTCTTTCCTACATCTGCCTCGGAAAGGTCAGCACACATGCTGCTTCTCTTAAGACCGATTATTGATTCAGACATTTGTATTTACCTTCTTTCTTATCAAAGATTGTTCTTACAATATTCAACGAGATCAGCGACGGCAACCTCTGTCTCGGAGCCGTCATCCATCTTCTTGATCTTGATCTTGCCGGAGGCGAGTTCATCGTCACCGATGACTGCCATATAAGGAATGCCGGCCTTACCTGCGTACTTCATCTGCGCACGGAAAGCTCTGCCCATAAGATCCTGCTCACAGCCTACGCCGTTAAGACGCAGGTCATAGCATGTCTTGGCGATGAACTTCTTGGCATCGTCACTCATGGAAGCGAAGTAGATCTTAACGTAATCGGGCTTTTCACAGGGAACTTCCTGAGCCTCGATCTCCATAAGGAATCTCTCGACGCCCATGGCAAATCCGATACCGGGAACATGAGGACCTCCGACGCTCTCTACGAGACCGTCGTATCTTCCTCCGCCGCAGATGGTACCCTGTGTACCAACGTTCTCGGAAACGAACTCAAATACCGTTCTCGTATAGTAATCAAGACCTCTTACGATATTGGGATCGATGGTATATTCGATGCCTACTGCCTCAAGTCCTGCCTTAACGCCTTCGAAATGCTCGCGGCACTCGTCACAGAGATGATCTATGAGTCTGGGAGCATTCTTAACTACATCCTTCTCAGCGTCAACCTTACAGTCGATCATACGAAGAGGATTTCTCTCGAATCTGTTCTTACAGTCCTCGCACATCGTATCCATGTGAGGTCTGAAGTGCTCCTTCAAAAGCTCATTATATGCCGCACGGCACTTGGGGCATCCGATGGAATTGATGTGAAGTGCAATGTGCTTTAATCCCATCTGCTTAAAGTAGACGTTAACGATGGAGATGATCTCTACATCGATAGCGGGACCTTCTGATCCGAAAGCCTCAAGTCCGAACTGGTGGAACTCTCTGTATCTTCCCTTCTGGACATTCTCATATCTGAAAGCGGTGATATCGTAGAACATCCTGATGGGACTGGGCATAGATGTCATTCCGTTCTCGATAAAGCTTCGAACGACACCGGCTGTACCCTCGGGTCTTAATGTGATGCTCCTGCCGCCCTTGTCCTCGAAGGTATACATCTCCTTCTGGACAACGTCGGTAGTATCACCGACACCTCTCTGGAAGAGGTTAGTATCTTCAAATGTAGGGATGGAGATCTCTTCATAACCGAATGAATGGCATACATCATGGAACCCCTTCCTCGCTTTATGCCAGCGGTATATCTCCGACGGCAGGATGTCTTTGGTTCCCTTTGGTGCCTGTAACTTCATGTTATGGACCTCCTTTAATTATAATATTGCGATCATGTATTATAGCACATCAAAGCTCATTGTGATACAGGAGCATTGCAAGAACGGCAGGTCCGGCCGTCTCAGTCCTTAATATCCTCCTGCCCAGCGTCACGAGGCTTAAGCCTGCATCCTTCGCCGCCTGTGCTTCTTCTTCCGAGAATCCCCCTTCGGGTCCTATGAATACGGCGGCCGAGTCAAATGTCATACCGTCTATCACCTGCTTTAAGGTCTGACCGTGTTCCTCTTCCCAGGGAAAGAGCTTAATCGCCTTATCTTCCGCATCTTTTAATGCATCTTTAAAACTCATAGGGGAAGCAACCTCGGGGATGATACCTCTTCCCGACTGTCTTGCCGCTTCAAGGGCGATCTTCTGCCAGCGGTCGATCTTGCTGTCCTTACCCGGCTTTACGACACATCTTACGGAGAATACCGGAACGATCTTAAATACACCAAGCTCTACCGACTTCTGAATAGTAAGATCCATCCTCTCCCCCTTGGAGACCGACTGGTAAAGAGTAACTCTGCAAGGAGATTCGGAGATGTTCTCTGATCTTTTTACCGCACGAAGGATCACTTCGTCTTTAGATAAAGTTACGACTGACGAAAGAATCTCATATCCGTCCTTATCTACTACGATGAGTTCTTCTCCGACCCTCATTCGAAGAACGGAGGAGATATATCTGGAATCCTCTTTATCGAGGGCAAAGTCCGTATTTTCTTCTATCTTGTAATCTACAAATAACCTGGTCATGTAAGGATTGTAACATACTATGGATAAAATGGACTTATGAACACTAAGGAGGTAGAGAACTATGCAATATGAGATCAAAGGAACACCGTTTCCCGTTGCTATCTGCACATTGAACCAGGGCGAGTCGCTCATCACCGAGCGCGGCTCCATGAGCTGGATGAGCTCCGGTCTTGAGATGCAGACCAAGGGCGGCTCCGTCGGCAAGGCTTTCGGGCGACTTTTATCAGGTGAATCCTTATTCCAGAACGTATACACGGCAAAGACGCAGGGAGCTTATATCGCTTTCGCTTCCAGCTTTCCGGGCAAGATCATCCCTCTTGATATCAGACCCGGTTCTTCTATGATCGTACAAAAGTCAGGCTTCCTGGCAGCAGAGACCTCAGTCGAGCTCTCTATCGCCTACAAGAAAAAGCTTGGCGCGTCACTCTTCGGCGGCGAGGGATTTATCATGCAGAAGCTCTCGGGTAACGGTACCGCTTTCGTAGAGATAGACGGTGATGCATGTATGTATGAGCTCGCAGCAGGCGAATCGATGTATATCGACACAGGTTATCTTGCCATGATGGACGAGTCGGTCGACATGGATGTCCAGATGGTAAAAGGCGGCATGAACCTCCTCTTCGGCGGTGAAGGTCTCTTTAACACCAAGGTAACAGGTCCCGGTCGCGTATGGATACAGACTATGCCCGTCATCAACCTAGCGATGTCGCTGATCCCTTACCTTCCCACGAAGACGAGCTGATACAGATCTACGGCAGCAAAATAAAAAGGAGGATCTCATCTTGAGGTCCTCCTTTTGTATTTATCAAAAAATCTGTATAATACTCCGTGATCTTAATCTTGGAGGGTTAGTAAATGGGGATCTTTTCCGAAGGACAGAAAAAGGCTGATCTTCGCCGAAGCATAGAGATGAGCAAGAAGCTCAGGTTGATATTTTGGCTTACGGTAGCTCAAGGCATATTGCTCACTATATTTTCGATATCTAACTATACGCGCGTTCTCGCAAATGTGCTTCCTATACCGGCACTTGCACTGATGAACTTTATCATATGGCTCATAATGTTCGGTGTCGCCATAACTGATTCCATAATGATCTTGCTGCTCTCTAAGCACGATGACAGGTTCCTGACCGCAGGCATCGTCCTGCTTGTATGTACTATCCCGGAGCACCTGCTCATGCTCGTACTGGATATCCGCGCGGTAGCTCTGGTGGCATTTCCCATCGCCACGAGGATCTTTATCATCAAGAAATTCTCACAAGGCATGACAACTTGCCTTCGTACTATCGATTATTCTCTCTCCCGCTCCTGGGATACATTGGTAGGCGTTTATACAGGCACCGCTATCACATTGATCGTCGTCGACTTCGCAAGAAGATATCTGTTCAGGACCGCTCTCTTCAGCGTGATCTACATCGCAGTCTTTCTTCTTGGCGCCCTGACATCCGCGGTCATGTATATCGTCCTTCTTCGAAGATCATCGACCGTCATGGCAAACTTCACGCCTGAACCGGGAGTTGCAGAATCCTGATAAATCACAAGGAGGATCTCAATCGAGGTCCTCCTTTTGTTTATCAGATTTTGAATTTCAAGCTCCGGAATTACCTGCGGCACCTCTGAGCTTTTCGAGACGCTCCTTGAGAGCCTGAAGCTCCGTAACCGTATCGGATACGCTCTTTGCAGGAGCCGTAAGACCCGATACTTCTCCGCGGGGCTTATTAAGATTTTCGTCGATCACGCTGGTTACTGCGGGAGCGGGACGATCCTCCGTAGACTTGAACTCGGAATTAAACCCTCTCGCGATATCGCGAAGAGCTTTCCCCGGGGATACGAAAGAGATGTTCTCGGCAGGCTTTTCCGCCTTAACGGGATCCTCGGGCTCGGGTGTTCCGATCAGGTCTTCTATCTTCTTGTTGCCGGTACAGAATCCAAGTGCGAATTCTATCGATTCGATACTCGAAAATCCGTGTGCATATCCACATGCGATAGCAGAAGAAAGTGCATACTTATGAGGCTCGAATCCTTCCGCATATTTGGGAAGATCCATCCATGAGGACTTATCGCCTACACAGGCTATGAGCTTACCGCCCGTCTGTTCACTCGCGGTAACGATCACATGACAGCCGAAAGTATTATGGATCTTCTTTGCGGCTCTCATGTAGTCGCTTTCCATAACGCATTCAAAGCCGCTCAGAAGCTCCGCTTCGTATGAATTAACGATGACAGTCTTGATATGCTTCATGAGATGATCTGCAAAAGCATGATATACGCTCTCATCGACGAGGATATCACCGTCATCGGAGATCATGGAAGGACGTGCGACTACGGGAGCATGTTCTCCGCTGCTGAGCTTTCCTGCCAGATAGCTGATAACGGAATCATCCGTCAGGTATCCGACACTCACTGCAGCTATATCACATTCACTGAAAGCAGCGTCGATGATCTCACTTACGTCTATCGATTCAAACTCACCGTCGCCGTCATAAACTCTGGACACCATTACAACAGGATCAAGCTGCATATCCTTGATCGTAATTACGCTCCTTCCGGGGTCGTATATAGAGTTCTCTATAGAGTCAGAGATCGCAGCTACTGTTTTCATCAATTGTCCTCACACATTTCTTTTCAAGTTAAGTTTGACACATCCCACCTGCCATAACAATAAAGACCTTTGACCATTTAGCACTGGTATTTTTGTGCATTATGCACTCTTGGTTTTTATTTCCTTTTTGCATGTTGCCTAAATATCTTTGATAATCGACCGACGATCGCCCTGTAACGCCTGTGGCACAACGCTTTTGAGCGAATTGATCTATCGTTCACTCTGATTGATCTATCAAGCAAAAAGAAGGACCGTCCAATGGACGATCCTTCCGTTAACGTAAGCAAAAAACTTATGGTAGTGTCGTGATCAACCTTCCACCTGAGGAAGCTGAGAGATACCGGTCTTGATATCCTCATCAGAAGGGATGAAATTGCTCATAGAACCTTCAAGATATGACATATAAGCAGACATATCAAAGAAGCCTGTTCCCGTGAGGTTAAAGAGGATAGTCTTCTCCTCCCCCGTCTCCTTGCACTTAAGAGCTTCGTCGATGGCTACGCGGATAGCATGTGAAGACTCGGGTGCGGGAAGGATAGTCTCTGTCTTTGCAAAGAGGTTAGCAGCCTCGAATACTCTCGTCTGCTCGACTGCTCTAGCCTCATCGATAAGACCGTCGTGATAGAGCTGTGAGATAATAGGGCTCATGCCGTGGTAACGAAGTCCGCCTGCATGTGAAGGTGCGGGGATGAACTCGGAACCGATAGTATACATCTTTGCAAGAGGAGTAACGTGACCCGTATCGCAGAAATCGTAAGCATATGTACCTCTTGTCATGGAAGGACAGGAAGCGGGCTCTACTGCGATGAACTTAGGAGCCTTCTTGCCCTCGAGCTTATCTCTCATAAACGAAGCCATGATGCCTCCGAGGTTCGAGCCGCCGCCTGCGCAGCCGATAACGATATCAGGATACTTGTCGATCTTTGCCATCTGAAGCTTAGCTTCCTCACCGATGATGGACTGGTGAAGCACGACCTGATTGAGAACAGAACCGAGTACGTATCTGCATCCTTCAGTAGATGTTGCTACTTCAACAGCCTCGGAGATAGCGCAGCCGAGGGAACCTGTAGTTCCGGGATGCTTAGCGAGGATCTCGCGTCCTACCTTGGTCGTCTCGGAAGGAGAAGGGATGATATCCGCACCGAATGTCTCGATGATAGCCTTTCTGTAAGGCTTCTGCTCGTAGGAGCACTTTACCATGTATACGGTAAGAGGCATGTCGAAATGCTTACATGCCATTGCAAGAGCAGTACCCCACTGACCTGCGCCCGTCTCCGTCGTAAGAGATGTAAGGCCCTGCTTCTTAGCGTAGTAGACCTGAGCTGCAGCAGAGTTGAGCTTATGGGATCCTGATGTGTTATTACCCTCGAACTTATAGTAGATCTTAGCGGGTGTTCCGAGCTCCTTTTCGAGCTCATATGCCCTGATAAGAGGTGAAGGTCTGAAGATCTTATAGAACTCCTGAACCTCTTCGGGGATATCGATATACTTAGTGTCGTTGTCGAGTTCCTGCTTACAAAGTTCCTCGCAGAAGATAGGTGTCATCTGCTCAAGTGTAAGGGGCTCGTGCGTACCGGGATGGATGAGCGGTGCAGGCTTATTCTTCATGTCTGCACGGACGTTATACCACTGCTTGGGCATCTCCTCCTCAGTAAGGAATATTCTTTTCGGTTCTCTGGCCATCTTCAGGGCCCTCCTTTGATAAATATTGGTGGCAGTGTTGGATCAATTATCGAAGCAACAAAAATGCCCTACATCGATCACTCGATATAGGGCAAGAATATTCCTGCGGTACCACCTATCATTGATCGCTCATCGCGATCCACTCTTTCACGTTCCAACAAACGTGCCTTCCTGATAACGGACAAGGTTCCCGTCGGCCCATTTCCTGGCCGCCCGTCATCGGGTCCATTCATCGGGATCTTCGTACCGTCATCTCACCGCCGACGGCTCTCTCCTACTCAGATCTTGTCCGACTACTACTCCCGAATCGATCGGTTTTGTTTATCAAACTGTTTTCAATTCTAATTGTCAGTTCAGATTCTGTCAAGCGCGGCGAATGTCGCTCATCGTGTCGCTCTTTATCGCTTTCTGAGCGACAGAAAATGCAAAAATCGAGGAAAGTCGCTCACCATGTCGCTCGATCGGCATATTTGAGCGACAGCCGGAGCGACATTTCTGTCATCAGTTCTCCAGAGTGCAGATATATGCCATCCAGTCGTTCTTCTCGTGCTTTTCGAGGATCGTAAATCCTGCAGCAGCAAGAGCAGCCTCAACCTTATCCTTCTTGGTATTGATTATGCCAGAGCAGACAAACTTTCCTCCGGGAGCAAGGCGTGCCGGAACATCGGGAGCGATAGCGGCGATGATGTCCGCGATAATATTGGCAACGATCAATGTATAATCCGAATTCTTAGCATCCTTGAGCTCGCCGGTATAGCAGTCGATATCCGCACAGTCGTTATTCCTGCAGTTATCTTCAGCGACGTCCACTGCGAGGCGGTCGATATCCACTGCTTCGACATGGCCGGCACCGAGCTTATCGCAGATGATAGCGAGTATACCCGAACCCGTACCGAGATCGAGGATCTTATCTTCAGGCTTTATGAGCTTATCGAGTATCTCGGCACACATGGATGTAGTCTCATGAGTTCCCGTTCCGAAAGCGGATCCGGGATCGAGCTTTACAACGATCTGGCCTTCCTTAACTTCCGCTTCCTCCCAGGAAGGACAGATCAAAACGCGGTCGGAGATCTCGAAAGAAGTGTAGTCTTTCTTCCACTCATTTTCCCAGTCCTTATCCTGTACATATCTGTGTCCCGTAAGACCCCGGCCTACGGGAAGGAACTGTCCGATCTCGGCGAGCTTATCTTCGATGAGCTTTAATGCATTCTTTGCAGGCATCGTCTTATCCGCGATATTACCGTAGATCATTCCTACGCCGTTAGGATCGACATATTCTTCGTTCTTCGGCCCGAGCCTTACGCCGTCATCAAACTCTGCAAAATACGCCTTGACCGTGACATCAGATCCTAGTGATTCGATATATCCTTCATCGGCATATGCTAAAGAATCGGGATCTTCGATGATCCTTGCGATCTCATAAGGATCGCTTACCGCGATACCGTCGGCTCCGATCTGTGAAAGCATCTCGCAAATAGCATCCGATGCATCTTCCGTAGTAGTTATCGTAATCTCGATCCACTGCATAGCTGATAGACTCCTGCTCTTTTTGTTTTTCAGATATTGTAGCACAGTTTCAGACACACGGAGATTTCTGTCTATTGTTGCCGATCTTTGAAAGTAATAGTATCGGGGCGATCAAGAAAAAAGGGGTGAAAAAAGATGATAAGAGAGGAATGGAAAAGACTCATACACAACCCGCTTCTCATAGTGGTGATCGCGGCGATAATGCTGATCCCGTCGATCTATGCGGGATTCTTCCTGGCATCCATGTGGGATCCGTACGGAGAGCTCGATAAGCTGCCCGTAGCGGTAGTAAATCTCGACAAAGGTGCGGAGTATAACGGCAAGGAACTTCATATAGGTGATGACCTTGTCGATAACCTCAGAGAAGACGGTTCACTTGATTTCAGGTTCACTGATGCTTCGGATGCCGAAAGCGGTCTTCGCGCAGGAACATACTACATGGTAGTTACTATCCCCGAGGATTTCTCTTACAGGGCATCTACAGTCACGACGGAAGATCCAGAGAAGATGGAACTTCTCTACGAGACGGATCCGGCGACAAACTATGTTGCGATGAAGCTCTCGGAATCTGCCATGACAAAGATCGAGATGAGCCTTCAGCAGAAAGTATCAGAGACATATGCAGAAACGATGTTCGAGCAATTCGGCGTGATCTGCGACGGCATGTACGATGCAGCCGACGGAGCAGGACAACTCCTCGACGGTGAGAGCAGATTAAATGACGGTGCCGTAGCACTTAACGACGGCGCGGCAGAACTTAACAGCGGAGCTGCTGCTCTGAGCAACGGAACTGACGATCTTTATCACGGTGCATTTGCACTTAATGACGGTATCCACAGATACCTCGACGGAGCAGATGAACTCAATTCGGGAATAAGAACACTTGATGCCGCCATCGGTACTCTTTCAACAGGTGCAAGCGACTTAAATAACGGTGCCGTAGCATTATCGAACGGTACTGCAGCTCTGAGCACCGGTGCATCTTCCCTTTCGGCAGGTACGGCTACTCTTTACGCGGGAACTTCAGATCTCGCATCGGGAACCGCAGCACTTTCCGACGGCGCTTCGACACTCGCAGCAGGTGCCGGAGACTTGAGCAACGGACTTAATACGATCACGGATAATATCCCGGCTCTTACCGACGGTATCAACGCACTCGATCAGGGTGCCTCTAACCTGTCAGCGGGCATAGACACATACACAACGGGAGTATCCGCGGCATACAGCGGCGCTTCACAGGTGTCATCGGGACTCAACGAATTGAACAATGCAACATCCGATCTCGCTGCAGGTTCACAGAATATCAACGCAAGCATCGTTCAGATCGACCAGTATGTTCAGTCCATGGCAGCTACCGGTGATCCTTACTGGGTACAGCTCGCAGCATATACATCAAGTCTTGTTACCGGTTACGGACAGCTCAATGATGGTATCTCGGCAGTTAATGCTAATGTTCCCGTTCTTGCAGCCGGTGCCGATCAGGTAACGGCAGGTCTCGGCCAACTCGACTCGAGCAGTTCTGCGCTGACTTCCGGAGCATCTTCACTCGCATCCGGTGCGTCTGCACTCAACGCTTCAGTCCCTGCTCTTTCCGACGGGCTTGAGTCCGCGGCACAGGGTGCGGAAGCTCTTTCGCAGGGCGCGAATGACCTCGCGGCCGGTGCATCTGCTGCAGCCGACGGCGCTTCTCAGGTAAATGAGGGTGCACAGAGTGTATCGCAGGGTGCTGCGGCACTTGCAGACGGTATCGATCAGGTCGATCAGGGTGCAGGAGCACTTGCGAGCGGAACGAATACTTTCGTAAACGGCGTAGCCCAGGTAAGAAACGGTGCAGACAGACTCTACAGCGGTTCTACGGAACTTACGGGAAACAATACGGCTCTCATAAACGGTGCAGATGCACTTACCGAAGGAGCCGCAACTCTTAATACGGGAGCCGGTGATCTGCTCGACGGAACTCAGCAGCTCGCAGACGGAACTTCGGAACTTGTCGACTCATTGCCTGCTTTGTCTGACGGAACCGGTGAACTTCAAAGCGGTCTCCTTGACGGTGCGGCAGAGATCGAATCGGCTTCCATGACATCCGATAATGCTTCCATGATGTCCGATCCCGTAGAGACTAACGAGACTCGTATCACGGAGGTTGCGGATAACGGTCATGCAATGGCAGCCTACATGATGTCAGTCGGTCTTTGGGTAGCTTCCCTCGCCTTCTGCCTCATGTATCCTCTTACAAAGCACGATAACTTATCCGGCGGATTCGCATGGTGGCTCAGCAAGGCCAGCGTAATTTATCCCATGGCTATCCTTCAGGCAGTTCTCCTCGTGATGATCCTTCACGTAAGACTCGGATTTGAGCCCATAAGATTTGCAGGAACGGTTGCAGTTGCCTGCCTGGCATCGATGGCTTTCATGTCACTCATGTATTTCTTCAACGTACTCCTCGGCAAGGTCGGAAGTTTCCTTATGCTGATCTTCATGGTACTGCAGCTCGCGGGTTCTGCCGGAACATATCCCCTCGAGATCTCGGGACCTCTTGCACAGGCTTTGAACAGGTTCATGCCGTTCACATATACGGTAACCGCATTCAGGAGCACGATTGGCGGCGGCGAAGAGTGCAGCAAGTGCATAGCAATACTGTTGTCTATACTTATAGTTTCCTCAATCCTCACGATCGTACTCTTCATGATCAGAGGCAAGGAGGAGCAGCTCGGAAAGAAGAACCTTTACAACTTCATGGAAGAGCACGGATTCGCCTGATATCAGGAACTTAACCCATCCCTTTTAAGCAAGGTTGTACGGCAAGATCCGTACAGCCTTGTTTTTTGTGCTACAATTACCGCATGGGTACATCAAAGGATCTGCTTATCAAAGAAACATTTCTAAAGCTTCTGGAAGAAAGACCGTTATCTCAGATCACGGTCAAGGACATCGTTGCAGAAAGCGGCGTCAACAGAAACACGTTCTATTATCACTACGCAGATCTCCCTACACTTATCGAGAGCATCATCATCGAGCAGACAGAAACGATAATCTCGGCTCACCATACTTTCGAAAGCATTGAATCCGCTATTCTTACGGCTCTTGAGTTCACATTGCGTCACAAAAGAGCCGTAATGCATCTTTATAATTCCAGCAACAGGGATATTTTCAATCAGTACTTCATGCAGATAAGCGAACATGTTATCACCGAGTACTTCGAAACCCTGTGCAGGGATATCAGTATCTCAGATCAGGACAAGGCCCTTCTTATCCACTATCACACATGCCTTGCGTTCGGTCAGGCTATCGACTGGATCAGAAAAGGCATGACAACTGACATAATCAAGCAATTCGAGCGCCTTTGTGAACTCTATAAGGGTATCCCCGAAGAGATAATAAGGCGCGCAGCCTCCGGCAATCAATAGACAAAAGTCTATCTTTACCGCAACAAACCCAATAATAACAGGCATTTATAGGAAACCACATGCAATAAAAAAGGTCCCGATCTTTATCGGGACCTTTGACAAACTCAATACAAACTCAATTCAAACTCAACTTCTGTAAGGAACTCTCTGTTCTTTATGATTTGAGTATACCTATGGAATGTGAACCTGTTTCGAAGTTTTGTAAACAAAATATTAACGAACAACGCGACTTATTAACGGAATGTGTACATTGTCACAAATAACCGAATTTCGGGCTTTGCGGTCAATAATTGTGTCACGTTCGTGACATCTGTACGCAATCAAGTTTATTTTATCCTCCAACCTCGCTGACATATGTATCGACTCTGTTCTGGATGATGCCCATTACCTCCTCGATCGTCTTCTGATCCGCGAAATATGCCTGTATCTCCTCTCTTATGATGATCTCAACAGCGGCGTCGTCGTTCATACGGATACCGGAAGCATTCCTGATATATCCGTCCATCTGAGCCACGAATTCATCTGCATCAACTGTCGTATCAAAGACCTGAAGCAGTTTTATATTCTCGATCGTCCATACTGCCGAGATAGCCTCGAAAGCATAATTGGTTCTCTCGGCAAATGACCTGCAGGCAGTCTCCTGGGCAGCACTGTTTACGGAGATTCCGTCATATTTCGCAAAGAGAGTCTGGAAATCTTCTCCGACCAGCATATTTACAAAGCTCTTGCAGGCCGTCGGTGACTTAGTTGCAGCCGATACGCCGACAGATTGTAAGACATTGACCATGAGTCCCCTGGGCTCTATAGAAGGAAATCCCATCACCACTCTGTCATTTATGTCATTATGAGTCACTTTCAGAAGTTCCATACCGGAAGTGATATTAACGAACTCGGGCTCGGGTGAATAAGTAGAGCTAAGATACAGCATCTCTTCTTCGAGCAGTTCATCTTCTGTCGGGAGGATGAGATCCTTAACAAATGCCGCCACCTGAGCAAATTCGTCGTTATTAAAATCAAATCCGTCATCAGTCCTGAAGTTATCGCTCATCTCGGCTATACACGTACCGAGGAAATCGAGCTTTGTCATTCTATTGGGATCTCTGCCGTTACAGGGACCGCTCACATATTCTCTGTAGCTCTCGAAAGTAAACCCGGGGACGCTTGTATCTACGGAATCGGAATATGCCAGAGTTCCTTCAAGTCCGAAAGCCAACGGAACCTGATAGAGTTTATCTCCTGTCTTTGCGAATCCCATTATATTGTCATATACGTTTTCAACCTGAACATCTTCAGACAGATCAAGGAGCAGTTCCTCTTTGTTGAGCTGAGTATAGTTCAGTGCACCAAGGATAAGGTCAGGACCGTCGCCTGCCAGAAGGTCGATCGACAGACTGCTCATCATCGCAGATCTGACCGCAAGATCATAATCTGAATCAGTCATATCAGGATCACGAACTACCGATGCTGCGACAGTATCGTAGTCATATCTTGGATCCAGAACGATAAAGCCTCCGTTATCGGATTCATTAAACTGTCTTATGGCTTCGGCCATTGCATAGGATACGGGATCAAAGCTTGCCGCCGTGATAACACCCTTTCCCGCATTGGGATTGGTATCTGCTTTCTGAAGTATAACTACCAGCGGAATATACTCGGATATATCCTGTGCTCTAAACACACTGAAGTTTTCTCTTCGCGTTATACCTGCAAGTACGATCTTATCTTCCGTAGCACTGAGGATGCTCAGCTCCGAGGCATCGTGACGGTTGATATTACATGAATCATAGTCAACGTACTTTGTCTCCGTCTTATTCTCAAGATCAAGAAGCATTATTCCGTGTTGCGATGCGCGGATGTTACCGACACCTTCACAGTAATCGTAATCGAATGCACCCTTCATATCATAGATCCAGGAATAGTCGCTTACATTCTCGAGATCACAAATGGTATCGGTATTGAGATCAATATAACAGAACCTGTCATCCAAGTCATACATGTTTACCTGGATACAGAATTTTGCATCTCCGAGATAGATGAATTTCTGGATCGCTACGATAAAGTCATAAGGAAATACATCGTTGATGTTGTACTCCTTCTCTGCGGTATCGGAAGTCACCTCGAGCGTATATACGGAATCAAGATCATAGAATGTCATCTTTGACAGAATGGAATATCCGTCTATCTCATAAGTCCCAAGCTCAAAGCTAAGATTTTCATCATCTGATACTGATCCTTCGGAAATTGTTTCCTGAGTCGTCGGATTGAAGAGCAGCGTATCTTTGTGATACGCTGCATTTTCATATCTGTCTATCACGATCCTTACGTAATCTCCCACGATAAGCGAAGACTTGACATCAAGACTTTCCGCATTAGGGAAAAAGTCTCGTGCGACGTCTTTCAGATTCTTGGTGTAAAGGTAATTACCGTCACTGTCACATACGGATATCTGATCTACCGTATCCTCAGTAGAATAAAAATCATAAGGATCCCATATCAGTGATCCGCCGTCATAAAATACGATCTTGTCGCCTGCCATTCCCATGACACCCGGAGTGTAGAACAGGAAATCCGCAGGATTAAGTACCGTATCAACTGCCGTGATCGTCGATTCGTACCAGGGCGTATCAGCCTCGATCTTAACGTCGGCATTGTCCTTTTTCTTACAACCGGTGACCGATATCATCGGCAGGATGATCGACAAAGACAATATGCCTGCTGCAATTCTTCTTACATTCATCTCTCTGAACCTTCCTTTATTTATTCAGTTTCATCTATTCTTCATCTCCGATGTTTTCGGCGCGCATTATATACACACGTCGAATCCTTAATATTTCGACGACAAAACAATAGTTCAACTCATACTGGTGATCTTCGATCTAAAGAATTTCGATCGAACTAAAAGATTACCTCAGCTGATGCCGACAGCGGCTTTCAGAAAAAGGCAACGACAGACATTGCGCAAGTGCGCTCTCTCCCCTCATTGTCATTCCCTCCTACGGTATAGATTCCCCTCGGTTCCGTTATCAAGACGATTTGACAGTTAACGAGCGTTGCACATTCTGATACGGTTTCTACTATTTATCAATTGCGTTGTACGATAAATCAATTCTTTTTGAGCATATTTATAATATCCGAGATGCTTTCGGGCAAACAAAAAGACGGACATTCCCTAGGGAACATCCGTCTTAAGATATTCAGGATTAATAGATGTTACTCTATATATTCGAACTCGAGATCCTCGATCCTTACGGTATCGCCTTCCTTGATGCCTGCTGCCTTGAGCGCATCGATAACGCCCGCATTGATCATCGATCTCTGGAAATACTGGATCGAATCGTAGTTATCGAAATTAGTGGAGCCCATCGTCATCTTCGCCCATACACCGGTAATAACGAAAGCACCGCTGTCATCACGCTCGATGGCAAACTGCTCTTCCTTCTCGAACTTATATACCTTCTCATCTTCAGTGATGACATCGTGAAGGACAACGGGAGGAAGCTTGCTTACAAGCTCCGTTACCTTGTCAGTCAGCTCCTGTATTCCGATACGTGCAGCTGCACTTATGACGAATACATCCTCGAATCCCTGACTCTTAACTTCATTGATGAACATCTCGATCTCTTCATCGCTTGCAGCATCGCACTTGTTGGCTACAACGACCTGAGGTCTTGCCGCGAGATCGGGATTGAACTGAACGAGCTCATCGTTGATGGCATTAAAATCATCGATGGGATCCCTGCCGTCCGTAGCGGATACATCTACTACATGGACAAGAAGACGTGTTCTCTCGATATGACGAAGGAAATCGTGTCCAAGGCCTGCACCTTCGTGTGCATTCTCGATGATACCCGGGATATCCGCGATAACAAATGATGTATCGAAATCCTGCACAACACCGAGTACGGGCTCGAGAGTCGTGAATGGATAATCAGCGATCTTCGGCTTTGCCTTAGTCATAACCGAAAGGAGCGTAGACTTTCCCGCATTAGGGAAGCCGACTAGTCCTACGTCAGCGATGAGCTTGAGCTCGATATAAAGATCCTTTTCTTCTCCGGGTACACCTACTCGTGCAAACTGAGGTGCCTGACGAACGGAATTAGCATAGTGCATATTTCCGAGTCCGCCCTTACCGCCCTTAGCGACGATGACCTCCTGCTTGTCCTCCGTAAAGTCAGCAATGATCTTACCTGTATTAAGGTCCTTGATGACCGTACCGACGGGAACCGCGATACGAAGATCCTCACCGCCTCTGCCGTACATCTTGCGGTTCATTCCCTTGCCGCCGTCGGGAGCAACAAACTTATGCTTGAATCTGAAGCTCTGGAGCGTCGTGAGCTTGGCTGCCGCATAAAAGATGACATCGCCGCCCTTACCGCCGTCACCGCCGTCGGGTCCGCCGTTGGTAACGAACTTCTCGGTATGGAATGAAACGCATCCCGGACCACCGTCACCTGCTTTTACATAGATCTTCGAATGATCGATAAACATCGTGTACCTCTCGATATAAAAGCAGCCTGCCGGGATTATCCGACAGGCATGCATAACTTACTTATCTGACAAATGATCACTCTGCAGGATAAACGCTAACCTGCTTCTTGTCTCTGCCAAGTCTCTCGTACTTAACGCGACCGTCGATCTTTGTGTAAAGTGTATCGTCAGAACCGATACCTACGTTAACACCGGGATGGATCTTTGTTCCGCGCTGTCTTACAAGAATATTGCCTGCGATAACATACTGTCCGTCGCCCTTCTTAGCTCCAAGTCTCTTGGACTCTGAGTCACGACCGTTCTTGGTCGAACCCATACCTTTCTTATGAGCGAAGAGCTGTAAATTCAAATTAAGCATTTTTACACCTCCGTAAAGTCTTCTGTAATGTTGATGTACTTTATACCGTCTGCATTGACCGATGAGGCAAGTGAGATAAAACCCGTATAAACTGTTTCAGCTACTACTGCCGCACGCTCGTCTGCTGTCTTGTCAGTGAAGGTTCCGTAAGGGATGATGATCTCAGCACTTACATCGCCGTCTCCTGTGTCTTCATTGATCCTCGAGATTTTCTGAGCATCGACACCGCATATCCTCTCCAGCGAATTAGCTAAAGTGTATATGAGAGTCGAAGCACCCGCACAGATGATATCACTGCCTTCTTCGGCATATCCCGCGTGTCCGCTCATGAACACACCGGTTATCCTCCTCGTGCGATCTCTGACGATCTTTACGGTAATCACGCGTTTACTGCTGTGATACGTACACGTGTGTAAGGCTGTCTGTGGCCTGCTTTTCTGCGGTAACCCTTCTTAGCCTTGTACTTCAGAACGACTACCTTCTTGTTCTTGCCCTGCTTAACGATCTCACCTGTAACAGTAGCCTTAAGATCAGCTCCTGCCTTGATGCCGTTATCGTCTGCTACTGCAAGTACTTCGTCGAAAGTAATCGACTCGCCTGCCTCACCCTCGAGCTTCTCTACGAAGATCTCGTCGCCGGCTGCTACCTTGTACTGCTTACCGCCTGTCTTAATAACTGCGTACATACTGTGTCCTCCTGTTCTTCCAGTCTCGCTGCTTCACTCGAGGCAGTGCATCTTCTATCGGGAAAACCCTCAAAAAAGCGCACATTTAAGAGCCCGGCGCATGCGGTCACCGCAATATACTATCATCAATGGTTTTGAGTGTCAATCAAAAATATCAGAGCACCAGAAGTACAGTGACTGCAAATACGAATCCGTGCAGAAGTGCCGGGATCAAAGAGCGGTCCGTATGTCTTCTCAAAGGTATGAGGCTCAGGAACGGAACAAGTGTTACCGTGATACCGTCAAGTCCTGCATACATGATGACATTCTGATCGGAGATAAGTCCGAAGAAGAACGAGAACACCGCAGGGATAAGCATCATGAGGAATATGATCCTGTTACCGAAATAAGAGCATCCGCCCTGTCCTATGCTCCTGGACTTACGATCGGCATAGAGTAGGCCGCAAGCCAAAAAGAAGTCGATCACGAAAGCGACCGCCGCGATCATCGGAGCCGATACAGGCGCACTGACGGACATATCTCCTGCGATAAGAGCCGCAAACAGCACTACAAGTCCGACTGAAACTGCCATAAAGACCGGACGTCTGATCTTACTGCTCTTATGCCTGAACTCATCTTCATGGCTTAAGATGAACTTGAGCCTTGCTGCCGAGAGCACGAGCATGAAGATGATCGGAAGTGCTACTAATACATAAGGTATAAATCTTCTAAGGCTCTCAAAGAGCGATAATACGACAGAACCAATGGCAAAGCCGAGTGTTATTCCTCCGATGATACCTACAGCAGCCTTCTCCTGAAGAGGTACCCTCTCCTGCTTTATATCGGATACGACAACGGGAAGGAGCGAGAAATAAAGGCTCAAGCCCGCAATAGCCGCAAAGAATGACGCAACGAATAATACGAACCATGCATTGATGCCGCCAAATGACGCATCCTTGATAGTATAAGACTGATATGTAAGGCTTAAGTATCCTGCGAATTCATTTTGAAACAAGGGCGAGAACATATAGTGCTGCGGATCCCTGATCGTAAAGCTCGACATCGAAAGATATCTGTTTTGGGATACGTTTACGAAAGCGCGTGAAGCGAATAATCCGCCTCTCGTGATCGGAACGCCGAAAACCGTATCCACGCCCGAGATTCGCTCGAAGATGATTCTCGCATCCTTAAGATCAGAAACCTTATCTGCATCGTCCTTACCCGCAAAGATAGCGATATCCTTGGCAGGGTCAGATGAATCGAATCCTTCAGTCGATCCGTTCGCGGGAAGCTTCGGACAGATGAGAACGAATCCGGCGACATTTTCCGCATCCCTATACTGAGACATATATGAGAAAGCATCGTCTCCGACGCCTGCAACGATATACGTGTTATCGGGATCGAGCTCGAACGTCTCATCGGCAACGAGCATATCAAAGCCCGCTCTGTGGAGCGTATTCATCATGGAGATACGCGGGAAGTTACCTTCGCATCCCATAAAGACGACGATCGGATTACGCTTATTGGCTCCCGAGAAAGGGATGAGATACAGGATGAACATGACGATGATCGATATGATCGCGATCGTCATTCCGATAAATGTCAGAAGTCCCGGCTTATCGCTTATCTGTCTGCCTGTTCCCGTCCTGCCTGTCTGCGAGCTGCTCTTCATGCTTCACCGCCCTTAGGGCAGAGCTCATCGCCTAAGTGTCTTATATCTTCGGGACCAAGGATCAGGATGATATCACCGGGCTCGATGAGCTCGTCGATCCTCTTCTTGAGGTCCTCCTTGTCGGCAAAGAACTCGGAGTCTCCGCCGCGCTTATTGATCTCATCAGAGATATCCTTGCTCGAGATCTCTCCGGTGTTGATCTCTCTGTCTGAGAAGATCTCGGAGAATAATACCTTTCTGCAGGGAAGAAGTGACGTTACATAATCCTCAAAGAGCATCTTCGTCCTGTTGAACGTAAGAGGCTGGAATACTACGAGGATGTTGTTATGGGGCATATGCTCTGCCGCATCGATAGTAACTCTTGCAGCCGTGGGATGGTGAGCATAGTCGACTACGACATCACAACCCTTATACTTGCCCTTGATAGTATATCTGCCGTCAGCACCGCCGAACTCGTTTAAGGCCTTGATGATCGCCTCGGGATCTGCACCGTTAAGATATGCGCAGGCAGCTGCGATAAGGCTGTTGGCGATATTGTGCTTTCCGGGAACTCTGAGCATTGCGCGTCCGAGCTTTGAACCCTTAAAGCAGATATCAAAATGAGGATGACCCTCTACGAATTCAATACTCTCTGCGGTGAAGTCTGCATCTGAACCGTCAGCGGAACATGTGATGACCGAAGGAAGCTTTCGTCCGGCATCGGCATGTCTCTTCTCTGCGACCTTCAAGGACTTCTTTATATTCTCATCTGATCCCGTTACCACGATATAGCCGTTGTCATCCACCTTATCAGTGAACTCAGCAAACACCTCGATAACATCTTCGATAGTGGGATAGCAGTCAACGTGATCGTGATCGATATTCGTGATAGCTGCCGTAGTAGATCTGAACTGAAGGAAGGATCTCTTGAACTCGCACGCTTCGGATACGAGAAGGTCCTTATTGCCTCCGAGCCTTACTGTGCTTCCGCCGAAAGCATCGAATTCGGCGCCAAGATGAACCGTGGGATCCTTACCTGCTTCGATGAGCATAAGAGAAGTCATCGATGTGGTAGTTGTCTTACCGTGTGTACCGGAGATATTGATAACGCTCGTATAGCTCTCCGTAAGAAGTCCCAGGAACTCCGATCTGTCATAGATCTTAATACCGTCCTCCATAGCCTTGGCTACTTCGGGATTATGAGGCAGGATAGCTGCCGTCTTTACGATGTAGTCAGGCCTGAATTCCGCGATATTTTCCGCAACCTGGGAATTATAGATCGTAATGCCGTGATCTGCGAGCATCTCGGTCCTCTCGGAAGGATTCATATCAGATCCTCCTACCTTGAAGCCATAGCCCTTTGCAAGGAGCGCAAGGCCGCTCATTGAGATACCGCCGATTCCGATAAAGTATATAGAAGCGCCCTCCTTAAGGGCATTAAGTCCGCTGTCAGTCATATTATTATCACCTCAGCATAAGATTATACTATACTTTCGCCGTTTCTTTTACCTCAGAACCCTTCTCGGCATAAAGGAGCTTCAGCACGATGGGAGTAACGATGGAAGATATGATGATAAGAAGGATAACCGATGTGAAGTAGGCGCCTTCCAGCATACCTACGGTAAGGCCTCTTTGAGCTACGATAAGTGCCACCTCGCCTCTTGTCATCATGCCGGCACCGATCTTCCACTTATCTCTGCCCTTAAAGCCGCAAAGCCTTGCAACGGAACCGCATCCTACGATCTTAGCTCCCATACCTACGATAACGAAGCAAAGGGAGAAAAGAAGGATAGTTGCATTTATGGACCTGATATCCGTCTGAAGACCGATAGATGCGAAGAATACGGGACCGAAGATCATGTAGGAGTTGATATCCATCTTACGTGAGATGTAATCGGAATCCTTAAGTGAACTTAAGATAACGCCCGCGATATATGCACCGGTGATATCTGCTACACCGAAGTACTTCTCTGCAACATATGAAAGAGCAAAGCAAAGTGCAAGTCCGATAATGGGAATACGTCTTGTATGAGGGTGCTTCTTATCGTACATCTTGAATATCTTATATGTAACAAATCCCAGAACGATCGAGACTACGAAGAAAGCACCGGTAAGAAGAAGCGTCTTTCCGAAGTTAGCGGAAGGATCCTTGAAGCCGATAACGATGGTAAGGACAAGGATACCGATAACATCGTCTATGATAGCGGCACTCATGATAGTAGTACCTACAGTATCGGAGAGCTTACCGAGCTCTCTTAATGTCTGTACCGTGATGCTTACGGATGTAGCGGTAAGGATCATTCCGATAAATACTGCCTTGAAGAATCCTTCTGAACCCCAGGGAGCAACACCGTAGAATGCGAAGTATAAAAGCGCACCGCATACCAGAGGAGTAAATACGCCCGCACATGCTATAAGGAGTGCCTTGACACCAGTCTTTCTAAGTTCCGACAAGCGAGTCTCAAGACCTGCCGTGAACATAAGGAGCATAACACCGATCTCGGCCATCTGACCCAGGAAATCCGAATAACCTACAAGTCCCAACACCGAAGGTCCGATAAGAAGACCTGCCACGATCTCGCCCGCTACCTGAGGAGCCTTGATCTTACGCGCGCCAAGACCGAATAGCTTGGCGACGATGATAATTATTGCCAGTGATTTGAATACTTCGTACTTTTCCATTATGTCGTAAACTCTCCTACCGTTGCTTCAGTCTGTTCTACAAGATCCGTTGATTTCAAACGAAGCTGCAGACCTCTCTGACCGCCGCTTACACAGACTTTATCCACGAGAAGGATCATCTCATCGATAAAAGTCCTGAACTTCTTCTTCATACCAAAGGGGGAACAACCGCCTCGAATATAACCTGTCAGGGGAAGAAGCTCCTTAACGTGGATCATCTCTACTCTCTTCTGTCCTGCGAGCTTAGCGGCCTTCTTAAGGTCGATCTCGTCGTCTACGGAAAGGCAGAAGACAAAATATTCACCGCTGTCACCCTTGGCAACGAGCGTCTTAAATACTTCTTCATAGGGAATACCGAAGAACTCGGCAACGTGATGACCGTCGAGGTCATTCTCGTCGTATTCATACTCCATTGCTTTGTAGTCGATGCCTGCCTTGTCGAGCATGCGCATCGCATTTGTCTTCTTGATCCCTGCCATAAGACCCCTCTTTCGCTTTAGGCTATACAGGTATCAACTATACTGCATTTGATTTCTTTTGCAAGTAGCCCCGCAAACAAAAAAGATCAGTGCTTTTGCCCTTTCTTATAGACGAACAATACAGAACCCGCACTGACTGCGACAACAGCCATTACGCCTGCTAATATAAGCCCGATCGGGAATTCGCCCTTGCTTTCCTTCTTCTGGGTATCCAGGAACTCCAAGATCAGTTCATTCGTGTTGATGCCGTACAATGATTCGCTCGGCCACGAATGGCGACCTCCGTCTACTACCACCGACCAGACCTCATTATCAGTATCCGATGATCCGTACTTCATTATCGTGGAACTCTTTCCTATATCAGCCGTCTCATAAAGTGAAAGTCCGTTACTTTCGGCCCAGTATTCCATCACGTCCTCGATCGCGGGGTCGGGCATACCGGCAGCCGTTCCGTCCGAATTCTTCGGCACTACATCGTCCTTGGAGCCCGATATCTGCATTATGCCGACATCGTTCGTCTCGTTCCTGCTATCCCATATGGATGCCGGAAGCTTTCCGGCTACGCTCACTACGGCAGCGAAAGTGTCAGATGCCTCCATCGCCAGACGCTGAGTCATGAATGCTCCGGCACTGAATCCGATCACGAAAGTGCGGTCCGCATCAAGAGAATAAGTCTCCTGAAGATAAGCCGCGATCGCCCTCAGAAAATCAACGTCATTATTTCCGTCAGCAGCTATTCCCGAATTCCATATCCTGCCCGAGGCCTCATACGGATTAGCCGCGCCGTTAACATATGCAACCGCGTACCCTCTCGCACATGCATCCTCCTCGAAATGAGTATTATTGCGGAATACCTCAGCAGAATCGCCCGCGCCGTGAAGCATCAGCACTAAAGGTGCGCCTTCAGTCTTCTCGGGAAGATAGATATAAAAGCCTCGATCAACTCCGTCGAAAGAACACTCATAATATCCTTCTTTGGTCTCTGCAACATCATCAAGCGTAGGGGAATCCTTCTCCTCTTTTGAACATCCCGATAAGAGCGATAAGACAATAACTAAAGATAACAGTATAGTGAGGATCTTCTTACACGACATAGACTCTTATTCCTTTACTGATTGCTATAGCTCGATTATATGTCAGACCTATGTCCGCGACAACATGTTATAATCCAGTAGGAAATCAGATTAAAGAGGGGCTTTACGATGCTTACGAAAGAATATCCTTTACATGACATGAACAAGGTCTTCGACATATTCGAAGAAGCGATCAACTGTGGCGGCTGTGCCGACAATACGATGGAGGAGATGCTGTTTCTTAATAAGCTCTTTGCTTCCCTCCCGCCCGAGGCTGTCGAATATGCCATGAAGTTCCTTCACGGAGAAAAGGATCTCCCCTCATCATGTGAAGAGATCATGCCGCTCTTTGTAAGATTCGTAAGCCTTGCGGAATACTTAGAAAAGATCGAAACACTTCGCGAAGTTCCGACCGAGCTCAGCAATGAATTCATAATGAAGAGACAGGAGACCGTAACTTCCTTAGATCAGCATGAGAAAGCTTTCGGAATGCCGCTGCTGGGATTCCAGTTCAATAACGAGACGAAGGATGTCGATGCGGCAGATGAAAAGGATGAGTCCGAAGAAGGCTCCGGCGCACTTCATCTCATGAACGCATCTGCTGCTGTATTCGTATGCGAAGACCCTCTCAAGACCGCTCTCTTTTATGAGACAAAATGCGGATTCAAGGCATCCCATTTAGAAGATGAGAAGATGCCTCATATAAGGCTTAAAAGAGATAACATCGCCATCGTCCTTGCAAAGGGAAAGAAGCAAGCCGTAAGACCTCTTCGTGAAATGTCAGATGTCCTCTACGACATGTATATCTATGCAACAGAACCTTACCTTCTTTATAAGGAACTTCAGGGTGCAGACGTTAAGATGATCGAGGAACTCCCCGAAGCGCAAAGCAGCGTCCACAGCGATACAAACCGCCAGTTCGTATTCGAAGACTGTGACAGAAGACACATCTGCGTATCACAGAGCACTGAGATGGTGTGATCAGATACGAGCAATATACTCTTATCAACAGCTAAGACTTACGCTTCCCCAATCATCTTCGGAACACATCCATTCGAATGCGTAGAATCTTCTTTCGGAAATAACTTCCAGCTTTGCAAGCTGTTCACCTCTTAAAGCAGAAACAGGTTTACCATTAACGATAAAATCTCCGATCTTAACATCAAAACCCTTATAATGCCTGAGCAGATCCCTGTGGCGATCACCGAAGATCTCAGTAACAGCACTCAAAAGATCGTTAATTCCAGATGAGGGATTACGTGCCTCAAGGCACCTCCAATACCAAAGCATCGCCAATTCTCTTTTTTCTTCGATCTGATCAACGGATCTCATCTTGCAACGCTTGGCTAATGCAGAAAGAGTGTGGTTTGCACCGATCTTAAGAGGCGTGTGAAGATTAGAAAGTACAAACTCATTATAATCAGACAACTTGGGAACCAGACCGATCACCCACAGCATCGGCTCTATGCATTCAAAGTCATTATGCATATACAAGATCTCATTATTTGTTTTTCTGACTACCGGCGTCTCTATCGCTTTACGCTCTATATCTGTCAGATGCTCATAATATTCCTTCTCATTGAGCCAGCGAATGATTATTTTTCTCTGAGTTTCGCGTTCCTGTAGCGAATGTGATATACCACCTACTACTTTCTTTTCCAAAGATGATCTGTCAACAAAACACAGCAGACAAACTGATCGTTGTATTATTTCTTCAAGCGTTTTCATATAATTTCCTCCTTTTTACTATAAAAAATCCCAAATCCACCTTCGCCACCTTCACCAGGATGTAGAATAGGTTGATATGCAGGACATTGGTGATCACTTCGCGAAATCAACTGTAAAGCATCCGGATTATCAGCAGGATGATGCCATACATAATCTCTAGGATTGAGATAATTATTAGTTCTTCCACTTTGCATATATTCCATAACATCATAACCGAAAAACTCATTCATTTGTTGTCTGAAAATCGGATCATTTCGCATAGCATTATAAAACTGCGTATTGGCGGAATTCCTGTGGGCAGTTCTTGATGTACCAGTTCCAACATCAGCTTCATACACAATTTCGTATGGAAGACCAGGCTCACTGATGCGAGTCATGGCATGATAAGCCCCCAATGAAACTATAGTATCTACACCTATTCTAACCCATTGAGCATCTGTGTTCGATAACGGCTCCATACCAGAAGAAGTCCTAAGGTAGTTTATACTATAGACTGCTATTTCTCCACTGCAGTATGATGAACCTAAAACAACAGCAGCCGTCACAGGAGGCATAATTAAAAATACACTAGTTATAACACATACCTGTCCGGCAAGATTATAAAGTGTTTCGTCCCCATCAAAATACACTTCGCATACCGGATTGACAGAAGAAGTATATATCTCTCCTCTTAATCCGTAATATACGTCTTGAGAATGTTGGAGAAAATTAGATGTACCATATATGATCATACCGCCACCGGGAATAGCACCAATTCCACCTGTTCCCAGTATTAAGGCCACACCACCAACAATGATCATGCCATCAACAATAATCCCCTGTATACCACTAACCAATCTTTCAGATGCCGCCTCATCAATATATTGCAACCCCTCAACTCTGGCAGCGGAATAATCTCTTGCACTTTGAATATCCCCATGACATGCACAACGTAAATCGAACAAAGCTTGAGAGGAATTCTGAACAGCTGTAATCTGAGGCATCAGCATATCAGTATGCGAAAAATCAATTGAAGACGTTCTATTTTGGCTATATAACCCATCAAGCAGATTCAACAGATCACTGATTGCCTGCTCAACAGCAGATTGCATCAAAGTTATAAGTCCGGCAGTTTCAACAGCTTCAATATTGTTCTGAAGTTCAATTATAGTATTACTTGCATCATTGGAATCATATTCAATGTATCCCATCAAGTTCTCTATAGATGAGATATCCTCGTGAGAATAAATATCATTTATAGCATTCAATTCACTTAATATACTATTTGCATGATCAGATGCAGATGTCGTGCTATTTACTAAGGTCTGTCTGATACCCTCAATCTCATCTGTGTTAATATACGTTTGCAAATATGCATCGCTGTTATCCACATATAAAAAGTAGTAAAAACAATATAACAATACCGCATCCTTTTGAGTCTGCGTAATCTGATCAAGCGCATTGAATATTGTGCCATATATCCCGTCGCTCGGCGATATATATGACTTGATACTATCGGCACCCACTCCGGTAAACACTTGTGTATCACGGAGTTCTCTAAGCGCGGACTTTATCCCCTCCAATACAAGATCATTCTGCGATTTTTGACCGATTATTGATTCTTTTAGACTGTCTAAAGCCTCATAATCTACAATAAACACTTAACACTCTCCCATACTAGAACCAAAATCAGATGCCAAACTGTATTCTGACTGTATCAACAGATTTTCAGAATCTGCGATATCTGCCATATCTTTTACTATCAGATCTTTAAGTTTAGATATCACATCATTTATCATATCCTGCTTATCTACAAACTCCAAAGCACTAGTTAAAGTTGATACACTACTAGTATCAATCCGAGAATAGACTGTAAGCAATTGAGCTTCTCCTGTAACATTATTGATTATCGATTCAAGCGCCGCGGAATCTAATATTATATCTTCATTCATTTTAAATACCCCTAATTCGTTAGATTGTCCAAATATGTGGTGATAATATTTATCAAATCCTGAAAAGCCGCGATATTTCCATCACACACGTCAATTTGCAAATCCAATTCCAATCTTTTCGTATTAATATCATCAAGCACTGTATCAATGCGATTGAATAGATCATTGTAATTTGAATAAATGTAAAAAAATGTCCCAAATTCGCCCGCAACTAGATCGTGCACCTCACCCTTCCACTGGAAATCACCGTTATAAACAGAATTAGTAAATATGTTTTTCTGTTCTTCAAAACTGCTTTTATATGAACAAATTGATGAATAAGCGCTTTCCAACCTGTCACGCTTATCTACCAAATCCGTTCTGGTAGAGTTTTCATTACGCAAGTTTCGTTGAGCAGTTCGAAGATCACTCCATGTGTATACTGTAGGCATATTATTCGAGTTCTATCCTTTTAACTTTATTAGTCTCTAGAAATGTATTGATATTTTCCTTGATCACCTGATCTCGATCATCGCTAAATCCTTTAAACAATACTTTGGAAATCTTGTCATGATTGAAATATGCAACCTGATCACTAATCAAACCTTCAGGATAATTAACAGCGGCATAATCAAAAAACGATACTTCTTCGTTTATCTTGATCTGAAGACCTCTCCCAACGATCATGAGTTCTTTGATGCCACCTTTAGCATAAACTATACTTCCAAGCGGAAGGTAATCAATCTTTTCCATAATACAATCTCCATTCAAATAGCTTATATAATTCTAAATTAAAATCCATTATTATCATAGCGGACTTAACAGCTTAACCTTGCAGGCTGAACCGTGTTCGACAAGGTATCCCATCGTGATCTGCGGCTGGAAGGTTCTGTCATTAGGAACGGGAAGGAACATCTGCTCTGACGGTTTACCGAGTACGATACCGGAATCGACTTCCTTAAGCACCTTGGTCATATCCTCAAATCCGCGCAGCTTATTGGGAATAGTCGTATATACAACACCTATACCTGCCAGTTCGAAATCACGAAGAAGGGCACCGATCGCCTTCTCATTTCCCTGGAAGCAGCTTATGAAATGATCAACATCATCGATAAGCAATACTGCAGGCGGAAGAGACCTGAAGAAGTCTTCTCTTCTGTAGCCCTTACCCTGTGTCTCATATAGAGTCTTACGCTTCTCGCTTTCTTCACACAGATCCTTATAGAACTTCTCCGCATCAGCAGGCGAAGAATAGTAGTGATACTTATTGGCATATCCCATCAGATCTCCGCTCGAAGAATCGAAGATATAGATGGACGCTGTTTCAGTCAACTCTGATACAACTGCCTTGATGATCGTAGTCTTACCGGTCTTAGGTCCGCCTACGATCAGCTGTCTGATACCTGCATTGATATATACCGACTCTACACTTTCGCTCTCAAGACCTATCGGAACAAGCTGACTGTTACTCTTATTCTTAGTAAGATCAGCGGAGGTAACGATCTCGGGAAGCACGGGAATACCTTTAAGCTTCGGAGCCGTATTATTCTTTGCGATCTCATCTACGATGGCGTTGATCTTGTTTATATAGTCAATATCGTCATTGCCCTTGACCGGAGTATAGCACTGCATAACATTGATCTCATTATCCTTTACGAGTGCGCGTCCCTTGACTTCCGGAAGCTGGATCTTGGATCTGCCGATCAAGGTAACACTATCCATCGAATCGTACAGGTAAAGAACTATCTTATGTTTAAAGCTGTTCAGGACACTGTATCTGATGGCACCTGCTCGTGAGGCAGTTACGACAGTATAGATACCCAGACCGACACCGTCACGGCAAAGAGAAGCAATAAATGATTCATATTCCATTCCCGCTTCCTTTACGGCATCGAAATTATCGATAACGACAATGATCATAGGAAGTTTTTCGGTTGCGACCATGTTATACATCTTGAAATTGATGGAACCGGTCCTTGCAAACTTTGACTTACGTTCCTTTATCTCTCTTGTAAGGATAGCGGTAAGCTTATTTCTCTTTTCTTCCTCGTCGAATGTCATGTAATCCGCCGTATGCGGAAGCTTCTTAAGCGGTATCAGTGCAGAGTTACCGAAGTCGAGGATATAGAAATTAAGAAGCCTTGGAGAGTTATTACATGCAAGAGACAATGCCATGTTGGTGAGCAGTGTTGATTTTCCGAATCCTGAGGAAGCGAACACAGCCATGTTTCCGTCATTATAGAAATCATGGATGTAATCCTTCTGGATCTGGAGATCAGGCATATCGACCAGACCAAGAGCCACATCTGCCTTGATAGTCTCGATGCTTCCGACATCACCTCTGACGACAATGTCTTCATTAACGATCGATTCTTCAAGCGGAGGAAGCCAGGGCTTCATAACCTCAACATGAGGGATCTTCTCGTATGTATCCCTGATATAGTTAACGAGTACGTCAAGCTGAGTAACTCTCGTATCATTACTCTCGACACCTTCGCTCAGATCCTCATTGATAAGGGCACCCTGTCCCATTCTATTTATCTGATAAACTCTGGAATCAAATCCCTGAGCCGCTTCCTGCTCGCGATAAGGAGCTCCGCTCCATGCCGACTGGAACAATTCATAAATCTCGTTATTACCAACCTGGAGATATGCTCTACCTGTTTCGGTAATATATGCAGCATCAGATGTCTTTATTACGTCCTTACTGTCAGACTCAGTCTGCACCTTGAGTGCTATCTTGAACTTCGAGTTACTCCAGATCTGATCATCGACGATACCGCCGGGCTTCTGTGTAGCAAGTATAAGATGAACACCGAGGCTTCGACCGATCCTGGCCGTACTTACAAGCTCTGTCATGAATTCCGGCTGCTCTTTCTTGAGTTCTGCAAACTCATCCGAGATGATAAACAGATGAGGAAGAGGCTCCTTTACCTCTCCGGCTCTGAACATCTTGGAATACTGATTGATGTTATTGATATCATGCTCAAAGAAGATCCTCTGTCTTCTCGAAAGCTCTGCCTTAATAGATGCCAGTGCCCTCATGCTCTCGCTACCGTCAAGGTTCGTGATAGTACCAAGAAGGTGCGGAAGATCGGAGAAGAGATTGGCCATACCGCCGCCCTTGTAGTCGATAAGCAGGAAACCTACTTCGTACGGACTGAAATTAAGAGCCAGCGACAGGATATAAGACTGAATAAGCTCGGACTTACCCGAACCGGTAGTACCTGCAATAAGTCCGTGTGGACCATGAGCCTTCTCATGAAGGTTCAGGCTTACGATATCATTCTCGCCTCTGACACCGAGAGGTACGGATAGTGACTTGTAGCAGGCATTCTGAGACCAGATCTGAGGCAGATCAAGGTCCTGCGGTTTCTTGATGTTATAAAGTTCAAAGAATGATATGCTCTCCGGAATATGAGATGAGATACCCTTGTGGTGAATGATAGGAGTTGTCCTTCTTGCAATACGCTCAAAATCAACATTCTCATTCGAGAGCATCTTGAGTTCTTTATTCATGAGCTCGCTTTCGTATAACCTGACCTTACCCTCTTCGAGGTTATTAACGATAACGGTTGTCTTGATATTCTCCGGAACATTGCTCTCGAGATTTGAAAGATAGATGATCCTGAATCCGAGGTTGAGGTCCGGGCTCTGAAGATATTCCATTATTGCATGGTTCAATACGAGCTTGGGATTATCGACGATAAAGATATAGTACGGAAGAAACGAGGAATCACTCGCGGACTCGGCCAGGCGTTCCTTTCGGCCCTTAAGCACCTGCGCAAGATTACCGAGCACCTGATCACGTATACTCTCGGAATCTATGATACCGGTAATGTTAATGGACTTGATCCTGCAGTGCGGATACCATCTCATCCACTCAAAGTCTTTTCTGTATTCGGGATCGATAAGAGTTACGATCTCGATATCGTGATAGCTCTGGAAGAACGCGAGCTGCGAAACGATATTCATTATCACCGGATGGATATGTCGCTTTTCTCCGATCAGTGCAAGATGGGAATTCTTAAGATCTACGGTGAAAGGCATATCCTCGACCTTGGAATATCTCCTGCAAATATCACGCATCTCATCTTCAAGCGGATCATCCTTATCCTTAAAAGAATCCTGCTTATACTTTATCTTGAAAGATGCGTCCTTATCGGCAGTACCTACAACGACATTAAGAAAATCACCGTCAGTGCTGCTTCTTTCAAATAACCTGATCGAATTGTCTTCGACTTCATCCGCGATCTCGCGGGCAGTCAGGTTCTGATACAGGAGTGCTTCTTTCTGAGCTTCAAACTTAGAATTAAGTTCCTTTCGCTTGCCGAGAAGATACTCGTTATAACGAGCTTCTCTCTTAGCGGCTTCTTCTTTTCTCTCTTTCTTGTCCGAGAAATAGTTCGTTACGGAAAAGCATGTAGTCACGATAGAAGACAAAGCCATGACATACATGAACAATCCTCGCCCCATCAGAACACCGACAGTTATCGTACCTGCTACCGTTACGAGAGGCGGAACGATAGTCTTAAGAAGGCCTCCCTTGGGTGGTGTGGACTGTGCCGTGGGACTGTCGACATCTATCGTGTCATCAGGTTCTCTCTTTATTACTCTTGCCGAACGCGAGAATATCGGGAATTCTTCCTGCTCATGACGATCGCTGATGTATTCCTGAAGATTTACCACAACATTTAACGCATTGATCCTGAGGTAATCCCTGCTCCATATGATCAGCTTTCCGTCAAAGAAGATGGCATCGCCTTCGTGAAGAACTATATCATCAGTTTCGGAAAGCCTGGTGTTAAAGAATACCTGTCCCTTTTCAATATGGAGTCTGTCACCTGTGAGCGTAAAGTTAACAACCGAATCCCTGACGAAGATATCAGCCGATTCAGATGATGAAACAACAATTCTTTCCAGCCCTCTGATAAGATACATCTTCTCATCGGCTGAATCTAATTTGTATGTCTTATATTGAGTCAGGTCTATCTCCTGGTCAGCTCTTTCGGGAGACAACTCCAGATATTGATTCTTATCTATGGCAAAGATCGATTCCATATTATCCTCAGTTATTCGTTAATGCTATCTTCCTGTGTCGGATCAGTACTATCCGAACCCTCTGTATCTTCTCCCTCAGCCTCGGATCCTTCTGAAGAACCTTCTTCAGCCACTGTCTCTTCAGGAACTGTCTCGACAGGTTCCGTCTCCTCAGAAGTTGTCTCTTCGGGTACAGTCTCTTCCGTCTCGGCCGTCTCCTCTTCTGCAGGAGCCTGAAGCTCTACGAGCTTATTTCGAAGAGCTTCGATCTTTCCGTCGAGTTCACTAAGGAGATTCTCCTTCTCTTCACCGTTAAGATCCAGGTTGTTTTCAACGTATTTTTTGTATCCGACATATGCATAGAAGAGATGTCTGTCAGAATTTAGACGCTGAGCATCGTCGATCGCTTCTTCGTACTGAAGGCGTCCGATATGTATCCAGAAATCAAATCTCGTCTCCTCGGTCTTCGTCGTCAACTGAGCAAGCTCATACTGCTTTGAATCCTGATCGAGATCGACTGATTTTAGGTAGGATACTGCAAGGATATACTTGGACATATAGGGCAACTGATCGACATCTACATCTGCAAGTGTCGTCTGAACCGCGATATAGTCTCCGTTAAGGAATGCATTATCCGCACTTATGAGTTTCTTATCCAGAGGGATCTTAAAGAAGCACAGGTAAGATAATCCGAGTATTGATAACACGAGAAGCACGCACACTATCGGAAACAGGATCCTGAGGCGCTTTTCCTTAGCCTTATTTATATATACGTATTCCTCGTCGAGCTTGGCTTTCTGCTCATCGTATCTTGCCATCAGTTCGCTCTGTATCTCATCTATGGACTCCTTTGAGTTAACTGCATTTACGGTCTTATCTTTCTTGTAAAGATCCTCACCGCCGTTATAGTAATCTTCAAATGTATACTGCTCATTAAGAACGGAAGCTATCAGTGCTTTATAGCCCTTAAGGAAATCCTCTTCCGAAACTTCTCCGTAATCACGCATCAACACCTTGGGGATCAGGTTGGAATCAAAATAGACATTATCGGGCGAAAGCGAGAACTCATACCTCGAACACAGATCCGTGAGCTTTCTGCAATTAGAGAGCAAACGGAACTTATCAAGACCCAGGTCTTTTCGCTCTGCGACGGATGTCAGTAAGTCAAGGTCGAATTCCAGAGTATATCCGTCATCCGACTCTTCCATGGAACAGGGGATCAGATTGGTATCTGAATAAATGAGATAGTCTCTTTTCCCTTTCGGGAGTCTTGCTTCACCATTAGAAACAGTTATCGTCTTAGTATTCTTATCCATTCAGCACCTCTAAACTAATAACATCTCCGCTAAAGATCTTTTCTTCTTCAAATGTCTTATAAAGACTTATAACTCTGTTCTGGAGCAACGATCTGCATACATAGTTCTCAGTCTCGCCCCCGATCTTTCCGGCTTCCTTTAAGACCGTAAGCATCGATCTGATCTCTCGTCGTTCATCCAGCATCAGATCAACAGATGAATCACCATTTGCTAAAGTAAACGTTATCAAATATCCGCCCTCACTTTCCTTCTGATCTTGCGCCACAAAACAGCAGCTAAGATCCCGAGGAGCACAGCTCCCGCAACTAATACCACTGACCAGACGATCCCGACACCCTTCTCACGGGGCGCTGAACTATACTTGAGCTGCGATTGAGATTCATCGAATAAAGTCTGACCGTTAAGCTGTCTGTTTATCTCTTCGGCGACAGAGAGCTGCTCTTCTTCGGGCATCACGAAATATTCGTTTTGAATAACCGTATTCTGATTGTTATCACGGATCTCGTGATCGATCTCGGCAGTCGCCGCATCGGCAGAAAAAAGCTCAACATCGTATCCGTTAAGAAGATCATCACCGGCATAAGCACTATCCGTAAGCGCATCAAACTGAAGCTCGACACCGTGCTCTTCGCTCGGTGTCGTCTCATTATTCTCTGCATCCGTTTCTGAAACTTCAGTATCCCGGAGGATGATCATCTCATCACAGATCATATCTTACGCTTCTTGAATGAATCTACAGCTGCCCAGGTAAGCATAACGAGTGCACAAACACCGCTTCCTGCCATTACATATACAAGTTTGGATGTCGCATCACCAAAGCTCGTAGTTTCAGCTGTCGACAACTCCGATCCTGTATTGAACTCGATAGGCTCAACGATCGCATCTACTACGTTCGTATTCACATCGGCTCCGGATCTGCTCTCAGGCATAAGCTCAACAAATGAACCGATAAGATCATTATTGCTCTGATTGATGATCCTTACCTCATCTGCATAAGCAGTTACACTTGCCTGGAATGCTTCCTGCTCCTCGTTATATGTGTTGATCGCAGTATTGCGCATGTTATTTACATAGTTCGTGTAGTTGTTGAGTTCAGTCTGCATCCTGCCGATATTGGCCTGATATGAAACATTCATCATGTTCTCAATACCGTAGCTGTAAGATGAGAATCGGCTGATCCTTGAATTGATCATATCGGTTACTGATGTCGAAAGATAATCCTTAGGATCATAGGCACCTGACAGTCTAACGAGCTCATCTGCAGAAGTGCTGATCTCTTCATTAAACGCAGGCATCGCATTGATCGAGTACTGATTCAGATCCAGGATCGCAGCAGGTTTTGCAGCGACAGTCATTTCTTCCGGATTAAATCTCTGAAGCGTACTGACATTCTGATTCTGACCGGCAGCATTTGCCCTCGCCGGAACAAAAGCGCTGTTAACTGAGGTTGTATAGGAAGATGCACCTTCGGTAACCGCTGTACAATCTATGTTATTTACGGCTGCATTCAAAGTAGCGATCGCGCCCTGCAACTCACCATAGCATCTCATCATCTCCTGATAAGCAGCGTTGTTATTTGTAGCGTCACCGGTTGTCCCTGCTCCGCCATCTTCGCCGGGAGCAGCTTCAGGATCCTCATCGCCATCAGTCTCCGGAGTATCTCCATCAGAAGTTCCGTCAACATCAGTTGCTTCATCCTGAGAACCGGATTCCGAGTTATTTCCTTCTTCGGAATTTCCCTGATCAGCCTCACCGGGAGCCGACTCATCGGGCACTGAATCTACAGGATCAGAATCGTCGGATTCATCAGAGCTGTCGGGTTGATTTACCGGCGCAACGTTCACCAGAGAATTCTGATAATCAATGACCGCCTGCTGATAAGCTAAATACTTCGCATTAACATCATTTACACAGGTGATAAGATAATCCACATTATTTGCCAATGTGCCAATATTCGTATTCAACTGATTCCATTCTGTTTGAAGTCCGCTGATATCGGTATTGAGAGACTGATTCCAATTGCTCAATCTGTCACACTCTGCGTTATATGCCTCAATGTACTCTTCCAAGAGCTGGGCATTAGCATATACCTGATCATTATATGTATTCAGGTTAGTATGGTATGTCCGAAGAACAGCAGAATAATTACTGACCTTGGCATTCTGGTCATTGGATTCAGCCATCCATGCAGTAAGATCGTTGATATACGCACTCAAAGTCGTATCAAATACTCCTGCATTATTCTCCATGGATTCCTGTATCGCATCGAAATCATCCTGTGCATCCTGATAGCTTGCAAGATAATAACCGGAGATATCATTGGCAAAATTACCTGCCTCGTTCATATATGTATCTATCTCAAGTCCTTCAGGCTGGAAATTAAGTTGCGGTATGCTTCCGAGCTCAAGTGAATCTACATAATCCATAAGCTCCAGCTCGTCCACCGATTCAAGTACGGAAGCATTATTGGCAAGCAACTGATCTGCAGTATCCTGAGCATCGTGGAATGTTGAAAGGATAGATACGATGTACGTATACGAGATCATGTTATTAACTTTATTTCTAAAGTCAGCGATCTTGGTTACCGTTCCGGCATATGAATTACTGTCAAGATTACCGTTGATCGAATAATCGATCTGAAGCACTACAGGTGATGCCGTATTGATCGACTCGATACAGGCTGATGTATTAGCGGGGAAAGTGATTATCGCACCATACTTGCCTGATTCCATGCCTGCCTCGGCACTTGCAGGTGTTTCCAGCGTATAACCGCCCTCCAACTGCTCGAGCAGATTCCTCGAATAGTACTTAGTCTCCCCACCGACTTCAACACCTTCATCGAGATTTACTACTGCAATATCTTCGGATATCTGATCCCTGATATAGTCATTCTTTTTAAGTACACTCTCCGTATACTTAAGGCCTGAATACATGCCGACGGCTCCCGCCAAGATCAGCGAGAAAACAACGCAGATCAACTTCTTCATACTTATACTCCAATCCCTGAATCTAACCGCGAATCATTATACTAAAAAAGCCGTTCCCTTAAAAGAAAACGGCTTTAGGTTAAACTTGCTTTTTAACAATCAACCATGAAACTTAGAAGCCATAGCAGCCTCGTTAGAATCATAAACCTCAGCAGCCTGATATGCCTGCTGGCTCATCTTCTGAGTATCGCTTACTGTCTGGTTGAAGAAATTAACTCTGTCCTCAAGCTCAGCAAGGAATGCGTCACTAGCGGGACCCTTCCACTCGCCGTTAAGATTTCTTGCATCTGTAAGAAGCTGTGTGAAAGTATCATTAAGAACCTGAGCGTGGTTCTGAAATCTTGCAGAATAATCTCTAAGTGTTTCGGGTGAAACGGTTACGTTAACATTTGACATTGCCATAACATTTAACTCCTTTATTCTCTTTATTATGGATAATAACCTCAGCTATATTATATTATTTACGTTATATTGTCAATTTTTTTATAAGAATATCACTGTTCTCGATCGGTATGCTGATATAGCCTGACCAATGTTGCCTCCATGTAATCTACTGTATCCGCAACTGATCCGAGTTTATCTGCATATATAAATAAAACAAGTCCCAGTAGATCTACTAAGCAATAATATATGAAATTGTGGAGTAGATAGCGCGATCACTCATCCTCAGCATGAAGCTTCGCCTCAAAATCCCTGAATCGCTGATTGTATTCCTCATTAAAGTTGACACGGCTATCGATCTTGGAGCTGATCTCACTGTAGTCGATCCTGGCTAATCCTGTTCTTCCGGAGTAGCGATATGCCGTACTCCAGCTGGAACTATACGAATCGTGAGAATCTTCCAGATAGTCGATACCATCAGATTCCTTAAGGACATTCTCCCAATCACCTATAAGAGAATCCCTGGAGATCTCGCCGTTAAAAACAGATTCGAGAGTTTCGTGCTTTACACCGTTCTCATCTACCGAGAAGATTCTCTGATCTCCTTTGGAAGGATCATACCAGCCTCCGTTCCCCGAGATCATGCTGGCTGATACAGTCTGCTCGTGACCGATATAGATCTCAACATGATGAGAGTTGATGAGTACATCACCGGGCTCAAGATCTGAGGGCGAAGAAGGACAAGTCATGCGATCAAATCCGTTGTCTTCTAATGCCTGATACATTTCATTCACCGCAAGATTAGTTCCTGTGGTCGTCTGCTTGGTAGAAAATACCGTATGACCGTCTTCTGCCTGATACTCTTTAGATCTGAGCGGTATTCCCTGCTCGATATATGCTTCCGCGACTACCGAAGCACAGTCATAATCGTATGGACCGAAACGTCTTAACGGATCATTATTTATATAGCCGTGTCTGTCGTCCCACGCTATCTGATCTGCTCTTATAACGGCATTAGGAATAACAACCATAGGATGATTTGCGATATCGTAGAGAAAATCCTCTTCACTCACTTTGCAATCAGGGAAAGATATTCCCCTCTTGCCAAGTTCGATAAGATACTTGGCATCACCTTCATTGATATTCATCCTGAAATCCGTATTGAAATAGTACTGGGACAAAAGGTTAGGATCGAGCCTTGCAACTTCGAGAACTCGCTCGGCAGCGATTATCCCTGAACCGCCTCTCTTGGTATATTCTCTGTAAAATCTTGCCATTCCGCTATACACAAACGGATTATGCTCAACATCAACGATTATCCCGTACGACTTAAGAAGCTCCGATATATCTTTGGATGACATATCAAGATAACCTCTGTCGGTAAGAATCTTGGAAAGAATGTACTGCGGCAGGTTACTGTCCAGATCGTTAAAAGGATTCTTGCCATTTATCGTGAACAACTTCACATGATCATTACTGTGATAAGACAATATCCTGTAACCACTGCTGGTCTTAAGGCGTGCCACCACCTTTTCAAGATGTGTGATGCAGTTCTTGATACGGTTGATATCAGATTCGAAATTGTTCTCTATAGTCTTTACTCGAGTAATTATCTTATCGATCTCCTGAGCTGCCGAATCCAAAGTCTCTCCGCCTTTGATGTTTATAGGAGAGAGCGGACTTATCTTCTGGCTTGCCACATTGATCCGAGTATTGTAGGTATTAAATATCGGTAAAGAAATTTGCTTCAGTGTATGAAGGGCAAATACTGTCTCTCGCAGCTCTTCAATATCTATCCTGAAATCATTTCCGTGACCGAAATTACCATATTCATCCTGATAGGACTTTATGAGCCTTATAAACTCTCGCGACAGGCTCTCTGCAGCATCGAGAAATGATGTATGGACCTCAAAGATATATGCTCTTGAAGCATCTGCAAGTTTACCCTTAAAGCTGTAAAAGCTTCTGAATTCATTAATAGATGTTCTGTACTTCGGAATACCCGAACCTACAAACGAGTTAAGCGCTTCGATATATTGGTCAAGAGATTCGACATCCGTTCCGGTCACCACAAAATGATCAGGCTCATAGTATCTGTATATACCATCCACCGGCATCGACAGATCGGACAATCCTGAGGTATCTTCCACATTGCCTTTTTTCCATATAGAGCTGCAGATATCACCATATCCTCTGCTGTACTGATGCTCGAATACACTCTTCATATAGTTATCGAAAGCGTATGCATCTCTCAGGCATTCACGCAGGATATTCCAATCCGTATACATCAGACAAAATGCACTCTTGGTGACATTAAAGAACTCGGCATAGAGCTGTCCGATATTCTCCATAACATGCGTATGTGATTCAATGCCGCCTGTTTGAACGGATCTGACCGAACCGTTAAGCGCGATCAGATCATTTTTCCAGTAATTTATCGCATCGTCCAGATACCCCGAATACTGTATCTTATAATCTCTTTCCCATTCCAAATCCATGATCCGTCTCCGTTATTCCATTCCTTCCGCTGCATTCTCCGCAGCACGAATATTCTCGTCAGCTATCCCCATAGCATCATCGATCACGCCGTTATAAGATCGTTCAAGTTCATTTAGGATATTATCCAGTTCATACGAATAGGATCTGCAGTTACCGATTATTCCGGCCTTTCGATTTCTGAACCAATCCGAATCATCCTTTATGCCTCTCGATAATGTCTTAACTTCTTCTATCAGTTCACTATCCATATTCCATTACTCCCAGTATCCTTAGCGACTCATTAGTATTTTCCTTGAGCCCTTAATTCGGCGATCTTATCTCTCAGTTTATCGAGATCTTCAAGTCTGTAGTAATGATCCCAATCCCCCATAACAGTATTGTTCTCATCAACTACTCTTTCGAATCGAATCTCACCTACGCGGTCATGTCCCCGTGCATCAGTGCCATGCTCCTGATCAGAAATATTATCCAATTCGGGAACAACACTTGTTTCGTAATACCATTTCGTATTAACAGGTACGCCATTATATTCTCCGGGTTCCGGAGGGTTCTCGAATCTTTCTACGCTACAACCCTGAAACTGATCTCCTGCGCCATTTCCCATCCTGAATCTCGGATCACTGGCACTACCGCGAAATGCATCTTCCGAACCATGTGCAGATACTGTTTCTCCATTCCCCACATAAAGCTCTGCGTGATTACTTTCATCTACAAGCATATCGCTATTACAGAGATCATCCATCGTACCGGCAACACTGGAAGGCTTGTGGTCCACAAAGCCGTATTCTCCCATTGCAGCAGGAGTCATATCCGAAGTAACAGGATTACGAGGATTATGGCCTTCCAGAAGATCCATATCCTGAAGCGGTACTCCGGCCTTCACATAAGCAGCAACAACAAGCGAGGAACAGTCAAAGTCTCCGGTCCATCTGTTGATCTGGCAATAGCCGCTGTTTTTATCATCTGCCACATATGAAGCAAAATCTCCTGCACAGGCTCTGATTCCGTTTAATGTGAGATTCTTATAATCTTCGTTTACTGAAGACGAACCTTTCAGAGCATCGGAATTATAAAGCATAGATATCTCGGTATACTTCATTGCATCTTCATTTGTAAACCCGTTACCGAGAAGCGAAGTGTATAATTTCGATGCCGAAGCAACTAGCGCTTTATCATCCAGATCTATCCCTGATATCTTTCCTCTTATTACATTATCATCATATCTCTGATATGCACTGTAGAAATATCTCTCTGCCTCTTTATTCTGAAAGCTCTCAATAAGATCAGAAACCATGTGATTCCTGAGATACTCCTGTGCTTTGGCGATCTGATCACTGTCACCTTTGTTTATTAATTCAAGATTGCGGAGATTATCGTCTTTGATATCCAGCACTGATTCTTTCTTCTTTCTCGGCTTTCCGCCAAGATCATCAAGATCCTTAGCATCTGATCTGCATATCATATTCAGATAACCGTCATTTTCATAGTTAAGAACCCTGTATCCCGTCCTGGCGCTGATCGCGTCATATGCATTCTTAAAACAATTGATATCAGATCTCAACTCAGAGTGAGCCTTATCACCGAAATCCTCGACCTTATTGACCTTAGCTATTATGGTTTCACAAATACGTATGCTGTTATCGATCTTTGTGAAGAATGTATCAAGTTGAGTCCCCGAGAGCGCTACGAGACAGATTTCGTGATTGCTCCTGTTAAATGAATCAACTTTGCAATTAAAATCCGACTGGAGTGAACCCCATTCACTTCTGATATATCTCATGGCGTTAATGAAGCCCTGAAGATCAGATGTATCGTATGTATAATCGCGCTCACGGATCGTAAGCTGATATTGGAGTTGATACTGTGACGTGTAAAGCGACAGTCTGTTCAGGAACTGTGTAGCCGCACGAATTATCGTCAGATGCATCTGTTCAAAATACGACTTAACATTCCGAGCAAAATCCCCGCTAAAAGAAGGTGTTGCTACAAGATCATTTACGACATTTATATAAGCATCCGTGGCTTCGTATATCTCTTCGATCTTTGTTCGAAGATTACTAAGATTCCTGATACACTCGGAGTCCGCACGATTGACACCATTTATGGGAAACGGAGCAAACGAGGACTTCATTGAATAGATAGTAGTCTTTGCTATTCCGGAACTATTCCACAGTTTATTTAGTTTCACCATCGAAGCCATTACAGATTTCGCACTGAAGTTATCTGATAATATTTCCTCAATATCACGCTTTCGCTCCATGCAGATCTTAGCAGTATTCCAATCGACCTGCATCAATGAAAGAAACTCTGTAAACCGGCTACGAAACTCGTAAAAATCCGAATAAAAATAAGCGACCCCATCCGGCATATGAGGATCCTTTTCGACGCTAAATGCCATAGCGGACTGAATGTTCTCCAGTGAATTGAACGCTCTTTGGTATAAAACGTAAAACCACATGTAATTATGTCTGATTACCATATTAACCTCCGTTAGATCCCTTCTGCGATATGCCTGTTCTCATAGATGGTGTTATAGGCATCATCAAATACTGTAAGATCCCTACCAGCCTTGATCATACGGATCATCGGAGAGTCAGACTCCAGATCATTAAGTGCATTCTCATAATCACGCTTGATCCTGTTAACATCGGTCGTATAACTGTCCATAGCAGCGTTTACTGCCTTACAGATCAAATCATTAAACATATTATTCTCCCTCATGCCTGCAAATGAAAGAGGATCGAATATCATCCGATCCTCGAATTAATCCAAAGAATATTATAAAGCATGACAGAACAAAATCAATAATATTTGTTAAAAGCATTTTGACAATAGTCGCCTACAAGCTGATACTGTGAAACAGTTATCCTTACTCTTTACAAGTATAGGTGACTATCGATGAATTGTTGGACTTCTTTATGCTCTTGACTTCATATCTGTCAGGGAAGTCGCTGATGAGCTTAAGGAGCTTGGAGTAGCCGTAGTTCCTCGAATCAAAATCAGGCATCGCACGCTTAATATATGCGCCTGCCGATGAGATCATTACATATCCGTCATCATCTGAATACTTATCGCACGCGATCCTTAAGAGCTCGTGAACTGGATCAAGATCACTCGTTTCTTCTATGGTCTCTTCGACTGCCTTCTTTTTGCTGTTTGCCTTTGCCGAAGAAGACTTTTTCTTCCTGCTCTTGGACGTCTTCTTGACTTCATCTTCCGCATCGAGATTCTCGAGGAATATGAACTCGTCACATGCATTCCTGAAAGGCGCCGGTGTCTTCTTCTCACCTACGCCGATAACATAGACACCGGACTCATGTATCCTGATCGCGAGGGGCGTATAATCACTGTCACTTGCGACGATAACGAATGCATCGTAGATATCCTTATAGAGCATATCCATGGCGTCGATAACGAGTGCCATGTCGGTCGCGTTCTTACCGCTTACATAATCGAACTGCTGGGTGGCATTTATTGCAAGTTTCTTTATCTCTTCTTCCCAGTTCTTAAGCCCTGCTTTTTTCCAGTTACCGTATGCACGCTTAACAACTATCCTGCCTCGTGCGGAGATCTCCCTGATCACCGCTTCAATCTTGTTTATCTGTGTATTATCTGCATCTATGAGCAGCGCTATCTTTTGAAGATTATCCATTATCTTCCTCCGTATCTTTCTCGCGGATGACATCTGACGTTGCCTTCTCGAGCGTAGGTCTGTCCATTGACATCTGCCTGCCACATCCTTCGCACGTCATCTTGCATTCGCTTCCGACTCTCGTAAGGAGCCATCTGTTACTGCCACAGGGATGCTTCTTTCGCATCACTACAACATCTCCGACTTCGTATTTATAAAGGAAAAACTTACCCGGCATATTGACCTCCTACTTAAGCTTTTTTATTTTACCCCAAAGGTCACGCGATCAACAGAACCGTAATCCTTAAGGGTCATTACATCTTTAAATCCTGCTTCAGCAAAAATCTTGCGAACGGCTTCACCCTGATCGTATCCGTGCTCCACCATGAGGGCTCCGCCGGTCTTTAAAAGCTCCATCCCTCGCCTTGCAATACGAGGATAAAAGACAAGTCCGTCAGTTCCTCCTTCGAGCGCCAGATGAGGCTCGTTCTCCCCGATTATATCATCGAGTTCCTCCATGTCCTTATCGTTGATATAGGGAGGGTTTGAAATGATCATGTCCACTGTTTCGGGAGCAAAAAGATCCGTTTCGTTCTTATCGTTAAGAACATCATCTTCAACAACTTTCAAAGTATCAGTTTCACCGATGATTGTTTCGATATTTGAAGATGAACAACTAAGAGCAACGGGCGATATATCGGTAAGGATTCCTTCTGCTTTCTTACCGCTTCTTATGAGTTCCTTATAGACCGATATTCCTATGCATCCGGTACCTGTACAAAAGTCGATAAAGCGCACATTATCACTTTCGTAATTACACTTCGGAACACCTGCTACATCCCCCATCGGCCACTCGAGAATACCTGCAAACTTCAGCGCGCATTCCACGAGTATCTCGGTATCACTTCTCGGGATAAGGACCCCCGGAATGACCTTGAACGCATCACGGTAGAAATCCTTGTAACCCAGGATATAAGCCATGGGTTCGCCGCCTATTCTTCTTGCGATAAACTTGTCGAATTCTTCGTCACTCTTCGCGCTTTCGGCGAACATAGAAACTTCAAGGCGGGCATCATCAATATCGATACCCGCCTCGATCATTTTCTTTATCGCTTCTTCTACTCTGCTATCACCAGATATCGTCATCCGCATTCTCCGGTATGACTGCCTGCATTGCGGCGATCGCTACTTCGATGATAGGTTCGTCAGGTTCTCTTGTCGTGAACTTCTGAAGCCACAGACCGGGCTTAGAAAGGAACCTGCAGAAAGGATTCTCATCGTGTCTTCCTACAAATCTCAATATCTCGAAAGAGATACCGCAGATAAGAGGGATAAGTACTATCCTCATGAGGATATTTACTACGGGATTATCATCTCCGATAAGTACGCCTACGATCGTATAGATGATTATCGATATTGCAAGGACGATAAACATAAAGGATGTTCCGCATCTGGGATGGAACCTGGAGCACTTCTTGATGTTATCTACCGTAAGAGGCTCACCTGCCTCGTAGCATGCGATAGTCTTATGCTCGGCGCCGTGATATCTCCATACTCTGTCAATACCTTCGATCTTGGAAGAAAGAACGAGATAGATCAGGAAGAAGATCATACGAAGGATACCTTCCGCAACGTTGAGCACGATCGACATCCATGTAGTATCTGCAAGTTCATCACCCATGATCTTTACCGCAAGCTCAACAAGAAGTCTCGGGAGGAAGATAAAGAGTCCGACACTGATCGCAACACCGAGTATAGCGGAGAGCGTGACCATGAGGTTTGAATGCTTTTCCATATACTCATCAAGAGCCGACTTCTTCTGCTTTGCCTGCTCTTCCTCGGGCATTCCCTCTTCGGAAATATCTGCCGACTTCATGAGAGCGCCCGTACCGGTAACCAGCATCTTCCAGAATCTGATGCAGCCTCTTACGAAAGGCATCTTCTCAAAGAAGGTTACCTTCTCGCTCTGCTTTACTTCTTCGACGTAGATAGTGCCGTCGCCTTTTCTTACTGCGATGGAAGTCCTCTTGGGACCATTCATCAATATACCTTCGATCAGCGCCTGTCCGCCGATCGTTGTCTTCTTAACTTCTGCCATATATACTCCTGCAAGATATTCGTTTCCAAGGATAATTATAAAGCATAATTAGAATAATTACATTATAAGTTGGTGACAATCTAAGGCAATACGCGTCAGGGATCCTGCGGCTCCCTCTTCACGTTCTTAAATACCCATATTACTACGGCGATCACTGCAGCGAACATTATTGATATGGGGACCATCATGAAGAATGCAAGATCGCCCAGGGCATCCTGACCGAACGATGTAAGCGCCGTACCGATATTGTTATCGGGATCGTAGATATGCGTTGGATCAGAGGAGTCTATCAAGATATTGACCTCCTGCCCTGCCTCATAATGAGGATCGTTCTCCCACACATTACCCGTGACATTATAGGTCTCGCCTTCATATTCGAAGCTGTAGACCGGAGCATAGAGAGTACCGCTGCCTTCATCCGCTTCCTTGTCTGCAAGAGAGACTATTACAGCCGTTACTTCGACATCACATCCATCGGATTCCTGCTTAATATCCTCTTTCAACGTCTGTGCAGCCCCGCTCGATCTCGTGGCAAAGACGCTGATAAAACCGCCTATCAGGATCAAAATGACGGCAGCAACAACTATCGTGGATACAAATGACCTTTTCCGCATATTCTTAACCTCACATCTATTCCCTGTCAGTAATTATATCACTGTCTTTTATCGGCTCCTAAGAGCTTTCTCAGCACAACCGCGCTTGCTATTGCGATCCCCAACTCGACTAATGATCCTACCACCAGGCTTCCGGGGAACCGGTCATACCAGGGATCCCTTGCCCTTGCCAATGTAAACTTGATAAAGAAGATACTGTATGACAGTATCAATATCTCGGGAATATGTTCACGGAAAAACGACGTCAGTCTGTTATCAGTATTGATCATAGTTGCGAAGATCAAGAGGAGCATAACGACAGAAAGTCCGAACAACAACCAGGTAATACATTGCGCTTTCGTATAAGGTTCAAGGAAGTTGTTTATACGCTGGTTATTAGAAACTGCGGGAGTAGCGCAAAAAGATGTTGAATATCTGTACTGCATACCGTTCATCGCAAGAACGACAGGCTGAAGAAGCCACAGCGTTGCATAGGACAGCACCGTCAAAGCCGACCATACACTGACATATAAGATCCGCAGGGACCTCTTCTTCGGTATCAGTATCGACCTGTACTTTCCGACGAGGATCCCCAGGGGAAGAAGCGGCATATTGGTACCAAGATACAAATAGTACAGTTGAGGATTCATTATTCCTCTTATTGCATAGATAGCGGGCGGAAAGCACGAGAGCACCAGGACAACCAAGATCGGGATGAGTTCTGACCTGAGGATCTTCTTTAGCAGGATATAAACGGCGACCAATATCGCTGCCGTTACCGCCATGCCAAGAAGAAATTTGCTGCATGTATAGATGCTTTCCGCAAAGACATATCGTATAAGTCCCCAGATCTTGATCTTCTTATTATGTCCATTTATAAAATATATACGACTGAACATCGGGACCAGGAGTAATATCAACGGGATTAAAAGAAGACCCTTTCTTCGTATCCGAATATCGCCGGAATGAACTCGCATGCCTGTAAAGAAAAGAAAGACCGAGGACATCACGAGCTCAGCATATATGCTCATCGAAAACAATCTGCCGGTATCGTTATTACCAAAAAACTGTTCTCTAATCCAGCTAAGAAGCCTTCTTATCATTTCAGCTGTGTCGATCGAAGCTTCTAATGATACATATACTGTGAAACCATCCTGCCTGGGATAATTCCATGAGAACATGATAATGCACATTATAAGAGCGATAGCGCAGTAATTGCGGATGTTTACAGTAAGACGATCTTCCGATGAGACCTTCTCCCCCTTTTTCTTTCCCACAAATAAACATGTGCCAAAGACAAGAAGTGTCCCCGAAATCCACAGTAGCAGCCATAACATATTTTGATTAGCGATATCAGCTATATACATATTCATTCCCCGTCACTTAACATGCGTTAACTCATCTATAATATATATCCGACAGGGCAAAGACAGAACACGATGAACTTAAGCGCAAACCATGACAAAAACGAACAAAAAACAGGCGACCTCTTACGAAGTCGCCTATATTTACGATTCTTAGTCGCTCGAATAGGATTATGCTCTTCCCATTCTCTTGTTGAACTTGTCAACACGTCCGCCTGTATCTACAAGCTTCTGCTTACCTGTGTAGAAAGGGTGGCAGTTTGAGCAGATATCTACACGAAGGTCTTCCTTCGTAGAGAGTGTCTCAAATGTAGCACCGCAAGCACACTTAACCGTAACCAAGTAAGTCTTGGGATGGATGTCGCTCTTCATTGATCTCACCTCTTATCAAAGATATGGCGCGTACTGATAGAGGCACGTATGCCATACCGGATTTAATAGTAACTTTGAAATATTACTCTCTTTGTGTCGACTTGTCAATCACGAATCTACCGAGAATGATTTCTTGGCAGAGAGCACGAAAGACGCGTTGCTCGTCGTTCTCTTCATGTAGTTGATGACAGCAGACGTAGCAGCAAGAGTATCGACTTCCGCGATGGCCTTTCTCGTGAGCCATACGGACTCGAGCTCCTCGGGCGTAAGGAGAAGATCCTCTCTTCTCGTACCGGACTTATCAACCGCGATAGCAGGATAGATACGTCTGTCGGCAAGTCTTCTGTCGAGTACGACTTCCATGTTACCGGTACCCTTGAACTCCTCGAAGATGACTTCGTCCATTCGAGAGCCTGTCTCGATAAGAGCAGTAGCGATGATCGTCAAAGATCCGCCGAACTCGATATTACGAGCCGCACCGAAGAATCTCTTGGGACCGTAGAGGGATCCCGGATCAAGACCTCCGGAAAGAGTTCTACCCGTAGGATTGATCGTAAGGTTATATGCTCTTGCAAGTCTCGTCATGGAGTCGAGGAGGATAACTACATCCTCGCCGAGCTCGACAAGTCTCATAGCTCTCTCGAGTACGAGCTCAGTAACTCTTACGTGATTTTCGGGGCGCTTGTCGAATGTTGAATAAACAACTTCACCCTTTATGGATCTCTGCATATCCGTAACTTCCTCGGGACGCTCATCGATAAGGAGAACGATGACCTTACAGTTGGGATTATTTGCAGTGATCGAATTAGCTACCTTCTTAAGAAGGATAGTCTTACCTGCCTTAGGCGGAGATACGATCATACCTCTCTGGCCCTTACCGATGGGAGAGAAAAGATCGATGATCCTCGTTGAAAGATCCTCGGCACCTGTCTCCAAGGTAAGTCTCTTATCGGGATAGATAGCCGTAAGATTTTCAAATCTCGGACGCTTTCTGATGATGTCATAATCGGAATCCTCGGGGATCTCGACATCGTTTACCGCGATTACCTTACGAAGGGGCGCATACTTGTCCTTGCCTCTTGCGGGAGCGACAAGACCCTTGATCTTATCACCCTTACGAAGACCGAGTCTCTTGATCATCTGGCCGGGAACATATGCATCTTCTTCACCGGGAAGGTAATTATTCTTGTGAACGAATCCGCAGAAATCATTTCTGTTCTCACCGCCGATCGAAAGGATACCTTCGATCTCCTTATACTGGATCTCGGGTGCGGGAGCAGGCTCTGCGGGCTGCTCGGGATTAGCATTTTCCTCTGCGGGAATATCGACTGCGGTAGGTGTCTGTTCAGGACCGAAAGAGATCCTTCTCTTCTTGCTCTTTCCTGCCGCTCTTTCATTCTGCTTTTTAGGCTGTTCACCGCTCTTATCTTCGGATGCTTTTTCAGCTTCCGGAGCATTCTCTTCGGCAGGCTTTTCTTCAGCTTTGGAAGGTGCTTCTTCTGCCTTCGTTTCGGCAGTATCTTCACTCTTCTTTTTTCTGCTCTTCTTAGCTATTTTCTTAGCAGTCTCGGGAGCAGTTTCAGGAGCTTCTGACGTCTCCTTCTTTGCCTCTTCCGCAGGAGCTTCGGCCGTAGCGGATATCTCTTCTATCGAGATGTTTTCAGCCTTCTTTTTAGTTGTCTTTTTGGTGGTTGTCTTCTTAGCTTTTGAAGTCTTCTTTTCTGCTGTTTCTTCAGCCTTATCTTCTACCTTGACTTCAGCTTTTTCTTCTGACTTTTCTTCAGTCTTTTTTGCAGTCTTTCTCGTAGTCTTTTTGACTGCTTTTTTCTCATCTGCGGGAGCCTCTTCTTCGGCCTTTTCCTCTGCCGCTTTTGTCGTCTTTTTCTTTGTACGCTTAGCGGGAGTCTTAGCCGGTGCGACCTGTTCTACGGGAGTTCCGCTTATGGCTGCGATGAGCTCCTCACGGGACTTGGTAGCTGCTACTTCGGGAGTAAAATCACCGAACTGTACTGCGATCGCTTCAAGGTCTTCTTTAGACTTTGAGATCAGTTGATCGTATTCTGACATAGATACCTCATGTAAAAGGATTAGATAATTGACATAAATTGTGATCGGGATAAAGACCGGACAAACAATCTGTCCATTGCAAGGATAATATCACGACAATTTTTGTTAGTCAATCGCTTTTATATCGATATTTCGCGGTATCTTAAGGCATCTTTGCGTCAGATCAAAAAGGCACTTTCGCCGTGGAAAGTGCCTTGGTTTTTGTTGATATAAATAGATGTCTGTCGATGTGGTTATCAGGCCTGGTCGCCGAGAGCCGCGAACTTATCCATCATGTCGAGAGCCTTACCTGTTCCGATAGCTACGCACGAGATAGGATCCTGTGCGATATAAACATCGATACCGATCTTAGTAGCAAGCATACGGTCGAGACCGTAAAGAAGTGCTCCGCCGCCCGTCATTACGATACCTCTTTGAGAGATATCAGCCATGAGCTCCGGAGGTGTCTTCTCAAGTACTACGTGTACTGCTTCGAAGATAGACGATACGGGCTCCTCGAGTGCTTCGAGCATTTCAGTGGAAGATACCGTAACGGTGGACGGAAGACCCGTGATGAGGTTTCTTCCTCTAACGTCAAGTGTGAGCTCCTCGTCCCTGGGATATGCGCAACCGATCTGGATCTTGAGCATCTCGGCAGTCTTCTCACCGATGAGGATATTATGCTTCCTTCTTACGTGCTTGATGATAGCTTCGTCGAACTTATCACCTGCGACCTTCAAGGATGCATCTACGACAGGTTCGCAAAGAGAGATAACGGAGATATCTGTCGTACCGCCTCCGATATCTACTACCATGGATCCGCATGCCTTAGTGATATCGATACCTGCACCGATAGCTGCCGCGATAGGCTCACGGATAAGGAATACATCCTTGGCACCCGCATGACGGCATGCATTCTCAACTGCCTGCTGCTCAACGGGAGTAATGACCGAAGGAACACAGACTACGATAGTGGGCTTAAAGTATGTAGCACGGATTCCGTTACACACTCTTCCGATAAATGCCTTGAGCATTACTTCGGTAGCTCTGAAATCGGAGATAACACCTTCACGGAGAGGCCTTATAGCCTCTACTACACCGGGAGTACGACCGAGCATAAGGGACGCACTTTCACCTACTGCCAACACCTTACCCGTCTTATTATTTACTGCGACTACGGAGGGTTCCTTAAGAACAACACCCTTTCCGCGGACATAGATCAACACGCTGCTGGTACCGAGATCGATACCAATTTCCATTCCAAGACCCATATAAATACCTCTATGTAAGAAAGCGCCAAAGCGCGAAAATTCATTTAAAACAATTCTATTATAACGTAACAAAGCCATAAATCAACGTGACAGGTGTGGCAAAACATTTCAAATAGGTTTCAATTTAATATGCACGTGTGATAAAATCTTATGGTTTATAAATAAAAGAAGAAAGGACTTTATTAATATGTCTTATTCTGTTGATATCGACCGTAAATGGCAGAAGAAATGGGAAGAGACGGGACTTTACAAGTTCGATCCGAACAAGGAAGGCGAGAAGCTCTATTGCCTTGAGATGTTCTCCTATCCTTCCGGTGCCAATCTTCACCTCGGCCACTGGTACAATTACTCACTGACTGATTCATGGTCAAGAATGAAGAGGATGCAGGGCTATAACGTATTCCATCCCATGGGATTCGATGCTTTCGGACTTCCTGCCGAGAACTACGCTATCAAGACTGGTATCCATCCTCAGGATTCCACTCTCAAGAATATCGCAACGATGGAGAAGCAGCTCCGTGAGATGGGCGCTACTTTCGACTGGGACTACGAGCTAGCTACATGCATGCCCGAGTACTACAAGTGGAATCAGTGGCTCTTCATCCAGCTCTACAACAAGGGTCTCGCTTACAGAAAGAACGCTCCCGTTAACTGGTGCGATAAGTGTAAGACGGTACTTGCAAACGAGCAGGTAATCGACGGCAAGTGCGAAAGATGCGACAGCGAAGTCGTTAAGAAGAACATGACTCAGTGGTTCTTCAAGATCACTGACTACGCTCAGGAACTCCTCGACTGCCTTCCCGACCTCGACTGGCCCGAGAAGACAAAGAAGATCCAGACAAACTGGATCGGCAGATCCGAAGGTTCACAGGTCGCTTTCACCGTTGAAAAGAACGGCGAGATCTTAAAGGACGAGAATGGCGATCCTTTAAAGCTCGAAGTATTCACTACAAGAGCTGATACGTTCATGGGTGTTACCTATGTTGTCGTAGCTCCCGAGTCAGAGCTCTGCTCCAAGCTCACTACAGACGAGTGCAAGGCTCAGGTTGAAGACTATAAGCTCTTCACTTCCAAGGCATCCGATATCGATCGTATGTCCACAACAAGAGAAAAGACAGGTGTATTCACCGGTTCTTATGCAATTCATCCTCTGAACGGCAGAAAGGTACCGATCTGGACATCTGATTACGTTATCGCAGCTTACGGTACGGGTGTCGTAATGGCAGTTCCCGCACACGACGAAAGAGACTTCGAGTTCGCTACTAAGTTCGGTCTTGATATCATCAGAGTAGTTGCTTCCGCCGAGGGCGTAGAAGACGAACTTCCCTACTGTGAGAAGAAGGGTATCCTCGTTAACTCCGACGAGTTCAACGGTATCGAGATGCATGCCGCTATCGATGCTATCGTAAACAAGCTCGCTACCATGGATATGGGGCACAAGACAGTCAACTACAGACTTCGTGACTGGCTCATCTCCAGACAGAGATACTGGGGTACACCCATCCCCATGATCCACTGTGAAAAGTGCGGCGTTGTACCCGTTCCCGAGAAGGATCTTCCCGTACTTCTTCCCTACGACGTAGAGTTCACACCCGACGGAGAATCTCCTCTTGCAAAGTGCGATTCATTCATGAACTGCAAGTGCCCCAAGTGTGGCGGTGATGCAAAGAGAGATCCCGATACGATGGATACTTTCGTTGACTCTTCATGGTATGAGCTTCGTTATCCCGACAACAAGAATAACGATGAGATCTTCAATAAAGATACGATCAGAAAGCTCTGCCCCGTTGATAAGTACGTAGGTGGTCCCGAGCATGCTGCAATGCATCTTCTCTATGCAAGATTCATCTGCAAGGCAATGCGCGACATGGGTCTTGTTGATTTCGACGAACCCTTTAAGAGCCTCGTTCACCAGGGTATCATCCTCGGTCCCGACGGTAACAGGATGAGTAAGTCAAAGGGTAATACCGTCGCTCCCGACGAGTATGTAGCTAAGCACGGATCCGATGTATTCAGAACATATCTCGCATTCGGTTTCGCATATACGGAGGGCGGTCCCTGGAACGATGATGGAATCCAGGCTATCCTAAAGTTCACGAGACGTATCGAGAAGCTCGCCGAGGATGCCGCATCTTATCCCAAGGCTGACATCGCTGATATCGAGCTCGGAAAGAACGAGAAGGAACTCAACTACGTTCTTAACTACACGATCAAGAATGCAACATTCGATACTGACAGATTCCAGTTCAATACTGCAGTCGCTCGTATGATGGAGCTCCTTAACGCAATCGGTAAGTATCAGCAGCTTCCCGATGCTAAGCCCGAGTTCACAAGATATGCTACTGAGAAGCTCATCCTTCTCCTCTCACCTTTCGCTCCTCACATGACCGAAGAGATCTGGTGCGAGCAGTTCGGCAACGGCTATTCCATCTTCGATCAGAAGTGGCCTGAATTCGATGAGAAGGCTCTCGTTAAGGATGAGATCGAGATCGCTGTTCAGATCAACGGTAAGGTAATGTTCAAGGTAGATATCCCTTCCGATGCTGATCAGGCTGCAGTCGAGGCTCAGGTCAAGGCTGACGAAAGACTTAAGAAAGCTCTCGCAGGCAGAAATATAGTTAAGTTCATCTATGTAAAGGGCAGGCTTGCAAACATCGTTGCAAAGTGATCCTTTAACTAATAACTGCAACTATAAGAAAGACTGGACCATAAAGGTTCAGCCTTTTGTTATGTTCTGAATAAATCATTGACTGTCATCTATAGGTCCTAAATAACGCACAAAAGAACGGCACCCGTTACCGAGTGCCGTTTCTTATATTTTTGTATTGCTTATGTGTAGATACGTCTTATCGTCAGGATAGGATGTCTGTCGATGTCACCGTAGACAACACCCCATGCACGACCTCTTGCATCGATACACTGTCCACCGCCTACATAGATACCTACGTGACCGCAGGATCCTCCGCCTGTATCCCAGCAAACGATATCACCGGGCTGAGCGTCTTCACGGTCAACGGGAACACCTACACTGCAGAGCGACTGTGACTGGTGAGGCAGAGATACGCCGAGCTGACCGTAGCAATAGCATACGAGACCCGAGCAGTCTACTGCGGAGTTGGAGCATGCACCCCATACATAAGAAACACCGAGCATTGATTCTGCAATATTGGCGATCGTCTGACCGTTATTACCGGTGTTCTCATACGTACCGCCTACAACCTGGTTGTAGTTAGTACCACCGCCGCCGGAGGAAGATCCTCCTCCACCGCCACCACCGTTACTCGGGGGAGGCGGAACTGGTGTAGGCGTGGGAGTAGGTGTCGGCGGGGGTTGATCCGTCGTATAGGATATATAGACATATCCCTCGAGACCGTCCTCCGTTATTACCTTATACCACTTATCTGCGATACTTATACAACGAAGTCTGTCTTCGTCGTGAAGTGTAGCGATCATCTCACTGTCTGTACTTGCTTCGGATCTCAGGATGAGGCTGTCCGTGTCGACCCATACGATCCTGTCGATATCCTGCCATACCATCTCATATGACAGAGACGTCGTGAGTACGTAACCTTCGACACCGTCTCTAGTCCTGATCTTGGACCACGTATCACCGTAAGCGATACGCTGAACACCCTCACCCATCGGGATAGACTCAAGGGTAAGCGAATCCATATAAGGAGCATCCTTGATTATCGTATCCTGAGTCTGGATATAGTAAGGCGTATCATCCTGTGTGAAGTACATGGGATCCAGGAGCTCCTCCGGAAGTCCTGACTGATCATAAGCCTGATATACGATATATGTCGTTACATCCCTGTACTGAACCTCAGTCTGAGACGGGTCATATCCTTCGTTATATGAAGCGGAGATAGTACCACCGTTCAAGATGTACTCATCAACTTCGACATCCTCTACGGGAGTTTCAACTTCTTCGAGTTCCTCCTCAGGGAAAGTCGCAGCATAAGCACGTCTTACCTGCAGGGCAGGACTGGTACCCTCACGCGTTCCGATGGGAAGGCAGATGATAGGTACCGTTACCGATGCACTTACGAGTACTGAGAGCAGGGCTCTTCCTGCGCTTATCTTCGATCTGTTGTTATTGTTTTTCATAGTAACACCTATACGGATTGTACCATCCGCAAGCAACAAGTCTGCATCAGGTATATAACCGTCTTGTTACAATTATAAAGCCGTACCCCGAAGAAAAATCGTCAAACATGTGGCAAAGACACTTCACTGTCAGCCACTGCCTGCTCGAAAGACCTGTCGTGCTCGACAAAGAGCATGGTGATATCAGACTCTTTGACAAGGCGCTCTATCTCTTTTCTCATATATATATCTATATAGTTAAGAGGCTCGTCCCAGATATAAAGATCCGCATGCTCGCAAAGGCTCAGCGCGATCAGGACACACTTCTTCTGCCCGAGCGATAATGACTGCACATCGCGCCTGAGCATATCGGGAGTAAATCCCATCTTAACGAGGATCGTATTAAAGAGCGTCCTGTCATCGTAGCTCAAGTCCCCTATCTCATTAACGTTCCCGTTAAGTCCTGACGTATCCTGGCTGACATAGGAGATCTTAAGACCCTTAGCAATATTGATATCACCGATCGCGGTGATCCCTTCATCCTCACAATCGCCGAGCTTTCGGATATACTTCATGACCGTGCTCTTTCCAGAGCCGTTAGGACCCAAGAGCGCCGTCTTCTCACCCTTTCGGATCTCCATATCAAGACCGCATACGACAGGCATACCGTCTCTCATGACGGTAACGTCCTTAAAGATGACAGGCGTCCTGCTGTGGTGATCACTGCCGGTGATCTTGAGTTTTTCGGTCTTCTCAAGATCCTTAAGCAGGCTCTGCTTCTCCTGAAGTTTCTTCTCGTTCCTGTTTTGAAGATTCTTCGAAAGCGACATGAGCTTTCGCGCTTTCTCTGCTTCATATGCTCGCCTGAAATGATCTTCCTGAACCTTGCTCGAAGCATGCGCTCTGTTCTTGCTGCTCTCAGCCTTTGCGGACCACTGAGCATTCTTCTTCATTGCAGACTCGAGAGATGACATCTCCTTCTTTAGCTGGTCGTTTCTGGACTGCTCGCTCTCCATCCTGGCTTCATTATTGTCCCACCACACGGAATAGGACGCATTCACGAGCTCGAGTCCCGTCTTCGTGATAACGAGCGTATGGTCCGTACAGCGATCAAGGAATTCCCTGTCGTGAGAGATCATGATAAATCCGCTCTTTCCCGCAAGGTACGACGCGACAGCCTCTCTGCCTTCCAGATCCAGATGGTTGGTAGGCTCATCTATGAGAGGATAAGCATCTTCCGCCGAGAATAATGCAGCGAGCATGAGCTTGGTCCTCTCGCCTCCCGATAATGTCTCGAAAGGCCTGTACATGATATCGGGATCCGCGCCCATCTGATTTAATTCTTTTCTAATCTTCCATTCCGGGACATCGGGGATCTCGCGGGATGGAAAAGATACCGTCATCGGAACTCCGCTTATCTCCCCTTCGTGATCGAGCTCGCCCTTAAGGAGCTTAAAGAAAGTCGTCTTTCCTCTGCCGTTCCTGCCGGCCAGTGCCAGACGCCATGTCGTATCGATACCGATATTGACGTTACTAAACAGAAGAACATCCGTACCGTCATATCCGAAAGTCAGATCTTTGATGTTGATCAGTGACATAAATACCTCCGTAAATTGCATAATTGCGGAGAATCAAAAACCGCGGCTGATACCGCGGCAGAAAGCACATTACATATAAAAAAGAACACAGCAAAAACTCTCCGCACGACTATATATAGATCAGCAGACAGTCTTCTTCATCGGTGTTCCTCCTTGTTTTTATCTATTCGAATGATACAACACGTATCCGTGCGGGTCAACTGGTCCTGTAACCCACCATGGTAGCAGTAGCGATAAGCCTCTCGTTCTCATCGGTAACTCTCACCAGGAAATTACAGATCGTCCTGCCGTTCTTTATGACCTCGGTCTCGGCGTAGAGATACTTGCCCTTGGCGGGGCCGTTAAACACGATGCTCGAGTTAAGAGTTATGGATTCCGAAGGTCCGCAGTTAGCGGCAAGCGCGAAAGTAAAATCAGCGAGCGTATAGATACATCCGCCCATGACCACATTATTTCCGTTAAGATGCTTATCTTCTACAACGATCCTGGTCTTCGCATATTCATCGCGCACTTCCAGGATCTCGATCCCGGTAAGCGCGGCATATCTGTCGTTAGCGAAATACTCCCTGATCTGCTCGGGTGTCACTTCTTGTCTCCTTTATTGCCCTTGGAAGACTTTGTTTCATTCTTACCCTTAGGCTCATAAAGCGCCGTATTATCGGTTATCAGCGATGCATATCCAAGCTTATCCTTATTTGACAGGATCTTCTCCTTATACTCAATGCCCGTACCGATGATCGGTGCTCCTTCCTCCTGAGGGAGGAAACAGATGGAATGCTTATTTATTACGATACAAGCCAGATCCTTCTTCTTGATCTCAACAGCGCCGTCTTTATATTCATACTTAACGGAACTGTCGTCGATACTAAGTGTCTGCGGTTCGATGACGCTTGCGAACTCGGTGATCCTCATGCTGAAAGACAGGAGCATCGAAAGCCCGAACACAAGACCTACAAGACTGATCACTCCGCCCGCGGCGCCGATATACTTAACGGGGCCGACGCCGACAAAGAAAATAGCAGCAAAGAATGCCGTCAGGATAATAGCGACATAGATATACTTGTGAAGTACGGAAATTATACCCTTTACCTTCTCGGCAGGGTTCTTCCTGATCTTATTTGCGAAGAGGGAAACGTTCAAGAACTCGTTAAAGTACTGCTTATCCCTTACCTTACTATATTCCAATACCATTATCGTAACCTCACCTTAACCTAACCTTCCAATTGTATATTTATAATACGACAGGCATATTTTTTCAATCCGCCGCGCAAAATATCAGATTAACTTGAGCGATAGGGGAGCTATTATCTGCAAGGCATGGTAAAAAAGAGGTTAAGAGATATTACAAGAAAAAGGACTGTAGACCAACAGGCAATAAAATAGATCTTGCCTTTCGACATTAACCGATACAGCAATATCCCAAAGAAAAGCAACGGAATACCTACAACAAGCCCCCGACGAAGATCGCCTCCAACATCAGGATACATAAACCACAACAAGAGGTGAAAACAATACTCACGATAAGCTTCAAGTCCAGCCGCCTTTTTACTCTCATAATCTGCTTCCAGCTTGTTCTCGAATTCTTCGGTTATGTCTTCGAATTTACCTGCAGGAATCATCCCTCCGAATTGATAAGGACAGGACCAAAGCCCGGTTGCATTTCCGTCTTCATCAAACTCTTGAGCTCATAATTCATGCCCACTCTCATACGAACGCTCTTCTACCGGTTCAGCATTTGAGTCAGGAATATTTGCAAAAAGATCAAATGTCACTTCCAAAGTAATAGCTTCCTTGAGCCTAATCCTGTGTTCTCGCTCCATCCGACCTTTCGCAGGATAGAAGTGCATTTCGTTTACGATCACATGAGGAGCTCCGCAATAAAACCCGGCAATTGCCACCAATGCTATCAATGCTATGCTCATGCTCTTCAACACCTTATCTTTCATAACAAACTCTCCTGTTCAACGGATTTTCACCGGCAGGGATATATGCTTGTATAATGCACAAATATCAAAAGATTAAGAAGGATTGACCAACAGGTTATAAATGCCGCCTTCTTGTTCAACAGTATTCGATAAAGAATGAGACCAATAACAAGGAAGACCCCGCCTATAGCAAGCCCATGCAGAGCACCTCCATTGGTGTCAGAAAACAAAAAGTATACCGGCCACATCTTAAGGTGGGAACGATACTTTTGAAAAGCTTCCAGTCCGGCTTCCTTCTGGCTCTCATAATCAGCTTCCAGCTTACTCTCGTATTCTTCGGTTATGTCTTCAAATTCATCTGCAGGAATCATTCCTCCGAGTTCACACGGAGCGCAATAAAGCCCAACTGCATTTCCGTCTTCATCGAACGCTTCAGCCCACAATTCATCTCCGCTTTCAAACGCATACTCATCTTCCGGCTCATAATCTGGAAAAGCTTCGAGCCAATCACTTGTCACTTCCAAAGTGATAGCTTCATTAAGCCTGATTCTGTGTTCTCGTTCCATCCGACCTTTCCCATGATAAAAGTGATTCTCACCCTCAATTACATGAGGAGCTCCGAAATAAAACCCGGCAATTGCCACTAACACGATCAAAACAATGCTTAACGTTTTATCTTTCATAGCAAACCCTCTAATTCCCCTCAATATTCCAGCATGTAATTGTCGGTAATTATAATACCACTGTGTAGCTAACATTTATCGTAACAGCATTTGATCAACTCTGCTCACCCTTTGCCTTTGAAAGCGCCTTGTAATACAGATCCTTATCCCTATCACTCCAGAGGTTAGGACTGATCTTAATGTAATTCTTGTAATCCCGACCATCAGACTTATCCCAATTCTTCACGATAAGATCAGCCATCTGATCACAAGTCATGTACTCATAATTCGAGGACCAACCGTGGTTGCCAAAGTGAATTATCGGAATACCTTCCGTCATGTATACGGAGACATATCTTCCCGGGTCAGTCGGTGATTTATAGAACGCATCGAAGAACTCAAGAACATCCCTATAAGTAAGAAGTCCCATTAGTTCCACTACCAGCTCGGATGAAGGAGCTTCCTTCCGCGACACCTCAAGATACGGCTTCTGCCTGCCGTCATCTACAGTTCGAACTTCAAATCCGATCTTTTCCAGCATTGAAGCCAGTTCTTCCATATTAGCGTGCATCTTTTTCTCAGAAGATCTAACCTCTTGGGGCTCACTCTTCTTAAAACCTTCGAGCTTCTCTTCGTATGTCTCCAGCCAGTCTCTGTTATATTCCAGTTTAAACCTGCTGTAAAAAGGCTCCTTCTCCATATAGTGCTTCACGAGCTTCCACAAGACTTCAGCTGCTGCCATACGGTCCTCGTATACAGAAGTTGCCTCATCTGCCATGAAGCCCGATATAAATGCTCTCTTCTTCCTGCCAAGATAACGGATAGATATTATGACGCCCGCCAGCATTCCGTGGCCTAAGATCATCATGAATATCGCCGCAGCTACGGGAGAGACTGAATCCTTAGGCTTATCCTGAACAACGGATACGATTATCCCCACACCCATAACCATCGAAAAGATATAGAACAGGATGCCGCATATCCAGAAAGGAAGCCATCCGCGCTTTGCATTGGACATACGGGCAAGCTCGTGAAGATTGGGATCGTAGTCCGGATCGGCACTGCACTTTACCTTCTTTGCGGCCTTTAGTTCTCCTTTAAGAGCACGTTTCTTTGCACGTGAAAAGTCTGCAAGAAGAAAGATTCCTATGCTAAGAGGCCAAAATGCCAAGATGAAAGCCGCATCGTAAAATACATCCGCGCGGACATATACACCCGTCACCCAGTCTTTCTTTGCTGCATAAGCATCGGAAGGATCATCGGGATCGTAATAGACGCGAAGCTTATCTCCCTTATGGATAAACTCATAAGGTCCGTCATCGTCATACCACGTTAAGCTCATATTTGAGCCTTTGGGATAATACTCAACACTCAGGGAATTACGGTGTCGCGTTTTACTTCCAATATGCTCAGAATAGACCTGATCACCGACAACAAGACCTTGTACATGAGGGTATTCTTCAAGCTTACTGTTGCGATGGTATCTGCAGCCGATATTGATTCCTACGATAAGGACTGCGATGAGCAGAAATACCGCGGCAAGCAGCCTCTGGTCCTTAAATCCCAGGGAATCCATCAACTCTTTCTGTTTAGGCGTAAGCTTTGCCATATTCTATAACCCTCTCGCCTATGATTATACAAGAGAATATACGCAAAACAAAAACCCCGAAACCGTTATGGTATCGGGGTTTTTATGTGGAGCCGATTGCGAGACTCGAACTCGCGACCTGCTGATTACAAATGGAACTATCGAAATTCCACAACTTGTCACCATCTCTCAAAACCACTGCAATTACAGCGTTTCAAAGAACTCATACTTCCATAACATTTTGCCTTTTTCCATATATTTCCGAAAAACGTTAACCAAACGTTAACCAAACCCAAGAGAAAGAAGCTGAAAATTGCAGTACTAAAAATCAATCAATCCTTTTTTCGCCCCTTGAAAACACTACTTAGATTATTGATAGCACGCGTTTTTGCTTCATCCTGAGCATTAGCATATACATTCATGACCAAAGCCGGAGAGCTGTGTCCAAGAAGAGCTGCCGTTGTCCTTGCATCAGTACCGTTCGCAATCAATACGCTGGCGAAAGTATGCCTTAATCCGTGTACTGTAACTCTTGGAACCTCACACCACTCCAAGAACTTAGTAAGCCACTTACGGAGGGTGCTGTCATATACAGGTCGTCCTTCCCATGTTGTGAAGAGTCTTGCCTCATCTCCTGGCTTGCCTTCATAACACTCCCCGAGATCGGCAATCTTTTCCTGTTGCCATACTCTGTATCTATAGAGCTCTTTGATAAGATCGTCTGCTATTGGGATGTTACGAACCGAAGTCTTACTCTTGGGTGTAGATTCGATCATTCCCTTTCCGGGGATATATTGAGAAGTCCTTCTGATTGATATAAGTCGTTCCTCAAAATCAATATCTCTCCATTCAAGTCCTGCTGCCTCTGCTTCTCTGATACCTGTACTTAAGACAAGCATGATAAACATACGCGCCCTTTCATCAGTATATTGAGGTAGTTTTTCAATGATTTTCTGAACATCAGACTCTTGCAACGCCTCAACATCAGGCTGTGAATCTGCCGGGGACTTGACTCGCTTACAAGGATTCTCGTCAATGATTTCCCATTCATACGCCTTTCCCAAGATAGCAGACAGCGTTCTAAACCAACTTCCTGTACTGTTACGAGATAATTCCTTATCTTGACCATCATTGCGTTCCAGACTCGCTAACCACCCACGAACATCCAAAGGAGTTATATTCTTAACCAGCATATTCCCAAAATAAGGTATAAGTCTTTTCTCAATAACAGTTCGATATCCGCTAGCCGTCTTGGGCTTGAGTGTTTCCAGATGATTCTTATAATAAAGATCATAGCAAAATGATTTAAATGTCATTTTGTTATAGTGAGCGGAAGCACCGCCTTTGATCCTTCGTTTATATTTTTCGGCGAATTCCAGAACGGCTTTTTCTTCTTGCTTTGCGGTTAATCCTTCAGGTGGACTAAATGTAGTAGTGCGTACAATCTGCTTACCATTCTCGTCACGTCCGCAACTAACGGTAATCCTGTAACTTGGGCCTCGCTTCTGTATATGCATAGAATCCTCCCACCTTCCAATATTCACATCTATTTCCACTCTAAATTATAACTCGAATACTGTCCCATTAATCTCCCTCTTTGTCATTTCGTTCCATGGTTCCAAACAAATTAAAGCCCATCACAACTGCGTGATAGGCTTTTCATCCTGTAATTTGCAAACACAATCAATCCAGATACTTCCAGTGATATCCGAGCGCAACCTCTCTTTCACTACGGCAAGCGGCTGAAATGTTTGAATACTTCTTCCCATAATATTCATTTGCCGCTTTAACTGACTCAAACACTTGTCCAGTATCAAGTTGTTTTTGTCTTCCGCAAACAGGACATCCACTCCCTCGATTTCGATTATTAGGTGTCGCCTGGTATCCTGCATGACCACGGGGACACGTCCACCAAAAACGCCGATTGACATTTGCTGCAATATCCCATGGAAGTATACCGCAGCTTTTATCAAACCTATTGAAAACAAAGGCTTTACAGTAACCAACACGTAATTCTGTACACGAGTTGTACAAGCTGAAAGTTAGTCCAGAGTGATAACTGCCGTTCAGAGCCTGACGGGATCGTGTTTTCTGTTTTAGACGAGAGGTATCGTCGAGATATCGGTATCCGTCACGCACACGAGATATGTATCGGATACTATAATGTACATCGACTTATCCCCTTCTGCCGTTGCTATCAGTTCCGGAGAACTTAAATCAGGCTCACAGCGGTAGATCTCATACGAGTCCTCACCTTCAACAACATAATATACAAGATCGTTATATACGTTATATGTAACCACATCATTCACATAAGAGCAGTCTAAATAATCAATACGACGGTATATCTTGTCCGAACTCACCAACGTAGGCGTGTCATATATCCCTTCATAAAGATCAACGATGTAGTCTCCTGCGTGTACACACTCGGTATATGTTCGGTCGCCGCGGATAAATACGTTGTAAAAAGTTGTATATCGACCGTGATGAGGAGGCAGATCATAATACCAAGCATATTCTTCAATTGTATCCATGTCGATATCGCCGTCTGCGATGTCAACAAAGTACATGCCTCTGTAATAACAGCCGTTGACTTCTTTTATGGGTTCAAAGCAAAGCTTGTTACCGATTACTCCCATAAAACAATGACCGTGGATGCAACCTCCAAACAGATCGGATATATGTTCGTGTATCTCTCCTGTCACCGTATTAAGGCAGCAGACATAATGCGCTTCGTCTTTCATCTTTGTGTAAAAGACAAGATCGCCACTTGCTACGACCATAGTACGGCTGATGTCTCCATCCTGATCAATTATCTCGGTTGACCCGTTTTTGTCGACCTTTATAAGCTGATAGGAGTCGTCAGATCTTACCACACAGTAGACCGTATCATTGATCACTGCCGCGCCATTTTCGGAATTGATCAGATCATTGTCGCCCTCAGTGTTAACAGCAGGCCTGTCATTCAGATAGTTGGTATATCCCTTGATCTCAAACAAAGACTTAACCGGATAGATAACGGCAAAGAGCAATATCGGTACAGCGATAAAGACCGGGATCAGATAACTCTTCTTAACACCTGCCTTGGAAGATCTTATCTTCTTGATCCTGGTTATCAGAACGTAACTTTGGTGTACAAATGAAAGAACAAAAAAGATAAGTCCCAGCCTGGTAGGTATATCTTTATATCTAAAGATCGCAACACCCCAAAGATGCAGTAAAGCCGCCAGTGTAAAAACAGCTGATACTATCTGCAGATACCTTGATTCATTGCCGGAAGTCTTCCTAAAGGAATACATGATACTGATGATGTTAAGGATGATCACAACGATCAAAACAACAAACAACATCTGCGAATAAGAATGCAGATTAGATATATATCGTTCGCTTGTTCCATCCAAAAACGAAAACAAACGAGATGCCTTGAACCCTGCTTTGACTATATAGTAGCCGAAAGTTCTGGCATTTTCTTTGTCTGCCGCCGCTACTACAAGTCCAAACAGGCTGAGCGCTATCGTCCAATATTGTACCCACCCGGGATCCAACTCACCTTCGGTATATATCTCCTCCGGCTTGATCTCTTGTTCTTTAGACATAACTTTCCTACCCCCTGTTCGTCTTTTCCTAACGGACATTACACATTATACAACATAGTATGTATGAACCTTATAATTTCCATTTTTCTTACCAATACAAGTGAAGGGGGGTATAAAAATGCCACTTTTCTTTGACTGGGATGTGAGGGGGTTAACCACTTGAAATATCAAGAAAGAATTAGGGGCCATTTTAGAAAAATACGTCCCCATTATCTAGTAGAGGGGTATAAAATCGCCACTTTTAGTTGACGTAGATATAGGAGGTATTTGTAAACAATTTGCGGCAATTGCCGTAAGGGGTAGTAAAAACCGTCAATTTCTTTGACTGAGATTTAGAGGGGTCATCTCGTCCCTCGTGAACATTGACAACTGAATAGCAAGTCCTTCTCTTACAAGGACACCACTGACATAGTCACAGGCTGAGCGTTGAAGCGATTACGAGAGTCGTGAGCCGTCACACCCCATGAGTGCAGTGGAAGATCAGTAGATCTGGGAGAAGGAGATCCGAGGAAATCCTAATAGGAAGACCTCAACCCCGGGAGTGGACGATAAATACGGGGATGCGCCGTTAACGCTGAGAAAAGCACTACTAATTTACTATGAAAGGATTTGATAAATGACAACACAGAAAAATAACTATAAGGAGATAACTGCTAATGAATGAAAACTATAAATCACTCGAAGTCAGCTCCTTCAGGGAATTGGCTGACAAAGAATTCGAACCGGTCGTACCTCTGATCGACCATTTCTTACCCGGAGAAGGTGTATTCCTATTCTGCGGTAAATCCAAGATCGGTAAGTCATGGCTCGCCTTGGATATGGGAGTTCATGTATGTAACGGACTACAATTCTGGAAGTACGACACCAACTGTAAGGAAGTCCTCTATCTTTGTCTGGAAGATGGAGAAAGAAGATTACAGGAGCGTATGTTCACGATTGCCGATAACTATTCCGTTGCCTTCCACTACTGTACTGAATCCACCACTATCGATACAGATCTTATGAAGCAGCTCGAGGAGCAGGTAACCTTATCCCCAGGTATTGGACTGATAATAATCGATACTCTGGCGGCAATTAGAGGTGATATAAGTGCTTATGGCGGTAACCCGTATCTGAAGGATTACAACATAATTCGTAGCCTGCATGAGTTCGCCCTTAATCACCATCTGGCGATACTACTTATCCACCATGTAAGGAAGTTAAGCTCACAGGATCCGTTCGATGATATATCCGGCACGAACGGTTTGTACGGAGCAGCTGACGGAGCCTTCATCATGAGAAGTGAAAGTGACGGCGTTAAGCTCTACTTCAAGAACAGAGACATGGAACAGCAGATACTCACTTTGGAATTCGACAGTAACACATGTACATGGAAGTTACTGGATGAGAGCTCGCCTGTCGAGAATGTATTCAAGTCCGATCCTGATCTTCGTAAGGCACTCGAGTACATAAAGGAACATGGTGAATTCTTCGGAACAGCACAGGAATTCTGTAACAGGATCAATGCATCGAAGAAGCCACAATCGATCAGCGGAAAACTTCAGAACCGAAAACGTGATCTTGAGAAGATGGGAATCTTATTCGTTAAGACCAAGAAGAACGACGGAATGCACTTCGAGATCATAGATCTTAATTCTATAAAGGATCCTTCCGAGTTCACAGAAGATGATCTCCCCTACGAGATAGTAGATGACGAGTGACGATGTGTGATGACATGACGACTTTTTATGGGTATAGGAAAAAGTGACGACTTTAGTCCTGTTTTCCCCCTATAGAAAATATCGTCACTTCGTCACTGTTCGTCACAGTGGGTTCGGGCTCCTGCCCGACAAGTAGCGTTCGGGTGTACACGAACGCGGTGCTTGCTTTCCAACATATGCACAGATAAAGGAGGTGAAATTGTAGATGGCAAGAGAGAAAAAGAAAACCAAAGATATCCATATCCGTATTGCTGAAGACGATCTATCCATACTGAGGGATAAGGCTGACAAAGCAAAGTTGTCACTTACCGATTACTTAACTTACTGCGGTATAGGCAAACAGATTTTCATTGTCGAAGGTATCGATGAGCTTAACCGTCAGCACAGAGCACTCGGTAACAACATTAATCAGCTCGCCAGACTTGCGAATTCAGGTCAAGTCCAAGTGGTTGGTTTGAACGAATTCCTGATAGAGTATCAGTCCATAGGCAGGTCGATCATTGAACTCCTGGACAGAAAGAGGTGGCGATAATGGCAACAGTTAACCTCTTAAACAACGGAAGCAACAAGTCCTCAGGTGACATGAGTAAAGTTATAGATTACGTAGAGAAGGAAGCTAAGACATCTTATGAAGGCATGAAGCTCGTTACCGGAATCAATTGTCCTGCCCAGACTGCCTTTACCAATATGATGCTTACTAAGAATTACTTCCATAAGACTGACGGAAGAATGTACTACCACTTATGTCAGTCCTTCTCCCCTGATGAAGATATAACACCTGAGCTTGCACACAAAGTAGCTGTTGAATTTGCAGAGAAACAGTTCCCTGGATTCGAGATAGTAGTCGGTACCCATGTCGATCGGGAACATATCCACTCTCATATCCTCTTCAACAGTGTAAGTTTCAAAGACGGTAAGAAGTATCACTCGGATAAGAATGACATCTTAAGATGGCGTGAGACGTCTGATCGGATATGTGCCTCGTATGGTCTTTCGGTAGTAAAGCCTTCAGCAGGATCTAAGACAGACCGAATCAGAACACGCGAATACAGATCCGCCGTAAAGGGACAGAGCTGGAAGATTAATCTCGTAGTACAGATAGAAGATGCCATGAAGAAGGCCAGAACGAAGAAAGATTTCCGACGGATCATGGAGGACAAGGGATATCAGATCACTTGGACAGACACAAGAAAGAACATTACTTACACAACACCGGAAGGTAAAAAGTGCAGAGATGACAAGCTGCACGAGAATAAATTCTTAAAGGAGATGATGGAAAATGAATTCAGGATCAGAGCAGAACTTATCGGATATCAAGAAGATAGCGGAGAACAATCTGGGATTGGCAGCAAAGCCGACAGCATGCGTCGCGATAACGGAAGAGAACTGGATGGCTCTTCTAAGGTCGATAGCATTGCTGATAGAGATGAACGATCACACGGTTACCGGGGAGCAGATGGAAGCTCTTATGAAGGAACTGTCGTACCAATACAGGACTCAGTCGGATCGAATAAGCTCGAAGGAACACTCTTGGAAAGACGAGATGATGAGCCGAGAAGAATCCTGGACGAAGAAGCTACAGGAACAGGCTGGGAAGCTGAACGAGCAATATGCTTCGGCTCAGAAGGATTTACAAACACAGATGGATGGTCAGCTCCAAAAGATGTCACGACAGTTTTTGACCCCGGCACTTCTTTTGGCATTGGACTTGGCGGTCTTCGTCTTGCTGCGGATATTGGAAATCTGACGAATCCTTCTACCGTATCCGATACACCAACTCGATTCAAAGGTATGGATAAGAAGGAATTTAAAGAACTGGCAGAAAAGAAAGAAGCCCTCGGTATAAGAATGGGCGGAATGTAAGGAGGAATACTATGGATAAAGAAATAAAGCTATTCGTGGATCAACCTACTAATACAATAATCAAACAGGATGTAGCCACGTCTTATATAATTGAAATGCTGAAAAAGAAGGAAAAGGATTCTGAGGACAAGATGAATCTTTCTACCCTTAATGAGAAAAAGCTCTTAAGTGTCGATGAAGCCGCCGAGTTGTTCGGAATAGGAAGGCACAAGATAAGAGAACTCACAAACGACAAAAACTGTCCATATGCCCTGTGGATAGGCGGTCACCGAAAAATAAAGAGAGAAGCATTCGAAGAATTTGTAATGAACAATAGTTCAATTTAACCGTTTATGGCCTAGACGTACTTTTTTCTCAACGTTAACCAAACGTTAACCAAAATGACGGTATTTACCTGTTTTGAGTGAACCTCGCAAACATAACAAAAACCCCGAAACCGTTATGGTATCGGGGTTTTTATGTGGAGCCGATTGCGAGACTCGAACTCGCGACCTGCTGATTACAAATCAGCTGCTCTACCAACTGAGCTAAGTCGGCGTCTCACGCGTGAATGATTATATCTTGAAGCTATGGGATATGTCAACAGGTTTTTTCATCTCATCAGAAAACCTTTTATATCGCGTATCCAGGTCTCATATCTTTTGTCGTCTTCGGCATATACACCTGAGTCCTCGTCATAGCCTGTTCTCATGTAGCATGACGGACCGAAAGATGCTCCCTTACAAAGTTCCTTCATATCCGCTACGCCCGTACCCCTGATGCCGCCGTATGTTACGAGAGGAAATACCTTTCGCCCGCGCCAGTCCACCGATTCTACAAAGCTCCTTACCTCTCCCGGCATATTCTCGCACCATATGGGGAAAGCAAGAATGACCACTCCGTAATTATCCATAGAGACTTCTATCGGCTGAAAAACTGATCTTCGAGATCTTTCATCCGAATCGTTCAACAGGTCCAGAAGCTTGTCTCTATCCTTCGGATATTCCCTGTCAGGCTTTATCTCGACCAGGTCACTTCCCGTCAGCGAAGCCGTCTTTTCCGCAAATCTCCCGGTATTCCCGAAATGGCTGAAATAAATAACGATACTGTGCATAAATTTATTATATCTCATATAAAAATGATATAATCATAGTGTATCGAAAGGCACGGTGTATATATGGCAATCATCACCATCTCCCGTCAAAACGGAAGTCTTGGAGACGAACTGGCGAATTACCTCAAAGAGAAGATAGGCTGCGAGATCATCTCCCGCAGTTATGCTATGGAGAATTTCTTCAAGGACCAGTCTGAGGAGACCCTCGACAGGCTTAATGAGAGCGCCAAATTCTTTCTGGACAAGATACCCGGTACAGATATCACTTTCAAGGACAAACTCACTGCTAGTCTCATAGATAAGGCCGACAATACGGAGAACCTGATAATCCTGGGGCTTGGCGGCTGCGTCATATTAAGAGGCAGACCCGATACGATCAACATAAGGGTATGCGCGAGCGAGAGAACACGAGAAGACAGGATATCCAGAAGATATAATATCGGCTCGGATGAGGCTGCGTCCTCACTTTCGATCGGTGACCGAAAGCACAAGAGATTCGTAAGCATACTCTTTGAGACAGATCTTGCTTCACCTGATCTTTACGATCTGACGCTCAATACGGATAACCTGTCAGTCGAGGAATGCGCGGATGCGATACTGGCTCTGATCAATAAGCACGATACCAGGCTTCGTATCAGCCGCGAGACGGAAGACAATGATTCCATCGATCACCAGACCGAGACTCCGGTATTTAAGAATCCGACCGAAGAAGAATTCGCGAGGATACTCGATATGTATAACATTGAATGGATGTATGAACCGAAGACTTTCCCTATCGAATGGGATGCCGAAGGTAATATCAAGATGGCCTTCTCGCCCGATTTTTACCTTCCCAAGTTCAACATCTATTTAGAGCTCACGACAATGGAGCAGAAATACGTAACTAAGAAGAACAAGAAGGCAAGGATGGTCATGGAACTTTATCCGGGCACTAATGTCAGGATAGTCTATAAGAAGGATTTCCTTGCACTTGTCGAACGACTCAGACAATTCGGAGGATAAATAAGATATGCCCTCGGTTTTACAGGACAGCATAGAGATCAGTAAGGTAGTCTACGATGAGAAGACGATTCAGGATCGCGTTAAGGAATTGGGACGACAGATCACTGAGGACTATAAAGGCGAAGAGCTCATCGTTATTGGAGTAATAAAGGGCTCGCTCTACTTCTTCTCGGATCTTACGAGAGCCATAGATCTCCCGCTCAAGATAGACATGATCGGATTTGGAAATATCCCCGACACAACTTCCAAAACGGGAGTCGTAAGGATCACCAAGGATATCGATATCGATATCACAGATAAGCATGTCCTGATCGTCGAGGACGTTATAAGGACAGGTCTTACTACCGCCTATCTCATCTCTAATCTTGAGAGCAAAAAGCCAAAGGATATCACGCTCTGCTCGATGCTCCTTAATCCGAACAGACTGCTAATGACGATACCCGTTAAGTATTACGGATTCGAGATAGATGACGGCTGGCTCTTAGGCTACGGTCTCGATCAGAAGGAGATCGGCAGGAACCTTCCTTACATCGTTCAGCTCTCCAGAAAAGAATAAGACAAAAAAGATCCGCCGATGATGACCGACGGATCTTTATATAAAACAGCTCCAGCGAACCTTTACCACAGTACTTCGAACTCATCCGGCACCCTTTTGTAACTCCACGAGCCTCTTGTGATATCGCAACGACTACTTGACTGCTGCGACTCAAATCTCACACCGTGCAACTCATGTCTCCCATTCACCGCATATTTTAAGTTACTTCTTACGTTTACCGTCAGGCTTCCGACTTGGTCAAGAACCTGCTGCCGTAAACAATACCGGCTACTCGGTTTGCACGAACCGATGTAACATCCGTCGCGCCTCGGAATCTACCTGTCGGCGATGACATCTCATCTGCTCGCGGATCGAAAATCCGAATCAACTACTCTGTTACAACTTGCGACTTGTAAACGGTCACCCGTTCCTTCAATCGCTGTGCTCGTATTTCCTTCATCGCCACCCGGTACATGCTTCGTGTCCCTTCCGATCAAACCCTAAGGTCGTCTTCCGTTCGTTTCTTCGGCTTCGCCTCCGGCATCTCAGATTTGCAACAAGTGCATTGCCTTTGGTTCTCCCCTGTGCCCCGACCGCTTTGCGATTCAGGCGGTTCTCCGTGTCCGAATACTTTTGAAATTCAGTATTCCCTGGAGCTACTTTAATCATATCATGCCCTAAGGGTTTATCAACGTCGCGTTAAGTCTAATTAGAATGTAATCTAATTGTGCACTATTGCGTCTTACATCTCACTTGTAACCATGGTAAAATATATATGTTGTGCGGAAAAGCCGACAGGAGGTCAGTCATGTTCGACGCACTTGATCAGTGGATCTACGATATCTCAGGCGGCGGTATTTTCCGCAGTATCCTATCAGCATTTATTTATCTCGCGATCACATTTGCACTTGCACTGCTGCTCTATACTGCAGTGTCGTGCTTTGCAAAGCACGCTCACAAGAAAGCGCGCACCGAGACCTTTCGAAAGATATCAGGTTTTGTCATAAAGCGCAAGATGCATTCGAAGGCTTTCGCGTTCGGATTCTTTTTCTTCCTTTCGACATTCTCATCAAAGTTCGGAACACTGGCCGATCCGGTCGGCAAAGTTGCCGTATTCGGACTCGTAGTAACGGTCATGCTCTCGGTAGGTTCAGCCATCGATGTAGCAAGCGATTTCTATGCTACGAAGAGCATCGCCAGAAAGCGCCCTCTCAAGGGTCCCCTGCAGATATTAAAGACTCTCGTCTTCTTCGTATTCTCGATCGTAATGCTCGCAGTGCTTATCGGTCAGAGCCCTATAGTCCTGATCTCCGGTATCGGTACGTTCACGGCTATCCTCTCTATAGTATTTAAGGACGCGCTCCTCGGACTTGTCGCAGGCATTCAGATCACCTCCGAGAATCTCCTTCAGATCGGCGACTGGGTGAGCATCCCCTCCACCAGCGTTGAGGGTACGGTTACGGATATCGCTCTTATCTCGGTAAAGGTGACCGCTTTCGACAATACGGTCATCACGGTTCCCGCATATACATTCCTTTCGACACCTTTCAAGAACTGGCATACTACCATCGCCAATGCGACACGCCAGGCTTCGTATGTAGTCTCCGTAGATCCTGCATCGGTAAAGGAAGATAATGACACGACAAATCTTACTTCCTACAGGAATGCTCTGCTTGAGAAGATAAAGAGCGGCGATCACACGGTAAAGGATAAGTCGATCGTATGCAGATGCGGTAATTTCGACAGAGCGCAGGGATTACCCGTAGAGGTATTCTTCAGCATAGATATTACTGACTATGCGGAATACTGCCACTTCGTTTCAGAGCACAAGGAAAAGGCTATCGTATCTCTTTCCGAATACGGTCTTAAGCCTTATGGAGGTTCGATCTCCTGATCTCGATAAGGCTGTCCCTGATCTTATAGAGTTCCTGGACGCTGTTCTCAAGAAAACAATAATGAAAGATATAAGGTATAAGAAGTATCAGGAGCATTGCGCTCAGCAGTACTGAAGATACCGAAGGAATGATAAGATCCACTGCGATCATGATCATCTCGGAAAGCGCGAATAAGACCGTTACCAGCAGGTGTATGAATCTCTCGTGCTGGAAGTATGCGATCTTAGTCTGAAGCTCGTCCATAACCTCTTTGAATTGCTCATCGGATGCACTCTTCGCTTCATCTGCCAAAAAGCTCTTGATAAACGCCAGATAGGCTTTCACATACTTAGTCATATCATCCGAACCTTCCGTTAATATAGTTGATCACACGGCGCTTATCTGCCGTCCACATCGGTGCGAGCAGGAGGCTCTTCGGACCGTCTCCCGTGATCCTGTGTACCACGACATCAGGCGGCAGCAGCTCGAAAGCCTTCTCTACAATATCAAAATACTCCACCATCCCGGGAAGTTCAATCTCACCCCTTCTCCACTCGTCCTCGATCCTTGTACCTTTAAGGATGTAAAGGCATGTGAACTTGACGCCGTCAGTTCCGGCTTCGACCGCAGTCCTGACGCTGTCCATCATCTGCGCCTCGTCTTCGCCCATAAGGCCGAAAATGATGTGGGTAATTACATTTGCTCCGATAGCCCGAAGCTTGGGAACAGCCTCGCGGTAAACCTCAGTCTTGTACCCTCTCCCGAATCGGTTGGCGGTCTTGTCGCTCGATGTCTGAAGTCCCAGTTCGACATAAAGAGGTATCTTAGCTGCAACTCTTTGTAAGACGCCCAGGATATCATCCGGAAGACAATCGGGCCTAGTCGCGATCGATATAGCTTCGACCTTAGGATGCACTGCTGCCGCCTCTAGTCTCTCCTCGAGAAAAGATGCGTCGCAATATGTGTTCGTGAAGCTTTGAAAGTAAGCTATATATCCCGTATCTTCAGGCACCTTGGCAGAGAGCCTTGCTATAGCCTTATCGATCTGCTCATTAACCGGTATCTCAGATCCTTCGGCGAACTCTCCCGAGCCTCCCTCCGAGCAGAAAGCGCACCCTCCCGTACCGCATCTTCCGCCCCTGTTCGGGCACGTAACCGGCATGCTTATCGCCGCTTTATACATCTTGTGTCCAAACGTCTTTTTGAAGTATGAATTGGCATCGTTAAATCTCATAATCTAATTATATTCCGAGGCCCTTAAAATGTATTAACAATTTGTGAAGTCTGTTGAATTTTTGCTTAATCAGTTTATAATAATTACGTAATTGTCAAATTTTCAGAAAAATATTAAAGGAGGACCAGCCAATGGCTCAGCATAAGATACTTCTCGTTGATGACGATACCGACATCCTCGAGATAAACAGAGCCTTTTTGGAGAGCGAAGGGTATGAGGTAGTAACGGCTACCAATATCGCTCAGACTATGGAAAAGGTTCAGCTGCACAATTTCGACTGCATAGTATTGGACGTTATGTTGCCTGACGGAAGTGCTTTTGAACTTCCCCCGAGAATATCCGTTTATTCCGATGCACCTATTATTTTCCTTACCGCGAGAGAGCAGGTCGAGGACAGGATCCAGGGCTTCAAGGTAGGTGCCGATGACTATATCACAAAGCCCTATTCCCTTCCCGAGTTAAGTCTCAGGATCAATGCACATATCAGACGTAATATGAAGAGTGAAGGATTCCTTATGGAGTTCCCCCCTCTTAAGATCAATATCAAGACACGTGAAGTTACTCTCAAGGATAATCCGGTACACCTCACGAACCGTGAGTTCGATATCTTGAGGCTCCTTGCAGAGACACCCAACGTAATAGTACCTTTCGCACGTATCTATTCACACGTTTGGGGCGACGACAGTGCATGCGATAACCACCTCGTAATGGTAAACATCTCATACCTTCGTAAGAAGATGGAGAAGATCGCACCCGAGATCACTTTCGTCAAGACTGAATGGGGTATAGGTTATTCCTTCGCATATCCCCCGGTTAAGAACAGCATGCACGGTGAATATTGATAATATTAGATCGAGCAACTTAACATACGCCCGGTAAGGTAATATACTTATCGGGCGTATTTAATAAAGAAAGGTATCCTGATGTCCGAGATCAATAAGAAAAAAGGAGTATCACTCAACCCTGAGAATGTAACCAAGCAGTTTCTCACGGTCCTTCTGCTGATCCTTTTCTATACCCTGATCTCCCAGATCATGCACATCATCAACGTGCGTACGGATTCCAAGATACCCTTCTCCCCGAGCTACCGCTCCTACACGATCTCAGATCAGTTCGAAAAGCACCATAACCTTTTCTTTGAAGATAACTGGATACTGGTCCCGAACGTCAGCGCAGAAGATGTCAGGAACGGTGACTTTCAATACAGCAACTGTTTCATGCTCCCTCACTACGAGAAAGCATCTATCTCCGACAAGGTCGGCTGGAGAGATATGGGCGACAATGTCGTCTGCCTCGGATCCGACGGCAATATCGAACTCAATACCGATTACGTCGACGAAGGTCATCAGTATAATTACATGGCTTATCTGATGAAATACAGGATAGAGGGAGATATCAATACTCTCTACTTAAGTATCCCCGATATCAACGGTGAGGCCGAGGTCTTCTGCAACGGGGTGTTCGAAGGTACTCTGGGTGATCGTCCGGACACGTCTTCGCGTCTCGACTTCTCCTGCGGCTATACGAGTGTCCCGCTCCATGCGGATCAGGACGGTTACGCCGAAGTCATCATATGCATAAAGGCTGACGTGCGTAACTTCGCTCCCGGAATACTCTCTAATCCGGCTCTTACGCAAAAGGATTCGGATACAAAGGCTATCGTTATATCTTCGGTATGGTTCGCGATCCTTTTTACGCTCATCACGCTCTTTACGTTAGGTATCGCGATCATCAATAAGACCATATCGGGCAATGGCAAGTTCTACTTCCTGCTGATCTATAACATCTGCTTCCTGCTCTATATCATGAGCCAGGAAAGATACCTGATCCTCAATTCCCTCGCCAGGATCATCTTCAAGGTCTGTCTCATCCTCGTGATGAGCATCGTATCCTACTGTTTCATTTCCTCGCTGTTCTCGGATTCCGACTACAATAAAAAACACCCTTTCTGGAAATACGATTCTCTTATCGTTGCTCTGATCGGATTGCTCATCCTTCTTTCACAGGTACTGCCGGTACTCCCCAAGGGATATCATGTAGGGTCGTGCTCGATCTTCTCGTTCTGTATATCCGGCGTGATGATCCTGAAGATCCTGCTCTTTTATATCAGAGAAAAGAGTTCGACATTCGGTCTCCTCTCCTCGGCGACGGTGCTCTTTGTATTCGTATATGCCCACGAGAACATAATGACCAAATATAACATCCCCTTCTACAGCGTATACTTTACCGTTGCCCTCTCTTTGGTATGTGTCTTCTTCTTCGTTCAGTATGTACGTCAGTACAGGACCTTAAAGGAGACTCTCGGAAAGATGCAGTATCTCGTCAAGGAAAAGACGCTTCATATCTCGGAGATCAACAGGGATCTTTACAATACGAATAAAAAGCTCATGGAGAACGAGGAAGCGCGAAAGAATGTACTCTCCAACGTATCTCACGACTTAAGAACGCCCATCACCGCAATAAGAGGATATGCAGAGCTCCTTACTCAGGCGCATAAGACGATGAAGCCCGAGCAGGTCGAGATGTATCTTTCGAATATCATCAAGAGATCGCAGCAGATGGAGAGGATCGTATCCGATATCGTAGAGCTTACGAGGATGGAATCCAACACTAACGAATTCCAGTTCACGGACGTATCCATGGCAGAGCTTCTCGATGAGCTCTATATGCTCTACGAAGGCGACCTCAAGGGAACGGCGAAGAAGCTCGAGCTCGATATCCCCGAGGACGATCTGCTCATAGTAAAGGCCGATCCCAAGAAGATCAGCCGAGTCTTCGAGAATCTTATCTCGAATGCGATAAATTATACTTACGATGAAGCTCTTATAAAGGTCAAAGCCTGGAGGAGCGATGCCGATAAGCCGCTCGATGAACAGAAGGTTCACATCGAGATATCCGACAACGGTATCGGTATTCCCAAAGAGGAGATCACCAAGGTCTTCGACCGTTTCTATCGTGCCAAGAATTCAGGTCAGAATATCAAGGGAACCGGTCTTGGTCTGTCGATAGTTAAGACCATAATAGAACATCACGATGCGGATATCAGTGTCGACAGCCGATTGGGCTCGGGCACTACTTTCCACATCGTGATGAAAGCTACTTATTGATCTTTGGAATTATCAGGCTTCCTTTGCCTTGAAGAATTCGTTGAGCTGTGCAACAAGAGTATCACAGTCCATACCATGTACATAGCAAGCCTCTTCGATAGTCTCGCCTGTTGCCATAACGCAACCGAGACAGTGAAGACCTGAGTTCATGAGGATGGGTGCTACATCCTGGTCTGCCATTACAACATCGCCAATGATCGTATCCTTTGTTACTACCATATCGGGGGTCCTCCGCTTAATATTTTTGTCGTCGCAAATCCTCTATAGGATACACCAGATACCTTGTTTTGTCATATAAAGTATATTCTTATATATCAAGCGTATATGACAGCCCCCGAAACTGTAAAAAACCGCGTAATATGGGCGTCAAATTGACAAAACGGCTTGACACCATGAGGTTTTCAGTACATAATAACTGTGCAAATTGCCTATAGAATTAGGTATAAGGAGGCTAAATCATGAATAAAACAGATCTTATTGATGCAATCGCAGCAAATGCTGACCTTAACAAGAAGCAGGCTGAGGCAGCTCTCAAGGCTACAATCGAGGCTATCGAGACAGCTCTTAAGAACGACGAGAAGGTTGTTCTTGTTGGTTTCGGTACATTCTCCACAAAGGAGCGCGCTGCTCGTACAGGTCGCAATCCCAGCACTGGTAAGACAATTAAGATCCCTGCATCCAAGGCACCTGCTTTCAAAGCTGGTAAGGAGCTCAAGGATATCGTTAACAGCAAGAAGAAGTAATCTTGACTCGTTGATAAGAATTTCCGTAACAGGCTGTCACAGACAGCCTGTTATTTTTTGCTCTTCTTTCCTGCCCCGGAACGCTCCAGCTTCTTCACTGCCTCCATTGCGATATCCCTTATTATCGTCATGCTCTTTATCCCCTCATAATCGTAATTACTTCTCCTTATCGCATACCTGATATTACGCTCTACATGCATGTAATTGATGTCCAGCATTTCAGCGGCTATATCGAACAGCTGCTTGGTAGTCATACGCCTGGAGGTCCCTCCGGCGGCGAGCATCCTGATGATTATCATCATGGCTTTAGTACCCAGATGCATCAGATCAAAGCCGTATTCCATCAACAGGTCTTCTACGATGGCATTGACCTCCTTGAGCTTTTCGGGATCGATATCGCTTATCTCATCTTCCCCTTCGTCCTTCCCTCCGAATATGAGGCTGTCTATCCTTCTCGCGGCAAAGGCCGGATTCTTTCGCGCGTCGACAAGATAGTGCATCTTGCCTTCGGCATCGGCTACCCCCATTATCCCCTTGCGCTTCAGCATGCTGTTTATCGTGCCGAGCAGCATCTTATCGCTGCATACGACATATATACCTGTCTCTATCCCATCGGTCTTTGTACAGGATAAGTTCATGATGATCCCCTTTCTTCGTCTCCTTGATAACTGTATTCTTTAACGTAGCAAGAGGTTTATCAACAAAATGAAGTCCCGTTTTTTGAAAAACGGGACTTTTGGATACTGTTTGGTACTTTTATCGCGGGATCACTCTTCCGTAGTAGTCACGGAAGTCTGCATTTCCTCATTGAGAGAATCGGCTACGTTGAGCTCCTCGGTCACTACGACCTCAACGGCATAACGACCGTATCTCGAATATCTGACCTTAACGTTAGCGCCTTCCTCGGGGATATCACGGAGCGGATTGATATAGTATGTCACGCCGTCTATGACCATCGAGTTATTCAGGGGCGATACCGACTCGAGCTCACCCGTATACGAATAGTAGTTATCACCTGCAACTGCGGATATATCGAGCAGCCTGGGGGCCGTAAAATGCATCGTATACAAGACCGTGAGCACGCTCAGTAAGACAGGCAGGAAATAAAGCACGGGATGCTTTGTAAGGCCCTTCTTATTGCGATTGGTAAAGATCAGCATAAATACCAGAAGAACGACCGTCACGAGCAGGTGACATGCCAGATTAGCAAGGAAATACTTCATTACTCATCCTCCGTATATACACACATTATGCAGTCCACGCCGTAGTCGTGATCCTGCACGGGTAATGCGGAATAGATCTGGAAGTCATAGCACACACCGATCGTATAAGGCGCCTTGCCGGCGCCTGCTGCAGCGTTGAGCCATCTGTCATAGTAGCCGCCGCCCTGACCGAGTCTTGAACCGTCCTCACTGTATGCGAGCGCGGGAACGATCATGAGATCGATATCTCCGGGATATATCTTTCGAAGTCCGCTCTTGGGCTCGGGGATATCGTAAGCACCGAGCGTAAACTGCGATGCCGGATCCGTAACTTCAAAGAACTCCATATCATCGCCCTTGACCTTGGGATAACATATGGTCCTCTTATTCTCTAGAAAGAAGTCTGCTATACCATCGCAGGGAAGCTCACCTTTTACCGCCTTATAGAGCGCTACACACTCGGCAGACGAGATGATCTTCTTGAGCTCTTTATCGGATACCGATAAGAACTGTTCTGCCAATACCTTGTCAAAGCCTTCACACTGCTCATTGGTGAGCATGCTGCGCCTCGAACGTATCATGTCGCGGATCTGAGATCTCTTTGCCGAATCGTTCATATCGTATCCCCCTTCTTATCATGAGTTTATCATATTCATCAGGTCTTCTTCGCTAATGGAAGGGACACCGAGTTCTCTGGCCTTAGTCGCCTTGCTGCCCGCAGCTTCACCCTCGAGCAGATAAGACGTCTTCTTGGATACCGAAGATACGACCTTACCGCCGTTAGCCATGATAAGGTCTGCGGCTTCATTACGCGACAATGTAGGAAGCGTACCCGTGATACAGATTGCAAGACCTGCCAGGGCGTTGCCTGTCACTTTATTCTCGCCTTCAAACTTAACACCGGCCTCTTTGAGCCTCGTCATGAGAGCGATGTTATTTTCATCCTTAAAGAAGTTTACGATGCCTTCTGCGGAGATCTCGCCGATCGACTCGACCTTGATGAGCTCATCCCTGTCAGCTGCCATAAGGGCATCGATAGAACCGAAGTGCATGATCAGATCCCTTGATGTGGCCTTACCGACATTGGGCACGCCCAGACCTGCAAGGACCTTATCGGCGGGAGCGGCTTCTTTCGCTTCCTCGATAAGAGCCAGGAGCTTATCCGTATTCTTCTCAAGGCCTAAGATCTTGGCTTCGATAAGAGCATCTCTTTTGTCCTTCAAAGTGAAGATATCGGATGTATCCTTGAGGAATCCCTGCTCTACGAGATCCTTTATATACTCGTAGCCGAATCCCTTGATATTCATAGAGTCACGGGATACGAAATTAAGTATCCTGTTCACGACCGTTCCGGGGCACGTGGGATTCACGCACTTAAGATCAGCCGCATCCTGCTCCTTAACGAGCTTATGGCCGCATACGGGACACGTATCCGGGAGTTTATAGAGCTTCCAGTCGGCCGGTCTCTTGGCCTTATTTACACACTTGATCTTCGGGATGATCTCACCCGACTTATAAACGACGAGCGTATCGCCGATACCTATCTCGAGATCGTCGATAAAGCCCTGATTATGAAGCGTTGCTCTCGATACCATCGTTCCGCAGAGGCTGATGGGCTCAAACACCGCAACAGGCGTAACTCGGCCGGTCCTTCCGGTGTCGACCTCGACGCTTAAAAGGCGTGTCTCTTTCTCCTCGGGAGGATACTTATAGGCCACTGCCCACCTGGGGAACTTTATCGTGTTTCCGAGCCTTTCTCTGTCGGCAATGGAATTAAGCTTTACTACCGCACCGTCGATATCGTAAGGCAGTTCTCCCCTGGCCTCGCCGATCTTGCAGATAGCATCCCAGACTTCATCAGCCGTCTTACACTTAAAGTAGAGATCGATGACCTTTACGTTATTTTTCTTGAGGAATTCATATCCGTCGGAATGGGTCTTGAACTCCATTCCCCTTGTCTCCTGGATATTGAATATAAAGAGCGACAGATCCCTCTTCTTGGTTACTCTCGTATCTATCTGACGAAGCGTTCCCGCAGCGCAGTTTCGCGGATTGGCGAAAGTCTTGCTTCCCGCTTCTTCGGCCTCTTCGTTCACCTTGGCGAAAGCTTCACGAGTCATATATACTTCGCCTCTGATCTCGATATACTCGATCGGATCGGGCATCGTCTTTACGACATCCTTAATGACCATCGCATTCTTGGTAACATCTTCACCTGCCGTTATACCGTCACCTCTCGTTACTGCCGTAACGAGCTTGCCGTTCTCATAACGAAGTGCCATGGAAAGTCCGTCTATCTTCGTCTCAACAAGGAACTCGGTATCTTCTCCTAATTCCTTTCTCGTCGAGTTTACGAACTCGTCTACTTCCTCCCTGCTGAATACGTCAAGGAGGCTGAGCATGGGAACATTATGCTTTACAAGGATGCCCTTTTCGGCCTTCCAGCCGACACGCTTTGAAGGAGAATCTTCCCTTACGAGCTCGGGGTGCTCCTTCTCGATCTGCTTGAGCCTTAAGTTCAGCTGATCGTATTCGTAATCCGAGATCTCAGGCTCGTCCTCGTTATAGTAACGGTCGCAGTGATAGTTCATCACTTTGACTAATTCATCATATTCATTCTTTATATCGTTCGTGCCGAACATGTCGATCTGATTATCCAGTTCGTTCATAAGATCATCCCTTCTTACGCGAGAATGCATAATAAGCCGTCGGGAGCATCAGGAGTACTGCAAAGAATATTCCCCAGACGATCGCAGGGATATGGAACATTCCCGCGAAAGGAGCCGACAGATCACCATGCTGATATCCGGTAACATAAAAGATCTTGGAAGTGACGTTATTTATCTTCGAGAGCGGGACAAATACCAGTCCCGTCAAGATATACATCCCGAGTGACAGGATACATACATCTGCCGCCCATATCATCGCACGCCTGAACTTACCGAAGTAAAGGACGCCGATTAGCGCAAGTGCGACGGCAACGGCTATTGCCTGCTTCGTGTTATAACTGCGGAACACGATAGACTCGATCACAAAACCCGCTACCGAGAAGACCATCACGCCGCAGGGAATATAATCACATATATCCGTTCTTGATACGAGCATGAGTACCAGCGATATTACCGCCATGACAAGTATGGCGATGAGTGTACCCACACGTCCTCCGGAAGAAAGTCCGATCTTGTGCTCGACTATCTTCAGTAACTCAAAGATAAAATCGGTAAAAATATGTAAGGGCTCTGTAACCAGAGTCCCCCACGTAAAGAGAAGTATGGCTGCGACTATTCCCGCACGCTCTTCGCTTCTCAATTTATCTTATGCCTCAGTCTCAAAAGGATCGTAGTCCTCAAGAAGTTCCTTAAGAACAGCAACCTCTTCGCTGCTCAAGGAGATACCCTTTCCAACCTTCTCATGATCAGGGCCCCAATCACGGATATCGAGCTTAGGCTTGCCGTCATTCCACTTAACGATATTGGCCTCTCTGTTCCAGCCGGACTTATTTGTGGCGAGAACACCGATAGTCTTGACTATCTCAAACTTGATTTCTGTCTTTGGCATATTGACCTCCTTGATCAGAGCAAATGGATAATATGGGTTGATTATATCACAGCGCTTCCGAAAAAATATATATAGATTATAATACTTTTATTATAATATGACGCAGAAAGGGGTTTATATGGACGTAACTACGGTTTTACTGCTTATCCTCATATCTGCGATCGTTATCACGGGACTTATACTTCTGGTCCTGTCTCTTATAGAGCCGCATAAGCTTAACGTCACTAAGGAAACCCTGTCGGATAATGCCGCAGCCGGTAACCCTGACTTAAGGATACTGTTCTTCAGTGATCTTCATGCCGAATTCTGCTTTATTCCGAAGGAGAAGACGGCAGCGCTGATCAGAGAGGAAGCACAGGGCAAAGGCCTTGATGCCGTTATCTTTGGCGGCGATATAGTAAATAACCCCAAGAGGTATAAAGTCGGTGCGGAATACTTAACCTACATAGCAGAAACATGCAGCGAACTCGGGATCCCTTTCGAGGGCGTAACAGGAAACCACGATGTTCAGATCCCCGCTGACGGCATCGCCGAATGTTCCTTCCATAACATCTCGGGCGGATATACGGTCTTAAGGTCGCGCCGCGACGGATCCGATATCGCCCTGAGCGGCATATGCGATTCGGGACGAAAGCACAGGGTATGGTATGAGCTCCCTTCGATCCCGGACGGATGCTCAAAGAATATCGTGATCGCCCATAATCCCGACCAGATCCTGCATATAGAAGACTGTACCAAAGTCGACTACATGATCTCGGGACATATCCACGGCGGACAGATCAGGACGCCTTTCAAGGTCGAGTTCAAGGTCCTCCGAAAGGATACTCTCCCCAAGTACGACGTCACTGCAGGAACGTATAAGATCAACGGGATCACGCTCTTTATCTCAAAGGGTATCGGATGCGTAAGACTTCCCATGAGACTCGGAGCAAAGCCTGAGATCAATATCATAGAGATCTGATCACTGAGCCGTCTCTGTATCGAACAACTCCTTTTCCAGCCTTTCAATCCTAGGATACGTCTCCCTCATCATCTCCTCCATCATCGCTTCGGCAGCATCACACTTTTCCTGAGCATTCTCGCAGGCGGTGATAGATGTTTTTTCCCTGAATCAAGCTCAGATTGCTTCCGCATGAAAGGCAAGTATATTCACGAATCATTTCTACCTCAAACAGTTCCTTTCGCCTATTATTTTATCAATATAATATACGAAAAAAGGAGGAATGCGTTGCAGCATTCCTCCCTGAAAATCTCGAATGATCAGATATCAGATCTTGCAGGCCTTAACGTCCCAGATCTCCTTTGCATATTCGGCGATAGTTCTGTCAGAAGAGAACTTACCGGAATTACAGATATTGATCCAGCACATCTGAGCCCACTTCATCTCGTCCTTATAATCGGTATAGAGACGATCTCTTGTCTTTCTGTAGTCGTCGAAGTCACCGAGTACATAGTAAGGATCACCGGGCTGCCAGTTAGTACCATAGAGGATACCGTTATAAAGGTCGTGGAACATGCCTGTACCCGCATCGTCGAATGTACCGTCAACGAGTCTGTCCAGTGCCTTCTTGATGCCGGGGATATTCTCATACTGCCACTGAGGATTGTAGTAAGCCTTTGTAGCAGCCATATCCTGTGAGCGGCAACCGAAGATATAGATATTATCGTTTCCGACTGCCTCGGCAATCTCAACGTTAGCGCCGTCCAATGTACCGAGAGTAACGGCACCGTTCATCATGAACTTCATGTTACCCGTACCGGAAGCCTCGAGACCTGCCGTAGAGATCTGCTCGGATACATCTGCAGCGGGGAACATCTTCTCACCGTTACTTACGTTATAGTTCTCAACGAATACGACCTTGAGCCTGCCCTTCATGTCAGGATCGTTGTCGATCATCTTGGCGATCTCGTTGATGAACTTGATGATAGCCTTAGCCCTGAAGTATCCGGGAGCAGCCTTTGCACCGAAGAGGATCGTTACCGGAGGCAGATCGAGCTTCGGATTCTCCTTGATCCTGTCGTAGAGATTAAGAGCATAGAGAGCATTAAGGAGCTGTCTCTTGTACTCGTGAAGTCTCTTGATCTGTACATCGAATACTGAATCGACGTTAAGGTCGATATCGTGAGTCTTCTTAAGGTGATCGGCAAGACGCTGCTTGTTCTTCTTCTTGATGGCAAGGAGCTTCTTCATGACAGCCTTGTCGTCCTTATACTTCTCGAGCGTCTTAAGCTGATCGAGATCTGTTACCCACTTGTCGCTTCCGAGGAGCTCGGTGATAAGAGCTGCAAGATCGGGGTTACATGTACGAAGCCATCTTCTGGGTGTAACGCCGTTTGTCTTGTTGGAGAACTTCTCGGGGTAGATCTTGTACCAGTCGGCAAGTGTCTCGTTCTTAAGGATATCGGTATGAAGAGCCGCAACGCCGTTTACGGAGTGAGATCCGTAGATAGCAAGCCATGCCATCTGTACCTTACCGTCAGCAAGAGGACTCATCCTGTCGATAAGCTCGGAATAAAGACCTGCTTCGTACATCTGAGCACGGAACTGGTTGTTGATCCCCTCGACGATCTCGAAGATCCTGGGGAAGAGGAATCTGAATATGGAGATATCCCACTTCTCAAGTGCCTCTGCCATGATCGTGTGGTTCGTATATGCGAAAGTATCCTTTACGATCTCCCAAGCGTCTTCCCACTTAACGCCGTTCTCGTCAACAAGTATCCTCATGAGCTCGGGGATACCGATAACGGGATGCGTATCGTTGAGCTGGATCGCATTGTACTTAGCGAAATCCTTCATGTCATCGCCGTGAACAGCCTTGTACTTTCTTACGATGTCCTGCAAAGATGCGGATACGAAGAAATACTGCTGTCTTACACGGAGTACCTTACCGTCGTAAGAAGTGTCGTTGGGGTAGAGTACTCTCCAGATATCGTTTACTCTGTTTCTCTCGATAACGGCATCGTCGAATCTCTGTGAATTAAAGAGATTGAAGTCGAACTCCTCTGCGGGCTCAGCCTTCCAAAGTCTTAAGAGATTGATATTCTTTGTGCCGTAACCCGTGATCGGAAGATCAAAAGGGATAGCCCAGACATCGATATCGTTATAGTGGATCTTTACCTTCTCGTCATATCTTGCAAGCGTAAAGGGATAACCTCTCTCCATCCAGGAATCGGGATACTCCTTCTGGAATCCGTTCTCGATAGCCTGACGGAAGAGACCGTATCTGTAAAGGATACCGTATCCGTTAACGGGAAGATTAAGTGTAGCGCATGAATCAAGGAAACATGCAGCAAGTCTTCCGAGACCGCCGTTACCGAGTGCCGGGTCTGTTTCTTCCTCAAGGATATCCGTGATGTCATAACCGAAAGAAGCGAGCGCTTCCTTGGCCTGATCGTATATGCCTAAGTTAACGAGATTATTGAGAAGCGATCTTCCCTCAAGGAACTCAGCCGACAGATAATGAGCCTGTCGGACCTTGGAGTACTTCTCTCTCGTAGCCTGAAAATTGTCCGAAATGATCTCTACAACGCTTTTTGAAAGTGCAGTCCAGTAATCTCTGGCTGACGCATTCTCAAGTGAAAGACCTGTTTCTGCCTTAACATGCGCCTGCATCTGCTCTTCGAGCATCTTTGCTGTAACAGTCTTTGCCATATTTGCGCCCCTCCTCTTAAAAATCAACTTCAATTTTATCAGTAATAAAGCGGATAGGCAATTTCTACAATAACTTGTAATATAATTTATATAAGGTTGATAAAAAAATTCCCGTATATTAAAATTTTACTATCACAAATTCTCGGAGAGTCCTATGAGCACCTGGTTATTGCCCGTTTTGGCCGTCGTTCTCGGCATAGCTGCCGGTTTCGGCGTTACATTCATCTTTTCAAAACTTCCCGAAAAGTGGCTTCAGGATTACGGCTACGATCCTAATGCGCCCGATTTCAGGCTCTCTAAGAGGATGAAGATATGCCCTCACGGCTTGATCGCTTCTTTCTTTCTCGCAGCGGCTTATCTTGCTGCAGTCCTCTTTTCCAACGATTTCTTCTTCGGTCACGGCAACAGCAACATCATAAGGCTGATCTGCGTGATCCTTGTCTTACCGGTAACAGTAATAATAGCAATGTCCGACAGGCTCAACAGGATAATCCCCGACGAGTGCTGGATCGCTATACTTATCATCGGCGTTTTCGAACTGATAGCCGATCTTACGGGCAGGAGCTACTGGTGCTCCCCTGAGGCCGAGTGGTATGTACCCGTATTGAGCAGGGTCATCGCAGGTGCGCTGGGATTCGGAGTCCTCTGGCTCATCGGTTTCATCACGGTCACTTTCTTCGGTAAGGAAGGAATGGGACAGGGTGACATGAAACTCTTGGGTGCATGCGGCTTTATGGTCGGATTCCAGGGACTTATCATCGTCGTATATATCGGTATCCTGCTGGCAGCCGTATTTGCAGTTCCCATGTTCATCATGAAGAGGATCAGGATCGCCAAGGAAAATAAGATCATCCGAGAGAGCGACGATCCGGTTGCAAAAAGACGTGAGATCATGAAGGCCAAGGCTCAGATCCACTTCGCGGACGATCCCGACTATCTGGCTTTCGGACCGTTCCTGGCTGCAGGTGCGGCGGTATTCCTTGTACTCGAGCCCGTTTTCTGCACTAACCTGATCGGTATCTTCGTAGCTATGGGAGCATATCGCTGATATGCAGGAGCAGAAGCCGTCAACACTTACAGTCATCAGATATCAGCTCAGCCGTCCTTCGGTCATGAACTGGAGCTACCCGATAATGGTTTCATCCGTAATGACTGCCATGATATTCGCAGTCAGATGTCTTTGCACATTTACCGGGTTTCCGATCCCCGCTACATCCGTCATAGGAAATGCGGCTCTCAATATATTGGTTACGCTGCTGGCACTGGTCCTTCCTGCGGCTTTACTTTCCAACGGACTTTCGGATCGCATCGTCGGACGCTTTACAGGCGCAGGCTCACTGATACTCGCATTCTGTTCGGGCATCCCCCTGATGCTCATTACGACTGCTACATATAATCTCTCGGCGTGGGTCATCTTGAGATTCGGCACCAAGATGCCGTTTCCTTTCCTTTTTACGGATTACGCTACTTCTTCCGCGGCGGGAGAGGTATTGTCCGTGATGTCCGACACCGTACTTCCGGCAGCCGGAGCTTCGCTGTTCTTCTTCGGCCTCATGTGGTCGAGGTTCAGGAGCAAGGAAAGATTCGCGGGCTATGCCATCATCGCTTTCGCTTATATGATGTTCTCACTCGATGCCGTAAGCGCACTCGGACTCTTGATCACGGGCTGGTGGTGCTGCTTCCTGCGCACTAAGACAGATAATATCGCGGGACCTTTCGTCTGCCTTGTGGCAGCACGTCTCTCGCAATATCTCTTCACGGGAACACTCGGGAAAGTGGATATCCTGTCCATTCAGACATATTCAGATATCGATTCGGTCTTTTTCTACTCGTCGCTTCCTGCGGCATTCATGGGGCTTGTACTCCTTTCGTTCTTCATGAAGACACTAAACTCCTTCTATGATTCCTTTACGGACGAAGAAGAAGATTCAAGATATGACAACTCAATCCCCGCTTTCGATAAGGGGATCAACCTCACGATAATCGTATCCGGAGCTATCTTCTTTACGCTCTGGATCCTTATGCTCAAAGGAGTGCACCTCTAATGGATACTGAAAGATACAGCAAGGACAAAGCAGCCGTAATGGCAATGCTCAAGTTCATATTGATGTTCCTTATCATTGCGGCGATCTGCTATTTTGCGACAAAGATCGTATCGGTACTTATACCGTTCCTTCTCGGATTCTTGCTCTCCAAGACGAGTATCACTCTGGCAAGCCCTGCAGCCAAGCTCTATAAGGGTAAGAAGCCGAGGGGATATATTCATAGAAAGATAGCTATCTTCTTCTATTTCATCCTTCTCGTATTTATCGCTATCCTCTTGGTATGGGGTTGCACGTCGCTCATCGGACAGATCAGCCGTGCCGTCAATTCTCTTTCGAAGCTCACTACGGAATTCAATCCCATCGCTTTCGGAAATGATATCCTCGAGAGATTTGCCAAGAGTAACGGCGGATTCCTTACAGACAAGATGATAGAATCCGTAAAGGCAAATATCACGACTATCTGGGAGGACAGCGTCAAGACTATCCCTTCCATCCTGTCGTCTTTCATTACATCTCTGCTCAGTATGGTAAGCAGTATCCCGTATTGGATTTTCGTTATAGTATGCGTCATCCTCAGCGGCTACTACTTTATCAATGACGGTCCGAGCGTTCTTCGTTTCTATATGAGAAATGTGCCTAACAAGGCATTCAGAACTAAGTCGCTCTCACTTATAAATGATCTTTCCGTGACGCTCTTCAGAGCACTCGGCGGTTATATCCTGCTCCTTTTCATCACCGCATTCGAAGCATGGCTGACGTTCAGGTTCGCTGGGATCGAATATGCCGTAGTATTAGCTCTCATAACAGGAATAATCGACTTTATGCCTGTTCTCGGCGTAAGCGCCACCATGGTTCCCGTAATGATCTACTGCATCATCCACGGCAATTATAAGGGCGCGATCATACTGCTCATCGGTCTGACCGTCATCACCGTTGTAAGAAGGCTCATCGAGCCGCCTATCCTCGGTAAATCGCTTCACCTTCACCCTCTTATGATGCTCATCTCGATGGCTGTGGGTGTATATGTATGGGGTGCTATCGGATTCCTTCTCGGACCTACGGTCTTCATCATCGTTTACGATATCATCAAGGTATTCGGCCTCGACAAAAAGTTCCTGGCATTCCTTTCAAGAGTCCTCGGAAACATCATGAAACCGGCAGAAGAGACTAAGCCCGCAGGTAAAAAGCGTCTTAAGAAGCAGCAGGCAGTTTCGGAAGAAAAATAATAATATCAGGAATTAGGAAGGATACCGTTATCCTTATCTCCGTCCCTGCTCAGGAATGAGAGCTCAGGAAGGACAATATCTCTTTCAGGTCTTAAATAGAATCTCATCTGAGGATGAGGTACGGAATCCAATCTGTTCATATCCATATCGTAGATCTCAGCAGCCGTGATAGGCTCATCCCAGCCTTCGGGCTTTAAGACATTTAGCTTATCTCCGCTATAGAGCTTATTTCTCTGGCTTACGATATACATACCCTTATCAGCATCGTAACCCTCGACCACTCCTACGACAAATGCAGGCTTGTTATATGTCCTGTCATATGCCATCTTGGCATCCTCATTAGGCGCATCGTAGAAGAATCCCGTATCGTAATCTCTGTGTACTACCTTATCGAGGAGCTCAGTCCAGCGTGCATCGGTCTTGAATCCTTCGGGATCCTTAAGATAAAGATCGACTGCCTCGCGATAGACCTTGGTCGTAACGGCCGCATAATATGCACCCTTGATCCTTCCCTCGATCTTGAAACTGTCTACACCGGCCTCAATAAGGTCCGGGATATGTTCGATCATGCATATATCCTTACTGCTCAGGATATATGTTCCTCTTATGTCTTCCTCAACGGGGAGCCTGTCCTCGGGACGCTTCTCCTCTACGAGTTCATAACCCCATCTGCAAGGCTGCGCACATGCACCGCCGTTTGATCTTCTGCCCGTGAAATAATTGGACAGCAGGCATCTTCCGGAATACGACATGCACATCGCACCGTGAACGAAAGCCTCTATCTCAAGATCCTCGGGGATATTCTTCTTTATTGCTCTGATCTGCTCGAGAGAACACTCTCTTGCGAGCACGATCCTCTTTGCGCCCTGCTCATACCAGAATCTGCAGGCATCACTGTTAGTAATACTCGCCTGCGTCGAGATGTGAAGCTCGAGATCGGGAGCTACCCTTCTTGCTCTGGAAAAGAGTCCGGGATCCGAGATCAGAACCGCGTCAGCCTTTGCCTCATGAGCTACAAAGTCTATCTCATCGTCCGCAGTAGCCAGATCACTTTCAGTTGCAAGGATATTCATGGTAACGTAGCACTTCACGCCGTGTTCATGCGCGAAAGCTATGCCGGCCTTCATATCATCGTGATCGAAATTACCGCTGAATGTACGAAGTCCGAAATTCTTTCCGGACATATAGACCGCATCTGCACCATAGGCAATGGCCGTCTTGAGCTTCTCGATATCACCCGCGGGGCTTAATACTTCGGGACTTCTCATTAATCTTCGCCGCCCTCGGAATCGTCGGGGTCGACATAATCGACATCTTCAGATGTCTCGCCTGCATCGATCTGAGCCCATGCATCCTGATACATTTCAACATTTGCATTATGCTCGGACTCCGTAACGGCATAAGCCGTTCCGCCGTCGCCTGTAGCACAGAAATAATAGTAGTTACAGTTAGGCTCCGGATAAAGAGCTGCCTGGATGGCATCAAGACCCGGCATGCAGATAGGTCCCGGAGGAAGACCGGGGTATATAAACGTATTATAGGGATTATCTATCTGAAGATCTTCGGCGGTAAGTACCATACGTGTCGGCTCACCGTTCATCTGACGAAGATAGTTGACGGTGGCATCGGATCCGAGATAATGGAAGCTCTCGTCATCCGATGAAAGACGGTTATGGAATACCGCGGAGATATACATCATGTCGGTGGTACGGCTGGTCTCAGTCTGGATAATGGAAGCCAGGGTGATGACCTCATCCAGGGACATTCCGATAGCCTCGGCACGGTCGTAGTACTCGTCATAGAGCTTAACATTCGTATTATTAAGGAATGTGTTGATTATCGTCTCGGGGCTCGCATTTATATCGAATTCATACGTATCAGGGAAAAGATAACCCGAGAGGACGTGGTCTCTTTCCTCCGTAAGGTTGATCTGGGATACAAAGCGATAATCGACGAAGAGATTCGGGCTGTCCATGCACTGATCCATCTCTGCATCATCAAATGTAAGCCCTGCCGCATGAAGCCTGATCTTTATCTCTTCATATGTGATACCCTCGGGGAACGTAACGACAACGCTCTCCGCCTTCTGTGTCAGAAGATACATTATCTCATCGTAAGTAAGGCCCGGTACCAGATAGTGCGTACCTGCCATATAGGCTCCGTCGAAGCCGTTGATCTTACTCATGAGGGAGAATACGAATGTATTGTCGATAAGCCCGAGCTCAAAGAGATTGTCAGCTATATCGGAAGTCATGTCACCCTGCTTGATAACGAGAGGCACTGCACCTTCCGTATCCTCATTGATAACGAATGAACCGTCCTCTATGCTCTGCTCGAGCACCTCAAATCGCTGTTCCTGAGCGATGACATAGTTATACCCGAAGTATACGCCCGTTATCGCAAAGAAGAATAACAAGAGCAATACCACGAGTATACGAAGTGCGATCCTGACTTTTTTAGAAAGCATATATGCCTTTAATACCCCTTAATCGGAAGACTACGGGTATTACTTATTCTTAGCCCTAGCCTTCATTCTGAGATCCGTATTGAGGATCTTCTTTCTGAGTCTGATATTCTTGGGAGTTACCTCGCAAAGCTCATCATCCTCAACAAATTCAAGGCACTGCTCAAGGCTGTAGTTCAAAGGAGGTGTAAGACGCATCGCGTCATCCGATCCTGCCGCACGCATGTTGGTAACATGCTTCTTCTTGCAGACATTAACAGATATATCTTCAGGCTTGGGATTGATACCGACGATCATTCCCTCATATACAGGTGTACCTGCGCCTATAAGGAGCGCTCCTCTGTCCTGTGCATTGAACAGACCGTAAGTCATCGCCTCACCGCTTTCGAAAGCTACGAGTACGCCGTGTGCACGTGTCTCGATATCGCCTGCGAAAGGCTCAAAGCCGCTGATTACGCTGTTCATTATACCATTGCCCTTAGTGTCGGTCAAAAACTCGGTCCTGTATCCGATGATACCTCTGGAGGGGATACGGAACTCAAGACGTGCATATCCTTTCTCGGGAGGAAGCATGTTCAAAAGCTCTGCCTTACGCCTTCCGAGCTTCTCCATTACGGGACCTACGAAGTCCTCGGGAACGTCGATAACGAGATCCTCGACAGGCTCACACATAACGCCGTCAATTTCCTTCATGATGACCTGAGGCTTACTTACCTGGAACTCATATCCTTCTCTTCTCATCGTCTCGATAAGGATGGAAAGGTGAAGCTCACCTCTTCCCTTAACGACGAATGCCTCGGTAGTATCAGTCTCCTCAACACGCATCGAAACGTTTGTCTCAACTTCCTTAAAGAGCCTGTCCCTTAAGTGTCTGGAAGTTACATACTTACCTTCCTGACCTGCGAAGGGGCTGTCGTTGACGGAGAATGTCATCGCGATGGTAGGCTCGTCGATGTTAACGAAAGGAATAGCTTCAGGTGTGGAAGCATCGCAGATCGTATCACCGATATTGATCTCGGGGATACCTGCAACACATACGATCTCACCAACGGAAGCGGAATCGATATCCTGGCGTCCGAGGCCCTGGAAACGAAGGAGCTTAACGATCCTTGAATTCTTCTTGCCGTCTTCGCCGTATGTAACTACGCATACGTTCTGGTTCTGGGAGATAGTACCTCTCTCAACACGTCCGATGGCGATCCTTCCGATATAGGGATCGGAGTCGATATTGGATACGAGGAGCTGCAAAGGAGCCTCAGTATCGCCTTCGGGACAGGGAGTATTTTCTACTACTGCATCGAGCAAGGGCTGGAAGTCGAGCTGCTTGCCCTCCTCGAACTCCTTAAGATCGAGTGTTGCAACACCGAGCTTACCGGATGTATATACGATAGGGAATTCAAGCTGATCGTCATCTGCACCGAGCTCGATGAAGAGATCGAGTACCATATCAACTACCTGATTGGGACGTCCGTCGGGACGGTCGATCTTGTTGATACATACGATAGGCTTAAGACCCATCTCAAGAGCCTTACGAAGAACGAATCTTGTCTGGGGCATGGGACCGTCGAAAGCATCTACTACGAGGAGAACTGCATCTACCATCTTGAGTACTCGCTCAACCTCACCGCCGAAGTCAGCGTGTCCCGGAGTATCAACGACGTTGATCCTTATGTCCTTATACTGAATGGCCGTATTCTTGGCAAGGATCGTGATTCCTCTTTCACGCTCGAGATCGTTGCTGTCCATTACCTGCTCTACGATCTGCTCATTCTCACGGTAGATACCTGCCTGCTTGAGCATTGAATCGACGATAGTCGTCTTACCGTGGTCAACGTGCGCGATGATCGCGATGTTGCGCATATTCTCAATCTTAGCCATAGAATACTCCTTATTATCTTTACAAAATAACCTTATCTATTTTCCTACTAATATCCGCCGAGCATCACTCGGCATATTACACAAAATATCAGATCTCTTCGCCCTTCTTATTACGCAGATATATCCTTATCGGAGTACCCTCGAATCCGAAGTTCTTCCTGATCTGATTCTCGAGGTATCTTTCGTAAGAAAAGTGCGAAAGTTCCTTGTCGTTTACGAATAGCGCAAACGTAGGAGGATTGGTAGCGATCTGCGTTCCGTAGTAGATCTTTAAGTGCTTCCCCTTATCCTGAGGAGTGGGCACGATCGCGGTAGCTTCATTGAGCATATCATTAAATACACCCGTCTTGAGCCTTCTGCCAGCCTGCTCGTTGACTGCGACTATCGTCTGCCAGAGCTTATCTACTCTCTGACCCGTCTTAGCCGAGATGAATATTACGGGAGCGTAGTCCATAAAGGAGAACCTCTCCTTGACCGCCTTTGCCATAGTCTCAAGCGTACCCGTCGTCTTATCTACGAGATCCCACTTATTGATCGCAAAGATACATGCCTTACCGTTATCGTGTGCAAGTCCCGCTACTCTCGTATCCTGCTCCGTGATACCTACCGTGGCATCGATAAGGATGACGCAGACCGTAGCATGATCGATAGCAGAAAGCGCCCTTACCATCGAATACTTCTCGATGACATCTTCGATGCGGCTCTTCTTTCGCATACCTGCTGTATCTACGATAGTGAACTTTCCATATTCGTTATCGACTTCAGAGTCGATAGCATCTCTCGTCGTACCTGCGATATCCGATACGATCGCCCTGTTATCGCCCGTCATGCGGTTAGTAAGCGAAGACTTTCCGGCATTAGGTCTTCCGATAAGAGCTACCCTGATCCTGCCGTCATCTCCGTCGCCTTCATCGGCGGGCGGGAAATTATCGAAGAGTGCATCGAGGAGCTCACCTATTCCGAGCCTGTGAGATGCGGAGATCGGGATGACCTCACCAAGACCCAGGTTATAGAACTCATACATCTCGGCAGGCGGCTCACCTACGAAGTCGCACTTGTTGACGCAGACAACGATAGGCTTTTTAGACTTCCTGAGCATAACGGAGATCTCTTCGTCTGCAGCGGTCAGTCCCGCCTTTATGTCCACCATAAAAAGGATGACATCCGCAGTCTCCATGGCGATCTCAGCCTGAAGTCTCATTCCCTGCAAGATGACATCCGAACTCTCGGGCTCGATACCGCCCGTGTCTATCATCGTGAATTCTCTTTCTCTCCAGACGGCATTGGCATATATCCTGTCTCTCGTAACACCCGGGGTGTCATGAACGATGGATATACGCTCTCCGTAAAGTGTATTGAAGAGTGATGACTTGCCTACATTGGGTCGTCCTACGATTGCTACTACGGGCTTGCTCATATCGGTTTCCTTATCTCTGACGATCTGAATGTGATACAAAACAAAAAGGACGGTGCCATTTTAGTAACACCGCCCTGCTGTTTACTGACTGTAATTCGATCAAGCCTCTTCGCCGATCGCTACTACCTGCTTGCCATCAAGATAACCGCAGTTCTTGCAAACCTTGCGGCGAAGCATCTTGGAATGACACTGCGGGCACTCAACAAAGCCGGGTGTCGCAAGCTTCCATAAGCTCCTGTGACGGGAAGTTCTTGCCTTCGACCATTTTCTCTTAGGATGTGCCATATATTTCCACCTCCATTTACTGTAGGAATTAAGCTTTTCTTCACATAACGCCTAAAGATTTTACATTAGGACCGTTTATTTTGCAATAGCCTTTTGGGTTTTTCGCAAAATTTTCTTAAAACGAACTCGTTTACTGTATCACAGCCGGCGCCGCAGTGCAATATCAACCTTTAACGAATCTCACTGCAAATACATTCTTCTCGACATTTCCGTCATCATGTCGGATGTCGTAGCCTATCTCGAACTTATCGGCAAGGACAGACGGCATATTAATATAATGTGTATCTATATCTAATGTGATCTCGCCGTAGGGGGTCATGAATACAGCCTTTGTCCTCTCGGCGGTATTAAAGCTCAGGACACTTCTGATCTCGCCTTTTCTCGTGATGGTCGCGATGCCTGTCTCCTTATCCATCGAGATATCGTAGAATGTCTCCTTATGATCACCTTCGTGCTTCTGCTTCCACTTTATCTTGAGAAACTTCGCGTCGTCGTTATACATACACTCGGTGACGAAAGGCTTCTCGTAAGCAGTCGTTATTATCTCGACCGTCTTTCTCATCCGATATACTCCGTAACGTCGAATCTGTCTACGGTGAACTTCTTTGTGCCCTTGGGAAGACCTCTTCCCAGGAAAGGAGCCGCTACGCTCTCAAAACGCGAAGCGTCGTCGCTCGTATAGAACTCCCTTGAAACTTCAGATCCGTCAGACATCATGTCGTGATCCTTAAGGTACTTCTCGACTACTGCCGCTACGCTGATACCGGAATTGATCAGTGTAACATCGTCCCCCATGACATCTCCTATCGTCTTTGCAAGGAGAGGATAGTGAGTGCATGCAAGGACCAGCGTATCCGCACCGAATTCCTTGATCGGCTTGAGATAACGCTCTGCCGTAAGGTGCGCGATCTCATCGTCCCACCAGCCTTCTTCGGCGAGGGATACGAACAGAGGGCAAGCCTGCTGAAGTGTCTTAAGACCTTCTATATCACGGCCTTCTTCCATAACGGCTTTCTCGTAAAGGCCGGATGCTACCGTGGCATTCGTGGCGATGATACCGATCTTGCCATTCCTTGTTGCTTCAACGGCTGCTTTCGCGCCGGGATATACAACTTCTACTACGGGGACACGCGAATGCTTCTTTAATACTTCATAAGCATGGGTACTTGCAGTATTGCAGGCGATGACAATCATCTTAACGTCCTTTTGCTCAAGGAACATCATGTCCTGCAGGGAATATTCTACAATGGTATCGTGAGATTTAGAGCCGTAGGGAGCTCTGCCGTCATCACCGAAATAAACGGTGCTCTCGCCGGGGAGCCTCGCTATGATCTCGCGAAGGACCGTAAGTCCTCCGATACCCGAGTCAAATACACCTATGGGTCTGTTATCTGCCATTCTTCTTTTTCCTCAGCTTATCAGTATCGATCTCATATCTGGGTTCGATCTCGAACTTCCTGCCCGAAAGGACATGGTGAAGATTATCGTTCGGGATCTTCCTCATAAGGAGCGTCGTGGCAAAGAGCTGCTGATATCTGACCTTGCCGCCGTTCCTGCTCCTAAAATATGTATTGATCTTATTTCTGCCGTAATTACCGTCTCCCAAGATAGGATGTCCCAGATGAGCGAACTGCGCCCTGATCTGATGAGTCCTTCCCGTAACGAGCTCACACTCGAGCTCCGCAACATCCGTGTTGTCAGGGCCTGCGCCTCTATAGACTTCAAGGACCCTGTATCTCGTCGTGATGGGAAGATCACCGGGCTTTTCGATATCATGAACATATACATTGCCCGAAGGAGTCTTCTCGAGGAAAGCGCTGACTTCCTTCATGATCGCGTCATCTTCGCAGATAACGGTCTCGCCCATATCGGGTACTCCGATAACGAGACATCTGTATCTCTTTATAAGAAGGTCGTTCTTAAAGAGCTTGATGGCGTCCTCAAGATATTCCTTATTCTTGGCGAGCATAACGAGGCCGCCCGTATTCATGTCTATCCTGTGGACGAGTTCCATCTTATCGTTATGGGTGGACTTTCGTACTATATCGATAAGGTTATCATCGCCGGTATTCTTTCCGCTGTGAACTGCAAGACCCTGGCGCTTATTTACTATGAGAAGCCCGTCAGTCTCGGCCGCGATCTTATAATCGGGATCCTTGATCTTTGTCACAACGGTATCGCCCTCACCCTCAAAGAGAGCGTCGGGGATCCAAAGCTCGACAGTCTGACCTGCCTTTACTGCTATATCGGAAGATATCCTCTTGCCGTCTATCTTTATATCCTTCTTCTTCAAGGCTTTATAAAGATCGGCTGCCTTAAGTCCCTTAAAGACCGTAGTAGCTGCCTTTACGACGTGCTGGTTATCCAGTTCCCTTGTAACTTCAAAAGATCTCATATCAGGAAAGACCGAACCAGATGCCGAATCCCAAATAGCTGAATGTAGCCATGATGGCACCTGCAAGGAGAACTCCGCAGATTACTGCCTTCACGCTCGTCTTGAAGTCCATATCGAGTATACTTGCCGCAAGCGTTCCCGTCCATGCACCTGTTCCGGGAAGCGGGATACCTACAAAGAGAAGAAGAGCAAGGAACAGACCCTTACCTGCCTTTGCCTTGAGCTTCTCGCCGCCCTTATGGCCTTTCTTGAGGCACCAGCTGAAGAACTTACCGATAACGGGCTTATCCGCACCCCACTCCAGTACTCTTCTTGCGAAGAAGAAGATAAAGGGAACCGGGATCATGTTGCCCACGATACAGATGGGAAAAGCTATATAAAGCGGGATCTGCTGGCTTGCCGCATAGATTATGGCTCCTCGAAGTTCTATGAGGGGCACCATTGATATCAGAAACGTAATAATATAAGAAATCATAAATCTCTCTCCGTAAAATAATCCGTTCCATTTTATACTTTTACGGGCGAGTTGTCATCTTGTGTGATATCATAAGGATTGTATTTTAAAAGATAAGAAGGGTAAAAGATATGAGTATTTTAAAGAAGATCATCACAACGGCAATGATATCGGTAATGGCAATCTCGGCATTCGGATGCGTTAAGTATCAGACTCCCGAAGACTTTAAGCCTACTACTCCCGATAATTGCCTTACGGGTCTTCACCATGTTGAGATAGAAGTTCAGGATTACGGCAAGATCTGCGTTGAGCTCGATGCAGACACTGCTCCCATGACGGTAACTAATTTCATCGACCTCGCTTCGAGCGGATTTTATGACGGACTTACCTTCCACAGGATCATCGACGGTTTCATGATCCAGGGCGGCGATCCCGAGGGTACGGGTCTTGGCGGATCCGATAAGAACGTTATCGGTGAATTCGCTAACAACGGATATACAAATGACATCTCCCACGTCAGAGGTACTATCTCCATGGCAAGAAACGGCCAGGACATGAACTCTGCATCTTCCCAGTTCTTCATCGTTCAGACGGATTCCACATATCTTGACGGAGATTATGCCGCATTCGGTCACGTTACTTCCGGTATGGATATCGTCGACCAGATCTGCGCAGATACTCCCGTTCAGGATAATAACGGTACAGTACTTGCAGGAGATCAGCCAGTTATCACGACTATCAGGGTTATCGACTGATCATAGTCAGGTAACATAAGGGTTTTAAGGGGCAGGATAGATATGGATATTGAGAAAGAACTTCAAAAGCAACTTATAGAAGAGCGTGACTCCAGTGTCTTCCGCCTCTCTTACGAGCGCGAGATAGATTTCTATGACATGATCTCCAGGGGCGATATCGAATCCCTGACTAAGCTCATATCTGACTCGTCAAATTCGGCAGCCTCTCGAAAGGGCGTGCTCAGCGATAACGATCTTACTAATTCCAAGTACCACGCGATCATCATGATCGCCCTCGTCAGCAGATTCTGCATCGAGGCGGGAATGGATGTACTCGTAAGCTACTCATTAAGTGATATCTATATAAGAAAGATCGATAAGGCCAAGACCGTTGCCGAGGCTGATGCCATCGCCGCATCGGCAGCTACGGATTATTGCTTCAGGATGCACGAGAGCATCAAGAAGTCCGTTGTCTCAAGACATGTAGTATTGGCGATCGAATACATAAGATCACATATTCACGAGAACCTGACGGTAGAAAACCTTGCAGAAGCGCTCTCGCTCAATTCAAGCTACCTCTCCAAGCTCTTCAAGCAGGAGATGGGCACTACGGTCAGCCGCTATATCAGGGATCAGAAGATCAGTATCGCCTGCAATATGCTCCGGCACCTCGACGATTCGAGCCTTAATATCGCCAACTATCTCGGATTCTCTTCACAGAGCCATTTCATCCAGGTCTTTAAGAAAGAGACCGGCATGACTCCCGAAGAATACAGAAGAAAGCATTACCATAAAAGCTGGATCGGCGGCAAGGAAGACCCTAAACCGCCGATCCGATGATCTTTTATTCTCTTGTAAATTGATGTGTCACTCTCTTACGATGACTTCGTAAGGCTGGACATCATACCCGTCCGTCATATTCGCCTGCGATGAAGGAACGCTTACGATAAGCCAGGGACAATCATCGAATGCATATGCTTCAATAGTCCTGACTGAATCGGGGATATAGACATAGGAAAGCTCGTCACAATAATCGAAAGCACTCTGACCGATATATTCCAGACTCTGCGGAAGGTAAATATATCGCAGATCTTCGCACGTTACGAATGCGCCCGTTTCGATCCTTACGACGGTCTCGGGAAGAATGACCTGCTCTAATGCATCGCAGTCCGTAAAGCATCCCTCACCAATCGTAGTGATAGTGGAATCCTCGGCAAACTCTACTCTCCTGAAACCGTTGACACCATAAGGAAGCGTACATGTACCCGATCCGCTGATGGTGAGCGTAGCATCTCTGGAGATCGTATAGGTCGCTGCAGGACCGCAAGAACCTGAAGACTCGATACCGTGGATAGTATCGGCATCACAGATCTTATGAGTCATCGAGAATATCTCGAGGGGGAGCAGATAGAAATTATAAGTAGGCTCATCGTATGTGCACTCACCTGTATTGTAAGAAGATCCCTGGTAAGCATTTGTCATATCCCAGGTAGGATCGACATGGTACCATGTACCGTCAAGGCATACGCATGCCCATGCATGGTTAGGACCCTCATCATCCACGATCATAGGATCATGGATAGTATCATATGCGGATGCTCCGATACCGAAAGAAACTGCAGCGGGTACACCTACGGCTCTGCAGAGAGCAACGAAAGTATTACCGAATCCTTCGCACACTGCGATCTTTCTTCTAAGGAGTGCGGAAGAATCATCCTGGTAGACGACGGAACGATCTTCGACCTGGATGTAATCGTAACAGAATTCTTCAACTATGAACTTATAGATGGCATAAGACTTTTCCCAATCGGTCGTACAGCCGGCGGTAAGTTCCTCAGCCTTTGCGATAACGGCGGGATCGTCACAATTGACATCGTTCTGTGGCTGAAGACACTCCTCAAGCGAAGTCGCATCCGTCCAGAGCTCAGAACATCTCTCAACGTTAAAGTCATAGATCTGGGACTTTACGAAGCAGATATCTCCGGAAGACGTCTTTGTGATATAGATATCCCACTGACAATAATCGATATCCTCTGCCGTATAAAGGAAAGCTATGTAGTAGATCTGATTGACATTGACCCTGTCAGCTATGTCGAACTCGGAAGAACCATCCGCCGTCAGTGTATCACCGATCTGCTCGTTATCTTCGTTGACGACATGGATCTCGATATCGGAAGCACAATCGGTATCAACTCCGACACTTCCTCCCGATACATAGAAATCTATCTGACCGCCGCTTACGGATACGAACTTTACTCTGTCGTAATCCGCATAAAGCGACGTAACGGATGCCGCATTGACCATATCGGTATTCAGGTTACCGAATACACCGAAAGCCAATACCGCGGACATCAAACCGGCTGCGATCTTCCCTAATAACATCAGTTTCTCCTTATTCCAATCCTCTTACTGCATTGAGAGCTTCCTCAACAGATACCTCGGAGGCCTCACCTGTTGCACGATACTTGATCTCGACGATACCTTCGCCTGCTCTTCTTCCTACAGTGATACGAAGGGGGATACCGATAAGGTCAGCATCCTTGAACTTAACGCCGGGTCTTTCGTTTCTGTCATCAATAAGGACTTCAACACCCTCATTAAGGAGCTGCTCGTAGATCTTCTCTGCAAGGCCCATATTCTCTTCGTCATTTACCTTCGTGGGAACAACGATGACCTTATAAGGAGCAGCTACTACGGGCCACTTGATACCGTCATCGTCATGATTCTGCTCGATGATAGCTGCAAGTGTTCTGCTGACACCGATACCATAGCATCCCATGATCATGGTGTTCTCCCTGCCGTCCTTATCAAGATATACACATCCAAGAGCGTCGGAGTACTTTGTTCCGAGCTTGAAAATGTGACCTACCTCAGTACCTCTTGCCATCTTCAGGGGCTGTCCGCACTTGGGGCAGGCATCGCCCTCAACGGCATTTCTTACGTCGGCGATCTTATCGGGCGTGAAATCACGACCGATATTTACGTTCTTGAGGTGATAATCAGTCTCACATGCACCTACGATGAAGTTAGCCATAGCGCTTACTTCATTATCCATTACGACCTCGATCTTTTCCTTGAGACCTACGGGACCTGCAAAACCTACCTTAGCGCCCGTAACACGCTCGACATCATCGAAAGCGGCGAGTGTGAGCTCGGTAGCATCGTAGAGGTTAGTGAGTTTTGTCTCATTTATCTCCCTGTCACCTCTTACCATGACAGCAACGATCTTACCGTCGATGTTGTAGAGGATAGTCTTTACGAACTCGGAAGGCTCGGCATTCATGAAAGCCATGAGCTCTTCGATCGTCTTTACATCGGGTGTATGGATCTTCTCAATGGGAAGCGCCTCTGACTCATCCTTTGCGGGAACATTACATGCGGCCTTCTCCTCATTTGCTGCATAGCCGCAAGCATCGCAGTAGCAGATTGCATCCTCACCGATGGGGCTCTTTACCATGAACTCCTGAGAACCGGAACCGCCCATGGCACCTGAATCTGCGTCAACTACCGTATAGTCGAGTCCGAGTCTGTCAAAGATCCTTCTATAGGCCTTGTACATGGCCTGATATGACTTATCGAGACCTTCCTCGTCAGTATCGAAAGAATATGCATCCTTCATGACGAACTCTCTGGCACGGATGACACCGAACCTGGGTCTCTTCTCATCTCTGTACTTATGCTGGATCTGATAGAGAGTAACGGGAAGCTGCTTATAAGACTTGATGGTGTCTCTTACCGCTTCCGTAAAAGGCTCCTCGTGCGTGGGGCCAAGGCAGAAAGGCCTGCCGCCACGATCCTCGAGCCTGAACATCTCGGGACCGAACTTCTCCCATCTTCCTGATGCCTGATATGTCTCGGCCGTAAGAAGCGCAGGCATTATGAGTTCCTGAGCTCCCGCCTTATCCATCTCCTCACGGATGATATTCTCGACCTTCTTATATGAACGAAGTCCTATGGGCATGAATGAATATATGCCCGAAGCACACTTTCTGATCATTCCCGACCTGAGCATGAGCTGGTGGGAAGGGATCTCCGCATCCGCAGGGATCTCACGCTGTGTTGCCATAAATAACTTGGATACTCTCATGTATACTGCTCCCATTATTTAATTAAAATAAACAAGAAGAGTATAAATTAGGAAGCCGCAATTTGCAAATATCAGACGTCTGTAGGAAGAAGGGCGTAAATAAAGAAAATATCGAGTATTGCACATGTGATCAGGATGAGGATACACACCAGATATACGATCCTTCTGCGGGACTTGTCATCCCGTCTCGGTGCTCTGATGTTCTGCGTATCATTCCTCATCACCGAACTGTCCCCCTTCACATGCTGTGTCATTATTATAGAGGGCGAAAACATTTCATGCTTTGCACGCTTGTAACAATTACTTGACAAATGCGGAATTTCACTTGCATAAAAAACGATTTATTGGTAGACGCCGCCGACAGGGCCGGGAGCGCCCTCATCCGTGAAAGGCTCGGCGCTTATTTTTATGTGATATACTATATATGTAGGAATTTGCGCTCACGTGACAAAGTTATGGAGAAGACTGTTTGAGATTTATCGATCTTACGACAAGATATAACATAACCAGAGAAAAGATAAGGATGGGCATAAGCGTCGGTTGCATTATGCTCGTGAGCCTTATTGCCGCTCTGGGCACAAAGACCATCCTTGACGCTCAGGCTGAGGCCGACAAGCAAAGGCGTACCGAAGAGGCGCTGAGACTTGCAGCTTATGCTACCGCCGTCGATGAAACGGAAGAGACCACTCCCGAGACGGAGACCTCCGCCACGGCAACCAAGCCCACGGAGACACTCCCTGCCGACGCAACGGATCCGACCGACGAGACTACGGAGACCGAAGAGACTTCCGAGACGTCCGAGTCTGAAACGACGACTACGACCGAAGCAACTACAGAGTCTATCGGAGAGTCCGAACTCTATATGACCGTGTATGCGGCCGAAGATATGAACCTGAGGACCGGTCCGGGCACGGAATACGACTGTATCAGGACCCTCAACGCCGGTGATGCGATCGATGTAGTAGCGATCACCGACAACGGATGGTACAGGACCTATAACGGAAATTACGTGGCGAGCGGTCTTACTACAACCACACCGCCCGTGGCGCCTTCTACGGTTCCGCAGACCGAGGCGACTACTGCTGCGACGACTGCTCAGCAGACCGAGGCGCCCGCACCTCCGCCCGAGACACAGTCGAGCGGCGGCACCTGCACGATCACTTTCTACGGACCTCAGCCGCTCGGTGACGGATCCTACAGTAATACCACAGCTACCGGAACGACCTGTTCGCAGGGAAGGACTTGCGCGGCAGACTGGAGCATCTATCCTCCGGGAACGACGATCTATATCGAGAACGATCCCCTGGGCGGTGACGGATATTATACGGTCGAAGACTGCGGCCCCGGTGTTGTAGGCAACCATATCGATATCTACGTTGACGACGTCAGTGCCTACTCGACTACCTCAAGGACTGTATCTGCAGCCTGACTATGAATCTATAACGAAAGAAGTGTATATATATGAAAAGACAGAAAAGTGAATTGAAGGTCATACCTCTCGGCGGAATGTGCGAGATCGGTAAGAACATGACCGCATTTGAATACGGAGGAGACCTGATCGTTGTCGATGTCGGAATGGCTTTCGCCGAAGAGAACATGCCCGGCGTAGACTGCGTTATCCAGGACTATACCTACATAAGAGAGAATATCGATAAGCTCCGCGGCGTACTCTTAACTCACGGACACGAGGATCATATCGGTTCCCTCCCCTATTTCCTTCGCGAGTTCAAGTGTCCCGTGTACGGCGGTAAGCTCACCGTCGAGCTCGTTCGTCATAAGCTCCAGGATAAGGGCGTGAGCCTTCAGGGTATCGACCTGCAGGCATTTAAGAACGGTGATACTGTAAAGCTCGGAAAGAATTTCGAAGTCGAGTTCATAAGGGTAAATCACAGCATCGCCGACAGCTATGCTCTTGCCATCAAGACTCCCGTCGGAACGATCATCCATTCGGGCGACTTTAAGATCGACTATACTCCCATCAACGGCAGGACCATCGACCTTCAAAGATTCGGCGAATATGGTAAGGAAGGCGTTCTGCTCTTCCTCTGCGAGAGTACCAATATCGAGATCAGCGGTTCTTCTCCCTCCGAGATGCAGGTCGGAGAATCCTTCGAGAGGATCTTCAAGAATGCTTCCGGAAGGATCATCGTCGCGACTTTCTCAAGCCACGTTCACAGGATGCAGCAGATCTTTACTGCCGCAGAAAAATACGGCAGGCATGTATGCCTTTCGGGAAGGAGCATGGTTACGGTATTTAATGTTGCCAATTCGCTCGGATATATCGAAATGGCCCCCGATACCCTGATCGACATCTCTGATATCGACCAGTATGACGACGATCAGATCGTTATCCTCACGACGGGATCCCAGGCTGAGCCCATGAGTGCGCTTTCGAGGATGGCATATGCATCGCATAAGGCCGTAGAGATCCAGCAGGGCGATACGGTCATCATCTCCGCTCACCCTATCCCGGGTAACGAAAAGCCCATCTACAGGGTCATAAACGAACTCTTTAAGCGCGGCGCTCAGGTCATCTACGAGTCGCTCGCCGACGTTCATGTATCGGGACACGCTTATATCAATGAGATAAAGCTCCTTCATACGCTCGTAAAGCCGAAGTATTTCGTACCGGTACACGGCGAATACAGGATGCTCTATAAGCACGCTCAGCTCGCCGAAGGACTCGGTATCCCCAAGGAGAACATCTTCATCTTAAATAACGGTGACGTATTATCGGTCGGAAAGGATCATGCGGCGATCACTGATCACGTTCCCGCTCAGGCTGTCCTCATTGACGGTTCGGGAGCAAGTAACCCCGACGACCACGTACTCGCAGACAGAAGGCATCTGGGAGAAGACGGCTGTATCAGCATCGGTATTACAGTCGACGATACTACGGGCGAGCTAGCCTGCGTACCTGCCGTAAATTCCATCGGATTCGTGTTTGACGATGAAAAGGATACTATCCACAAGGATATTGGAGCACGCGCAATGTCCCTTCTTTCCGCAGGCAGCAGAAAGCATGAATATATCGATGCCGAGGTTGGCACCAGACAGTTCAGGGATCAGTTAAGGTCTATGCTCTACGAGAAGACAAAGAGACGCCCGATGATCATCACGACAGTCTGTCATATAGATCCTCGAGGCTGATATTTAAAGTCTTACGACATCAATAACGTCTTTTACGCTCTTTATCCTGCCGACTACACGATCATACTGCTCAAGGCTCCTGATCGTGATGGTGATATTTATCTCTGCGATAAAATCGGAGCTTACGTGCGTATTGACCTTCTCGACATTGACATGCTCTTCCTTAAGGCCGCTAAGGATATCTATGAGAAGATAGTTCCTGTCGGTAGCCGTAACGCCGATCTGCACTTCGAATATTCCTTCGCTCCTTGAGGAATCCCAGCTCGCTTCGACGAGCCTTTCCCTGCGCTCAGTATCTTTCTGCGATCTGTCGGCATACTTAAGGATATTCTGGATATTGGAGCAGTTCTTTCTGTGGATTCCTACTCCGCCGTTTTGCGTTACATATCCGATGATGTCATCGCCCGGAGCCGGGTGACAGCATCTTGCAAGATGAACGGCCATATTATCGAGGCCTTCGATTATGATGGAGCTTTCCGCCTTTCCGTTGTTCCTTGAAGGCTTAGGCGCAGGAGCAGGTGCCGGTGCGGACTTGGGTGTTCTGATCTGATCACCCTTACCGATATCGTCGGGAAGTTCCGTGGGGCTGTAGTATACGACCTGTCCGTCGGAAGTAGTCCTGTATCCGAGCTCGAGTCTCTCTTCTTCGGAAAGTGACTTGATATATTCATCCCTGAGCCTTCCGAACACCTTACCGGCCGTAAGGGCACCATAACCGATCGCGGCATACATATCATCCGCGTTGTTGAATGTATACTTCGGGAGTATCGATCTCAAACGCTCGGGATTTAAGAGATCTGCGGACTTGAAGCCGTTCCTTTCGATCTCGCGCTCGAGCCTCTCCTTACCGTCTTCGATATTCTCGCCACGGGTCTCTTTCTTGAACCAGGCATTGATCTTTGATCTAGCCGAAGCAGTCTTTACCATCTTGGCCCAGTCTCGAGACGGACCCTTGATTTTCTCGGACGAGAGGATCTCTACAACATCGCCGCTCTTGAGTTCATACGAAAGCGGTACGATACGACCGTTGACCTTCGCGCCGTGCATATGGTTACCGATGCCGCTGTGGATATTGTAAGCGAAATCGATCGGGCACGATCCTTCGGGCAGTCTTATGACCTTTCCCTTCGGAGTGAATACGAATACTTCACCCGGAGCGATATTGGTCTTTAAAAGATCGAGGAAATCGTGCGGGTCGTCAGAGTCCTTCTGTGCTTCGAGGAACTGCCTTACCCATGTGATCCTCTGATCGTAGATATCTTCCTTGAAGGATTTGGAGTTACCCGCTTCCTTATAGTGCCAGTGCGCGGCGATACCGTATTCGGCATCCCTGTGCATACTGTATGTCCTGATCTGGACCTCGAATGTAGTCTCGTCGAAAGACTTACCGCCCGGGCGCTTAACCGTCGTATGGATAGACTGATAACCGTTCTCCTTGGGGTTACCGATATAGTCCTTGAACCTTCCGGGAAGCGGCACATACATCTCATGCACGATACCCAGGGCCGCATAGCAGTCTGTAAGGGAATCGACTATGATCCTGCATGCGAACATATCGTAGATCTGCGTAAGGTCCTTGCCCTTCTCGTGCATCTTCTTATAGATACTGTAGAAGTGCTTGGGTCTTCCGTCAACGTCGTAGTGCTTTATTCCGTAAGCTTCGAGCTTCTCGGAGATCTCGGATACGACCTGAGCCATGAAGGCTTCTCTTTCGGAACGCTTAGCCGAGATAAGACCTACGAGTTCGTAGTAACCGTCATGGTCAAGATATCTGAGACAAAGATCCTCAAGTTCCCACTTGATCTTAAATACTCCGAACCTCTCTGCGAAAGGCACGTAGATATCGAGTGTCTCCCTGGCCTTCTCGACCTGCTTCTCGGGAGTCTGATACTGCATCGTACGCATATTGTGAAGACGGTCCGCGAGCTTTATCAGGATGACTCGGATATCCTTCGTCATGGCTACGAGCATCTTTCGAACATTAGATGCCTGTACCTCTTCCTTCGTAACATATGCGATCTGATTGAGCTTTGTAACTCCTTCTACGAGGAGCGTTATGGTGGAGCCGAATACCTTTTCGAGCATCTCTGTATCGACTTCTGTATCTTCTATGGTGTCATGCAGGAGCGCTGCTGCGAGCGATTCGGCATCGACCTCGAGCTCTGCAAGGATCTCGGCCGTGGCGATCGGGTGGATGATATACATCTCTCCCGTCTTTCTCTTCTGCGCTATATGAGCCTTATATGCGAAATGGTATGCCCTTTCGATCAGAGCCTTCTCGGCATCGAGCTGCTCTGCCGGCAGATGAGCATGTGATGCATATGTCTCGAATGCATTCAATACTTCCCTGAACTTCTCATCTATATTCTCAGGTATCTCGGGGATGTTATCTACGTCGAGAAGATACTCGATCCTGTCAAAGTCTTCAGCCATCTGCATTTAACCTCATATATGTGTCGGAAGACTTAAGGCTGACCTTTCCGTCACTCGGGAGAAAACTGAAGCAGACTCTGAGCGAACCGTGTCTTCCAAGTTTCATGATACCCGCCTCCGAGAATACGTCAAGACATCTTTCGAGCTGGAACGGTGTGATCTTGGTATCCGACGCTCCCTCGATGAGCTTCGCCAGAAGAGTGACATCAGCGGTCGAAATACCGCTTCCGCACTTATCCGCCAGCACTTTATAACATGCCGTGTACTGCGCCTTTGACGGAATGAACACCTGATCTGCCGTAGACTTCGCGAGCTTGCCGATCTGCTCGAGTGGCATTCCGGATCTGTACAGATCCTCGGCTATATCGGCCTTCTTCCATATGAAGGAACCGTCGAATACGGGCTCGATATCTTCGAGATAGAGGCTCAATAACGTAGAACCCCTGTAAGTATATTCATTCATGGTATAGGCGATGTTGACCCTGTCGCCTACCTTGAGGAGATCATAATACTGACCCATATTAAATCCGACTGCAGAGAGCGAACCCTTTCTGGAATCCTGTCTGCCGTCAGTAAGCTCGAGCCTTATGTGAGCACCGTCACTCATCGAAGCTATCTCGCTTATTATGAGATCCTTCGTGGAGAATACGGGCTTTTTATTCCCGATTCCGAAAGGCTTCAGCATATTGGTCTTCTCATATGTCTCGAAAGTGACCTGCTCGAAAGGGATCTGCGCATCGATAACGATCACATCCTCGTCATCATCGTCCGCCTCTTCGTTATCGGACTTTTCACTGCTCTTTACCGAATGCTCTTCGAGGGCATTCATGAATTCGGAGAGCCTCTTCTTCTCGACTACGAGCCCCGCAGCCTTCTTATGACCGCCGAAAGTAACGCACTTGTCCGCTATATCCTCGAGCGTGGCAAAAAGATCATATTCGCCATACGCTCTTCCCGATCCTTTAACGTTAGCCGTCTCGATCGAGTCATCGGTAAAGACGATCGCCGTCCTCCTGAAATGCTGAGCGAGCTTACCCGCCACGATACCGAGAACACCCTGATGCCACTTACTGCCATAGACAACGATAGGACCCTGCGTATTAGTAAGAAGCCACTTCTCGGGCCTTGCGGGATCCTCTATCTGGGCTACCGCTTCGGCAAACACTGCCGCCTCGATCTGCTTACGCTCCTCATTTTGTCTTCCCAAAGCCTCTGCGGCTTCTCTTACCGCGGTCTCATCGTCCTCAAGGAAGAGCTTCAGCGCATCGGAAGAATCGTAGAGTCTTCCCGCTGCATTGATCCTCGGAACGAAATTAAACGAAAGATATGTCTCATCGAGCTTCTTGCCGGGATCGAGTATCAGGTTGTTCATTATCCTGACACCGGGATTCACGGCATCTTTCATGCTCTTAAATGCCTTCTTGATGATGGTCCTGTTCTCACCGGTAACGGGTACCAGGTCTGCGATGGTGGCAAGCCCTGCAAGTTCAAGAGCCTGTCGCCAGATGTTGCCGTTGACCTTGAATCTCTCATCCCTGCCCATGGCTTCGATGATCTTTAAGGCTACTCCCGCTCCGCATAATTCCTTGAAAGGATAAGTTGTATCCTCTATCTTCGCGCAGATAAGGGCATCCGCCTCGGGAAGCTCCTCCTTGACGTTATGGTGATCGGATACAATGACCTTGATCCCGTGTTCCTTCACCCTTTTGACCGTATCTATGTTGGTGATACCGCAGTCTACCGTGATGAGAAGATCGGGAGAATGCTCTATTACCTTATCCAGGATATTCTCGGTAAGGCCGTAGCCGTGCTCGGCTCTGTGCGGGACTATATAGTCAACGTTGGCCGAATGGCTCCTGAAGTATCTGACCATTATGGATGTGGCGGTAACTCCGTCGCAATCATAGTCTCCGTATACAAGGATCTTGCCCTTGTTCTCCATTACCTCGCAGATGATATCGACGGCCTTCCTCATATCATTGAAGAGGAAAGGGTCGTTCCACATACCTCCGCCGTCAAGGATAAACTCTTTCTTCTTCTCGGGCGAATCGATCTGTCTGGATCTTAACAGTTCGTCGATAAGAGCGTCAGCATCCTCCTCTTCAAAGGATACCGCCGTCTTCCACTTCTTCGCAGTCAACAACATACACATACTCGCAATGATTATTTTGTAACCATTTTAACAGAGTTGGGTCAAATAATAAACATCACCGGTCGCGTGGTTTTCTGTACACAATGAAATATCCGGCTCCCGAAGGAACCGGATATAAGGTATGACCTGGTCAATATCAATATGCGCCTACATAGCAAACAGCGATGATCTGATCAGCGCCGCCGTGAGAAACTATGACGATGTAGTAACCGTCCGGAAGAGCTGCGTCTCCATTCTCATATGTGAAATCATAATACATTTCGCCATAGTCGCCATATATTACAGGATCTGCAGTGAAAGTACCAAGATCCTGATCAAGATCCGTACCGTCTGCAGAGTAATAATACTGATAAGTAACTGCACCAAGAGATTCATCATAGCATCTGCATGTAAGATCTACATAGGTATTATCGGAATCATACAGACCGAAAGTATCCGTGGCGGAATAACGGTTGTACCAGTAAGCTGTGTCTGTACCTTCATAGAAATCAGAAGAATATGTCTGATACTCAACACAACCGACATGATCAGCGTAAGTCTCACCTGTAGACTGAGGCTCAGATGCAACAGCAGCAGCTTCAAGAGTTACAGTACAGGAATCGCTTGCAAGAACGTTGCCGTCACCGTCATAGAATGTGATGGTGTAAGTACCTGCAGGGAAACAACCTGTATCAGCATCAAGGAAGCCGGAATCAACATCATAGTCATGAACATAAGCGTCGTATGTTCCTGTCTCTGTGAAGATAACAGAACCGTTGTACTCAACCTCGTAATAGATAGAATCGAATGCGGCAGAATCCTCGATAAGTGAAGCTTCGTAATCAAGCTCTGCATCGATAACTGTTGTGTTGTGGTAAACAGGATCTGTGTCGCCACCCTCATCTTCAAACCACCAATCAAGCTGATCGGGATTAAGGATAGCTGCTGCAAGAGGAAGAGTGAATGAGAACTCATCCCCCGTGAACTCATAGAGCTTATCAAATACCTTAGTGTAATTAGAACCAAGCCAATCACCGTCATCCGTTCTCTCGAACTCAAGAGTAACGGAGATCTCTGTTGTATCAGCATCAGCTACTGCAGATGCAAAAGCATCAGCGTCTGTGATGGAATCGTCATCAACAAGATCGGAATAGTCAGCGATAGTAAATGTTACGTCTACAGAACCCTCACCGCTCTTCTTTGCTGCTTCAACAGACTCTTCGTCGATCTCATAAGAGATAGTGTCTGCAATTGCATTAAGAACTGTAGCAGTATCAGCGGAATAGAGCTCACCCTCGCTGAATGTAAGCTTGCCTTCCCACTCTTCCTGAATGTCTTCGAAGTCTTCTGTGGAAAGCTTAGCGAGCTTGCCGATATTGCATGCTGCCAATTCCTTAGCGTATGAATCAGCTGCGTCGAGAACTTCATCCTTGGACTTATCAAGGAATGAACATCCTGCCATCGAGAAAACGAGAGCAGAAGCAACTGCAAGAGAAACTGTCTTCTTTAAGTATTTGTTCATATTACCTCCCTTTGGCCTATAGACTTCAGCAACTTTAAACAACAATGATCTTGTTATGTACCTTACATACGGTATTTTATCATAAGCACTAAGATCGCCTGCGTTTTTGCACAAAAAGTCGGCCTTCCATATGGAAGACCGACCGTGATATGCAACTGTTGATCAGCGCTTGCGCTTTCTAGCTGCCTCAGACTTCTTCTTACGGCGAACAGAGGGCTTCTCATAGTGCTCTCTCTTACGAACCTCAGCGAGAACGCCCGATCTTGCGCAGGAACGCTTAAAACGGCGCAACGCACTGTCAAGGGACTCATTCTCCTTAACTCTGATTTCCGACATCTCCATCCCTCCTCTCGTGCGTGGCGTTAATAACTCGCATATTATAACCGAGACTTTTGCAATCGTCAAATCCCTCATTCATTCGTTTTTAAAGATAAATTATAAATATATATTATTAGCATAAACTAACCGAGCAAAACATGCTAAAATATAAAACCGAGCGCTTAATCAAGGACTTTGTGTCCGTAACTATGGCTTAAGCAATAAAATTTTCGATCCCGGAGGATTTATGAGCAGACTTACAAATGTCACCACAACTCTGGCTCAGGAAACCGTCGAGGAGCTTTACAAGGACATCGAAAGAAACATACAGACCAGCCAGCCCGGTCTTTGTCCCGTAGACCTCGCAGCAGCATTCCTGCACCTGAGTCACGCACGTTCTTGCGGAAAGTGTACACCTTGCCGTATCGGACTCGGCAGACTCGAAGAACTTATCAATTCGGTTCTTGACGGCACAGCCGACTATTCAACTCTCGATGCTATCGAGAAGACGGCCGAAAGTATCTTCCGCTCCGCCGACTGCGCTATCGGATCCGAGGCAGCAAGAATGGCTATCAAGGCAGTAAAGGGCTTCAGAGATGATTTTGAAGAGCACATCAACCATGGAAGATGTAAGCTCCAGAACTTCAAGTCGGTACCCTGTGTGGCTGAGTGTCCCGCTCACGTTGATATTCCCGGCTATATAGCCCTTATCCACGAAGGAAGATACGATGATGCCGTTAAGCTCATCCGTAAGGACAATCCCTTCCCTGCAACATGCGGCATGATCTGCGAGCATCCCTGTGAGGAGCACTGCAGAAGAACACTCGTTGATGACGCCATCAACATCAGAGGTCTTAAGAGATATGCCGTTGAGCACGAGTCTGAAGTCAAGGCTCCCAAGAAGTACGAAGCTACAGGAAAGAAGATCGGTATCGTAGGCGGCGGTCCCGCCGGTCTTACGGCTGCTTATTTCCTTTCCGTCATGGGTCACGAGTGTACCGTTTACGAGCAGAGAGACAAGCTCGGCGGAATGCTCAGATACGGTATCCCGAGCTATCGTCTCCCCAGAGAGATCCTCGATAAGGAGATCGAGAACATCAAGCTCGCAGGATTCAAGACTATTACAAACATCTCCGTGGGCAAGGACATCACTATGGCCGAGCTCAAGGAGAAGTACGACGCAGTATATATCTCCATCGGTGCTCATACCGACAACAAGATCGGTATCGACGGCGAGGACGCTGAAGGCGTTATCTCAGCCGTTGAGATGCTCAGAGGCATCGGTGACGGCAATATGCCTGATTTCAAGGGTCAGGATATCGTAGTCGTAGGCGGCGGTAACGTTGCAATGGACGTTGCAAGATCTGCCATCAGACTCGGTGCCAACACAGTCAAGATCGCTTACAGAAGACGTAAGGTCGACATGACTGCTCTCGCAGAAGAGGTCGAAGGCGCAGTTGCAGACGGCTGTGAGATCTTAGAGCTCAATGCTCCCACAAAGATCGAGAAGACAGCCGACGGCAAGGTCGCAGCCCTTTGGGTACAGCCTCAGATCGTAGGCGAAGTCAAGTGGGGACGTCCCGCTCCCGTTAACGCCGAAGCACCCGAAGTACGCCTTGCTTGCGACAAGGTACTCGTAGCTATCGGACAGGGCATCGAATCCGAGCACTTCGGTGAGTTCGGTATTCCCTTGAACAGAAAGAAGATCGCTGCTACGGATGCAGGCGACTTCTCCGAGGTTGACGGCGTATTCGCAGGCGGTGACTGCGTTACGGGTCCCGCTACAGTTATCAAGGCTATAGCTGGCGGCAAGGTCGCTGCAGCAAACATAGACGAGTATCTCGGCTTCAAGCACGAGATCACGAGCGGCGTAGATCTTCCTCCCGTAAGATTTGACGACAGAGAGCCTATGGGAAGAGTCAATATGACAGAGCGTTCCGCAAGCGAGAGAACAAAGGACTTCAACTTGATGGAACTTCCCATGACAGATCAGGAGGCTTGCCAGGAATCTGCAAGATGCCTTCAGTGCGATCATTTTGGTTGCGGAAAGCTTAAAGGAGGCAGAGAGTTCAAATGGTAAGTGTAACTATCGATAATAAGAAAGTAAGTGTTCCCGAGGGAACAACTATCCTCAATGCGGCTAAGTCCGTCGGGATCAATATCCCTACCCTCTGCTACTGGGAAGGATTGAACGAGATCGGTGCATGCCGCGTGTGTGTTGTAGAGGTCGAAGGTAAGAAGCGTCTTCCCGCTGCCTGCAATACCGCAGTAGAAGAAGGAATGGTCATCAGGACTAACTCCAAGAAGGTAAGAGATGCAAGACTCGCAAATGTCGAGCTTATCCTTTCCGAGCACTACAGCCACTGTACGACATGTGTAAGATCCGGCAACTGTTCTCTTCAGAAGCTCGCTAACGATCTCAATATCCACGAGATCCCTTACGAGTATCACGTTCCTCACAAACACAGCAATAAGGCTTTCCCTCTTAACAGGGATTACTCCAGATGCGTTAAGTGCATGCGCTGTATCCAGATCTGCGAGAAGCAGGCAAGCAATATCTGGGATCTTGTAAACACTGGTTCAAGAGCTACCGTTGACGTAAACGGCGCATATTCTCTCGAGGAATCCGACTGCGCACTTTGCGGACAGTGCATCACTCACTGCCCGGTCGGCGCTCTAACCGAAAGAGACGATACGACCAAGGTCATCGATGCTCTCACGGATCCTGATAAGATCACCGTAGTACAGATCGCCCCTTCTATCAGAACAGCATGGGGCGAGCCTTTCGGTCTTTCTCCCGAGGAGGCTACAGTCGAAAGACTCTGCTCCGCTTTGAAGATCATGGGCTTTGACTATGTATTCGATACAAACTTCACGGCTGACCTTACGATCATGGAGGAAGGCTCCGAGTTCCTCGGACGTCTCTCTGACAAGGAGAACAACAAGTTCCCTATGTTCACATCCTGCTGCCCCGGTTGGGTAAGATTCGTCAAGGCTCACTACCCTGAGTTCGTTGATAATCTCTCAACAGCAAAGTCACCTCAGCAGATGTTCGGTGCAGTAGCAAAGAGCTACTACGCAGATATCCTCAAGGTAGATCCTTCCAAGATCTTCTGCGTATCCATCATGCCCTGCCTTGCAAAGAAGCATGAGTGTGCTATCCCCGCTATGAACGATGCATGCGGCGATCCTGATGTAGATGTTGTACTTACGACAAGAGAAGTTGACAGACTCATCAAGGCTGAGCAGATCAATCCCGGCGAGATCGAGGACCGTGCACTTGATATGCCTCTCGGTATCGGTTCCGGCGCAGGTAACATCTTCGGTGCTACAGGCGGTGTTATGGAGGCTGCTCTCCGTACGGCTTATAACCTCGTAACAGGCAAGAACCCTGATCCCGATGCATTCAAGGCAGTAAGAGGTCAGGACGGCTGGAAGGAATCCGAGTTTGAGATCAACGGCATCACGTTGAAGGTAGCCGTAGTCAACGGTCTCGGCAATGCCGATAAGCTCCTTAAGGCTATCAAGTCAGGTGAGGTCAGCTATGACTTCGTAGAGGTCATGGCTTGTCCCGGCGGATGTGTCGGCGGAGGCGGACAGCCTATGCACGACAATAAGGAGATGGCTCCCGAGCGTGCTCCCGTCCTTTACAGTCAGGATAAGAAGAACGTTCTCCGTTTCTCACATGAGAACCCTTCTATCAAGGCTATCTACAACGATTACCTTGAAAAGCCCCTGTCTCACAGATCTCATAAGCTTCTCCATACTGATCATCACGCATGGAAGATGCCTAACGAGGACTGATAAGATAAGACTATAAGTTCACTAAAGAACGTCCGCTTCACGGCGGGCGTTCTTTTTGTGCATGAAAAAAGCGGGCCCGAAGGCCCGCTCCCTTATACTGTTACTATATCCTGCTTAAGGAATCAATACTCCGGCTCAAGGAGACCGTAGTTACCGTCGTTCCTCTTATAGATGACACAAACGGAATCCGTCTCTGCATCGAGATATACGAGGAAGTTGTGTCCGAGCATCTCCATCTGAAGAATGGCATCCTCTGAAGTCATGGGGCGAAGTTCGAATGTCTTTCTTCTTGTGATCTTCTTATCTTCCGGCTCGTACTCGTAATCATAATCTGCGCCGTTATCCTCTTCAAGATAGCTGACGATCTGAGGATATTCTTTCTTCTTCTTAAGGAACTTAGTCTTCTGACGTCTGATCTGAGACTCAAGCTTATCTACTGTCTTATCTACTGCAGTAAGGATCTCCTCGTCACGAGCCTCTGCTCTGTAGATCTTGCCGTCCAGCTTGAGTGTTACCTCAACTACCATACGGCTTCCTTCGGGTCTTATGCGGACATTAAAGCTGCCTTCGTCACCGAAATATCTGTCAAACTTTGACATCTTGTCGACGATCTTGCCCTCAAGTCTTGTACCGATCTTGATACCGTTGCCCTGTGTAGTGATCTTCATATAATCACATCCTTCCCTTTAAGACTTCTAAGGTATTGCTACCTATATCTAAATTATAAAGCAAGATTTATTAATTAACTGTAACGAATACCAAAATGTCAAAAAAATATCCCGACCGTAAACAGTCGGGATATGTGTGATTCAATGATATCAGAGGTTTTACTCCTCAGCGCTCTCCTCGGGCTTTTCCTCGATCTCGGGAGCAGCTTCAGCTGAATCTGTTGTCGCTGCCTTCTCCTCTGTAGCGACTTCAACATCAGGCTGAGCAGCCTTCTCGTCGAATCTGGAGCCGCACTTGAAGCAGAATGTGTACTCGAGGTTATTCTCCGTACGACAGTTGGGGCAGAGCTTAAGGCCCTTTTCGTAAAGGATCTTCACGTTAAGATCTTCGATCTCCTTGGTAAGTCTCGTGATAGCCTCACAACGTGTATTGATATCCTTTGTATTATCTACGTTAAGATCTTTATACTGATTATAGTAATAACGACCGATCTCGTCATAGTATCTGCTGATGGAAACTTTCTTCTCATCGATAGACTTCTGATAGTTGGCAATATTCTTAGCCTTAGGATCAAAGAGTGCCATAGGAATAACCTCCCTTGTATTGATACCTGATATTATACACTAAAATATAAGCCTAATGTGATAATTAGTTGTAAACTCACGAATATGACCACAAGAAAAGACCGCTCCACATTAGTGAAGCGGTCTTTGTTAACTGATCAATAAATCGCTCAGTGGTTATTAGCCAAGCTCTGCGAAGTACTTGATTGTTCTTACCATCTGAGATGTGTAAGAATTCTCGTTGTCGTACCAGGAAACAACCTGTACAAGAGAGTTACCGTCGTCCATCTTGGAAACCATTGTCTGGTTAGCATCGAAGAGGGAACCGAATCTCATACCAACGATATCGGAAGAAACGAGCTTCTCCTCTGTGTAACCGAAGGACTCAGTTACAGCAGCCTTCATAGCAGCGTTGATGCCCTCAACAGTAGCCTCACCCTTAACTACAGCGTGAAGGATTGTTGTAGAACCTGTTGTTGTAGGAACTCTCTGAGCAGCACCGATGAGCTTACCGTTGAGCTCGGGGATTACAAGACCGATAGCCTTAGCAGCACCTGTGGAGTTAGGTACGATGTTAGCAGCACCGGCTCTTGCTCTCTGAAGGTCACCCTTTCTCTGAGGGCCGTCAAGGATCATCTGATCGCCTGTGTAAGCGTGAACTGTTGTCATGATACCGCTCTGGATTGCAGCGTAATCGTTAAGAGCCTTTGTCATAGGAGCAAGGCAGTTTGTTGTGCAGGAAGCAGCAGAGATGATCTTGTCTTCCTTTGTAAGTGTTGTGTGGTTAACGTTGTAAACGATTGTAGGAAGATCGTTACCAGCGGGAGCGGAGATAACTACCTTCTTAGCACCAGCGTTGATGTGAGCCTGTGCCTTATCCTTAGATGTGTAGAAACCTGTGCACTCAAGTACAACGTCTACACCAAGGTCACCCCAAGGAAGGTTGTTAGCGTCAGCTTCCTTGTAGATCTGAAGTGTCTTGCCGTCAACTGTGATTGTGTTAGCCTCGTCGTCAGAAGATACTGTGTGCTTATTCTCACCGAATACACCAGCGTATCCACCCTGAGCTGTGTCATACTTAAGAAGGTGAGCGAGCATGGAAGGCTTTGTAAGATCGTTGATAGCAACTACCTCGTAACCCTCAGCGCCGAACATCTGTCTGAAAGCAAGACGACCGATACGACCGAAACCGTTAATCGCAACTTTAACTGCCATATTGAATTCCTCCTAAAATATCCCGAATGGGATTTAATTATCTTTTTGTGCTGAAGCACCGTTAAAATATTACAACAGAATTACATGCTTTACAACAAAACAAACGGCAAAATTCGACCCTAAAAGGGTCATTTGACCAAGTTCTTTCGAATTTGCCTCGAAATGATTTTCGCAATGTCAAAGAGTTGCTACAACTCTCTTTATGCCTATGCCCTGATCGGCAAACTTCTGCTCGAATTCCGTTCTTACGTTATCCTTATCCCACTCGGAGTTATGAAGGTCACGCGTCTGCTCGGAGAGCTTAAAGCCGCAGAATTCGAATTCCTCTAGGGAGAAATCGTAAAGCTCATCGTTATCCGTCTTGAAGCGGATCTGTCCGTGTTCCTTAAGAAGGATCTTGTACTGTTCAAGGAAAGCTCTGTAAGTGAGTCTTCTCTTGGGCTTATTTCTTCTTGACCACGGATCACAGAAATTGATGTAGATCCTGTCGATCTCATCTTCGGCAAAATAGTTATCGAGGAGCTGAGCATCCGCATTTAAGAAGAAAAGGTTCGGGATGTTCATCGCATGAGCCTTCTCTATAGCAGCCAGGATGACTGAAGAATCTCTTTCGAGAGCTATATAGAGGACATCCGGGTTCGCAAGAGCAGTCTCCGTGCAGAACTTACCCTTTCCGCATCCGAGTTCCAGGAACACCTGACAGTCTTCGGGGAATCCGCATGCCTGTCTCCAGTTGCCTTTATTAAGAACGGGCGCGTCGAACCATCTCTCGTGGCATACTTCCATCCTCTCGGGTATATGTCTCTTCTTTCTTCCTCGTGCCATTACTTATTTCCTCGCGTTTCTTTCTTCTTGTATCTTCTCGCAGATCCTTACGGATTCCATAGCGTCCTTAGAATAATAATCTCCTCCGATATTATCGGTGACCTCCTGCGTAAGGACCGCGCCGCCGCACATTACGGGAACATCCGAGCCCATCTCGCGGATTGCCTTTATAGTCTTCTCCATAAATACGACCGTAGTCGTCATGAGAGCAGAAAGACCTACGGCGATGGGATCGTACTTTCGTACAGCTTCACAGATGACCTCTGCCTTTACATCCTTACCGAGATCTATGACCTCGAAGCCATAGCTCTGGAGCACCACCTTTACGATATTCTTTCCGATGTCGTGAACATCCGCCTCAACGGTCGCTATTACTACGGGGCCCTTCTTCTCGCCCGTCGATGCGCTGTCGAGCCTTGACTTGATCTCGTCAAATACGAGCTTAGCCGTCTCCGCGGATACCATGAGCTGGGGAAGGAATATCTTTCCCTTATCGTAATCCTTACCTACTTTATCAAGAGCCGGGATCAGGTGGTCTGATACGATCTCCAACGGAGCAACGTCCGTCATCTGCTTTACGGCTTCTGTGGCATTATGCTTCTGACCCTTTACTATTGCCTTAAAAAGGTCACTTCCTTCAAGGCCGTCGTCCTTGGGAGCACCTTCCTGAGACTGAGTCGCTGCAGCTGCTGTCGCGGCAGTCGGTGTAACGTCATTTACGTGGCGCATGATGTAGTCTTCGGCATTCTCGTCATGGGCATTTAAGACCTCGAAAGCATCTATTGCGCCCATGAGCTCGCGGTCCCTCGGGTTCATGATAGGCATCTTAAGACCTGCGTACATGGCCATTACGAGGAACGTCCTGTTGATGAGCGGACGGTTCGGAAGACCGAATGAAACGTTCGAAAGTCCGAGCGCGGTTCCGCAGCCGAGCCTGTCGGTTACATATCCTACGCACTTGGCGGTCTCGATGACTTCCTTCTGCTGGGCACTTGCCGTAAGGACAAGGCTGTCGATGATTATCCTGCTCTTGTGGATGCCGTACTTTGCGGCTTCGTTAACGATATTCTGTGCGATCTTGAATCTGTCTTCCGCCTTGGGAGGAATACCGTCCTCGTCGATACAAAGGCCCAATACGACACCGCCGTACTTTGCAACTGACGGGAATACCGCATCCATTACTTCCTTCTTACCGTTTACGGAGTTAATAAGAGGAATGCCGTTATAAAGACGGCATGCCTTCTCGATGACCTTGGGATCCGAGCTGTCTATCTGCAAAGGTGCGTCGATGACTTCCTGGAGCATCATCATGAGCTCTGTCATCGTACCCGCTTCGTCGATACCCGGAACGCCGACATTGACGTCCAATACATTGGCGCCTTCCTCGATCTGGGCAACGCCATCGTCGACTATATCGTAGAGCCTGCCCTCGAGGAGAGCCTGCTTCATCTTCTTTTTACCCGTGGGGTTAAGTCTTTCGCCGCAGCGGATGACCCTGGGGCCGATCTCCACGCAGGTCGTAGTACCCGTGACCCTTGTCTTATATTCCTTCGGAGCATATGAGAATTCGTGTTTTTGCGACTCTTCGACACATGCTCTTATATGGTCGGGAGTCGTTCCGCAGCAACCTCCGAATCCCGCTATACCTTTATCAATGAGAACTCCTACGGAAGCCGAGAAATCGGCGGGAGTTACATCGTAATATGTCTGCCCGTCACGAAACTTCGGAAGTCCGGCATTAGGCTGAACGAGCATGGGCTTTACGGCTACATCGAGCATCTCCTCGATTATCGGCATCAGTTCATCGGGGCCAAGCGAACAGTTGACCGCGATCATGTCCGCGCCGAGATTCTCCATCGTCGTGACTGCCTGCACGGGAGATGCACCCGTAAGCATCTTTCCGTTCTCCTGGAAAGTAACTGATGTGATGAGCGGCAGATCGGAATTCTCCTTTACGGCGAGCATGGCAGCCTTAACTTCGTAAAGATCGGTCATGGTCTCGACTATAAATCCGTCAACAAGACCCGTACCGACGGCTATCCTTACCTGCTCTGCAAAAACATCGTATGCTTCTTCGAAATCAAGATCTCCCAAAGGCTTTAAGAGCTTGCCCGTAGGGGCCATGTCATAACAGATATATGCGTCCTTGTTGACTTCAGCTCTTGCCTTGGCGGCATTGCGGCACGCGGCTTCGATCATCTCCTTCAGGGACGGTCCGTCTTCTCTGACGTGATATCTGTCCGCGCCGAAAGTATTCGTCGTCAGGCACATCGCGCCTGCCTTCAGGTAATCCTTATGTATAGCAGTTACAAGATCCGGATCCTTAATATTTATCTCGGCACTGTTCTCGCCGGTCTTTACTCCCCTGGCCTGAAGCTGAGAGCCGAAACCGCCGTCAAAAACTATGAATTCTTTTCCGATTCTGTCCCTGATATTCATCTGAAACTCCGCAATTACTATAAGACATATATTATAATGGTCGCATAAATAATAACAGACGCCGACTGGTTAGTGAAATACTTTTGTCTTATGGGAGGATCGGGTCATGGATAACGATATCGTATTGAATACAAAGGACCTTACAACAGAGCAGAAAGGCGATTTTGCCTGTTCCCTCAGAGGTCAGGGCTGCAATTGCTGCCAGGCCGTCATCATGGCCTTTAAGGACGAGCTTGGTATGTCCGAACAGGATATAAAGAGAACGGGAGCCGCTTTCGGGTGCGGTATGGCTACGATGGAAGCAACCTGCGGAGCACTCGTAGGCGCAGGCATCGCACTCGGACTTCTGAAGTATGAAGATAAGCCTATAAGAGGCAACTCCAAACAGCTGATCACCGACTTTAAGGAAATGAGCAAAGCCACGTCCTGCAAGGATCTTAAGGGGATCGATACGGGCGTTATGCTCACTCCCTGTGAAGACTGCATGAAGAATGCCGTAAAGGCACTCGCCGCTCAGCTGTAAGAACGGATATCATTCCTTAAAACCGATAAGTCCCGTCATGGACTTCATGGGATGCATGAAGTTGCTTTCGTCGAGCTCGATGCCGATCTTCTTGATCTCTGGCATCAGGTCAAAGATCTCCTTTTGCATCGTAAGAGGGACATCACCGTATCCGGGAGCAAATCTGAAAGTCTCTTCCTTAAGCCCGAGTCTCTTTTGGAAAGCATTCGTTTCTTCCTCGATAAGAGCATTGGACGCTGCATCTACCAGTACCATCCGTGACTGATCCGTCTCACCGAGTCTTGCGATCCTGGCATCGGTAGCACTTCCCAAGGTGGATACCAGGATGCAGAGAACATCGCTGTCGCCCTTGGAGAACATCTTCTGAAGAGCTCCGTAAGAAACATCAAGAGGAGCATCGGCCGCGAACGACCCATCCTCCTCTTTGATAAGCTTTATAAATCTGTATACGAACTGCGGACGAGCATATCTCTTTGCTTCCCTGATAGCATCTTCGACCATCCTGATCTGGGCTTCATCAGGTTCCCCCTTAAAGCCGAGATATGCAAGAGTTCTCTTAAAGAGATGATCCCCGTTCTGGTCCGACATGTCAGATCATCTTCTCGGTGAGCTTGATGCCGCCTATGACATGATAATGAACATGCATTACCGTCTGGCCGCCGTCAGCACCGCAGTTGTTGATCACACGGAATCCGCTTTCGAGGCCCTTGATCTTAGCTACTTCATCGATAGCCTTGATGACTTCACCCATATACTTGGCGCCTTCCTCGGAAGCAGCCATATCACGGATATCGTCAAAATGCTTCTTGGGCACAACGAGCGTGTGCACGGGAGCTGCGGGCTTTATATCGTCAAAACAGTAAACGAATTCGTTCTCGTAAACCTTTGTTGAAGGGATCTTTCCTTCGATGATGTCACAAAATAAGCACATATGTCTTTCCTCCGATCAGAGCATCTTCTCGAGCTCGGTCTTGACTGCTGTAAGAGCATCGTCGATACCTGCGGGATTCTTACCGCCGGCCTGAGCCATGTTGGGACGTCCGCCGCCGCCACCGCCAACGATGGGAGCTACTGCCTTGATAAGGTTACCCGCATGAGCACCTGCCTTGACTGCACTGTCGGTAGCCATCACTACGATGTTGACCTTACCGTCTACAGTCGAAAGAAGGGCAACGACACCGTCACCGATCTTGTCCTTAAGGGAATCGCCGAGGTCTCTCAAGGATCCCATATCTACATTATCGAGCTTGGCGCTGAGGAGCTTAACACCCTTGACTTCTACTGTCTGGTTCGTAAGATCTCCGAGAGCTTCCTTAGCTGCAGCGGACTTCAGTGAATCGATCTCTGAGTTAGCTGCCTTGAGCTCTGCCTGGAGATGCTCGATCTTATTAAGGATCTCGGAAGGATTAGTCTTCAGGAGCTTAGCTGCTTCGTAAAGAGTATTCTCAAGATCGTTATAGTAAGCGATAACGCTGTCACCCGTAAGAGCCTCGATACGTCTTACGCCTGCTGCAACACCGGACTCGGAAAGGATCTTGATATTCCTGATCTGGGATGTGTTGGATACGTGAGTACCACCGCAGAGCTCAACGGAGAATGCTTCCTTATAATCAGCCTCAGTATTACCGCTCTTGCCCTTACCCATGGATACGACACGAACGGTTCCCTGATACTTCTCGCCGAAGAGTGCCATAGCACCTGTCTTAGCGGATTCTTCAAGGCTCATCTCCTCCGTTACTACATCAAGTGCAGCGGAGATCTCGCTGTTGACGATCTTCTCGACTTCAGCGATCTGATCGGCAGTCATAGCCTGATCGTGTGAGAAGTCAAATCTCAATCTGTCGGGTGTAACAAGTGAACCCTTCTGCTCAACGTGATCGCCGAGGACGACCTTCAATGCCTTCTGAAGAAGGTGTGTAGCGGAGTGATTCTTACATGTATCGAGTCTGTTAGCAGCATCAACTTTGATATCTGCCTCATCATTTGTCTTAACTGTTCCCTTCGAAACGTAACCGACGTGACCTACGCGGGAATTGGGAAGGTGGATAGTCTCCGTAACAGTGAACTCACCGTCCTTAGTAGCGATGATACCCTTATCGCCTACCTGACCGCCCATCGTTCCGTAGAAGGATGTAACGTCGGTAACGATCGTACCGTTCTCGCCTTCGGAGAGAGCATCCTTAAGTTCCTCATCACCTGCGATGGCAACGATCTTACCCTTGCAGGAAATATCCGTATATCCTGTGAATGTAGTCTTTATATCCGCGGAAAGAGAATCGAAGATCGCATCGGAATTTGAAAGCTTAGCGGAGAAGTTCTGATTATCTCTAGCCTTCTGCTTCTGCTCTTCCATTGCAGCCTTGAAGCCTTCCTCATCTACCGTAAGACCTTCCTCCTCGGCAAGCTCCACCGTAAGCTCGATGGGGAATCCGAATGTATCGTAGAGGTAGAAAGCCTTTCTGCCGTCGATCTTCTTATCGGAACCTTCAAGGATCTTCTTGAATTCCTTCATGCCGTTCTCGAGCGTGCTCTCGAATCTGTCGATCTCCTTGGTAAGCTCACCGAGGATGAAGTCCTGATTCTTTACAAGGAGAGGATAGCTCTCGGAATATACATCGATATAGATCGAAGCAACCTTGATGATGTTCTCCTTCTTAAGGCCCAGCGTTCTGGCATGTCTTACCGCACGGCGGATAAGTCTTCTGAGAACGTAACCTGCACCGGCATTGGAAGGAAGGAGCTTAGCGGGATCACCGATGAGCATTACGCTCGTTCTCGTGTGATCTGCAAGGATACGCATGGATCTTGTAAGCTTCTCGTCGGAATCGTACTTAACTCCCGAAGCCTGCTCGATATAAGCGATAACGGGAGCGTGAAGGTCGATCTTATATACATCGTCAAGTCCGTTAAGGAAAGCGAGGATACGCTCGAGACCCCAACCCGTATCTACGTTCTTCTGGGAAAGAGGAGTAAGTGTTCCGTCCTGATGCTTTTCGTACTGCATGAATACGTCATTACCGATCTCGGTATACTTACCGCAGTGGCATCCGGGACCGCAGTCGGGACCGCAGGGAGGTACATCCTTTACATAGAACATCTCACTGTCGGGACCGCAGGGACCGTACTCGAGGCCCCACCAGTTATCCTCGGCGGGAAGGTAGAAGATATTCTCGGGCTTAAAGCCTGATTCGATACGGTACTTCGCGCCCTCTTCATCACGGGGAGCATTCTCGTCACCTGCAAATACCGTAGCAGCGAGATGATCGGCATCGAATCCGAAAAGCTCAGTCAGGAGCTCAAAGCTCCACTGGCATCTTTCTTTCTTAAAGTAGTCGCCCAAAGACCACGAACCCATCATCTCGAAGAATGTTCCGTGGCTCTTGTCTCCTACTGAATCTATATCGTTGGTACGAACGCATCCCTGAACATTGGTAAGCCTTGTTCCCAAGGGGTGCTTCTGACCGAGAAGATAAGGCATCAGAGGCTGCATTCCCGCGACATTGAACATAACTCCCGTGGAACCGTCGGATACGAGCGATACCGCTCCTACATCCACATGTCCTCTGTCTATATAGAATTGCTTCCAAGCATTTCTCAATTCATTCGAGGTAAACTGTCTCATTTTCCTTTTCTCCTTCTTTATACAAAAACAAGACACGCTTTCTTCCGCGTGTCTTGTAATTTTACATAATTTATATAAGAAAATCCATATTCACGGACTAAAAAATCAGCCGTTGAGAGCCCTGTTCAGGTATTCCCTGAACTTCTCCCTGATCTCCTCGTCGTCGATCTCCACCTTGAGCCCGTCAAATGTATAGAGCTTAAAGAGCTGTGTGAAGAGAGTCGGAACGGGACCCGCATCGAAAGAGAACTCTATGATGCCCTTATCAGGCTGGTCTGCGCCGATCCTCTTGATCTTCACGTCATTGGCAAAAGCACCGTATGCACGAAGGAGCGTCTTCTCGTCATCGCACCTTAATGTGATCGTGATGAGCCTGCTCGTCTCCGAAGAAAAAGCATCGATCGAATTCTTGAGATACTTCTCGAGGATCTTATCCTTGTCCGGCTCATCACCGTAATACGGAACCTTGTATCCGAGGATATAGGACTTCATCCTGTCTACTCTGTACCTTCTGATCGACTTTTCGAGGTCATGGCATTTCTCGTAGACTTCATTATCAACGGCAATCAGATAGTAGTAGCCGTTCTCAAAGTCGAGAGCCAGCGCGGACACCGTCTTATCAGATACGGCACGAAGTCCTCCTGCGAAATTATAGCCGTACTTAAAGACCAGAGCCTGCTTCTTTTCGATCGAGAGCCTTACCGTATTAAGAAGGAATTTCGTCTTTGTCTTGACCGTATTATCGTGCGGGATCAGGGCCTTATATCCCCCCTTGAAGTATGCGGGATATCTCTTCTCGATCTTCTCGCAAAGACCGGAATCCGTAAACGGAGTTGTCCTTATGGCATCGACGATGAGCCTTGCTTCGTCAAGGCTCAGTTCATAGCTTATCTCTCCTCTCGTATATTTCCTGCTGTTCAAGTAGATCCACTCTTCGCCGGGCTTTACGAGACCGACCTCAACTGCAAATTCATTGAGCCTCTTGATATCGGCGTAGATGGACTTTCGCTCGAACTCTACTCCCGTGACGTTCAGCAGATAGTTCTGAATATCGGGCAGCGACACCGAGCTGTTCTCATCGTAAGCATTGATGTTCTTCAGGAAATAATCGTAGAGAAGAAGCGTCTTGAGCTTGGATTTTTCGGTATTGGCCATATGTTCGTCCTCCGAAGATACAGTACTGTTAACAGTACACCAAAACTTCAAAAGAATTGCAACACCGTAAGTTTCGGAACGGGTAGTTTTATGTCAATTGATACTTTCGGTCGAAAATCATCTCCGACCGTGCTAAAATACATATTACTTTTATTTTAATTAAGGGGTTTTATCATGCTTATCAAGAATGAAATAGCACTCGCCGTTCCCGAGATACTTCTTCCGAAGGAAGGAACGGATCTTAAGAAGTGGGCTGTTATCGCCTGCGATCAGTTTACATCCGAGCCCGAATATTGGGATGCAGCCGACAAGCTCGTCGGAGATTCCGTATCCACATTAAGGATCGTCCTTCCTGAGGTATACCTCCCCAGAGAGACAGAGGCTTCCCTCACCAAGAGACTCGACAACATCGCTTCGACTATAGATAAGTACACTGCGAACGGAGTATGGCAGGATCCCAAGGAAGGATTCATCGTACTCGACAGGAGCACATCGCTTCACCCTTCGAGAAAAGGTCTCATGATCGCCGTAGATCTCGAGCAGTACAGCTACGAGCCCGGCAACAAGGAAAAGATCAGAGCCACCGAGGGTACCGTACTGAGCAGGATCCCTCCCCGCGTAAGGATCAGGGCAAATGCCAAGGTTGAGGTTCCTCACATCATGCTCCTTATCGACGACCCCGAAGATACGGTCATCGGCAAGGCATGGGATGCAGCTGTTGCAGCAGACCTTAAGCCCTGCTACGATACTGACCTCATGGCTGACTCCGGTCACATCAAGGGTTACTTCCTTGACAGTGATTCCGATATCGCAGCAGGCGTCATCGATGCACTCGATAACCTCCTTAAGAACAGCAGAGACGGTATGCTCTTCGCTGTCGGAGACGGCAACCACTCACTCGCATCCGCTAAGGCTCACTGGGACAACATCAAGAAGAACCTTAGCGAAGACGAGAAGAAAGTTCACCCCGCAAGATATGCTCTTGCTGAAGCAGTCAATATCCACGACAAGGGACTCGATTTCGAGCCTATCCACAGAGTAGTATTCAAGGTTACTGCCGATAAGTTCCTCGCAGATGCCGAGAAATACTTTAAGGATAACGGATTCAAGGTATCCGATGCTCCCGTAGAAGGCGAGCAGGGATTCACCGTGATTGGCGGCGACAAGGATATATTTGTCAGCCTTTCAAATCCTCCCCACTCATTGAGCGTAGGTTCCGTTCAGGGATTTATCGACAGGATGGGTTATGAGGTCGACTACATTCACGGAGAAGATTCCGTCAGAAAGCTCACGGGCACTGCAAATACGGGAATCCTTCTTCCCAACGTCAGCAAGGATTCATTCTTCGATACGATCTGCGAAGAGGGAGTATTCCCCAGAAAGACTTTCTCCATGGGAGAAGCTTTCGAAAAGAGATTCTATTTTGAGGCTAAGAGGATAGATTGATGAATGACAGAAAAACGGTTCTGATCGTCGGAGCCGGATTATCCGGTCTCGTCTGCGGAATGCGCCTTTCAAAAGCAGGATTCGATGTTCATATCGTCGAAGAGCTCACATATCCCGGAGGCCTTCTGGCTTCCAGCCGTATCGGCAAGGAATATCTCGAGCTCCTGCCCCATCACCTGAGGAAGACCGACCGTGCCCTTTTGTCCCTTGCAAAGGAAGAAGGACTCACGGTCGACTGGTTTGATTCGCTCTGGTACGGCAGGGCATCCAGAAGGAAAGTCGGATATTTCCCGGGCGGATTTGCGAGCCTTATAAATATCCTGATCCAGGATATCACCGATAACGGCGGAAGGATCTCATATTCCACCACCGTATCCGAGATCGCATCACGAGGCGAAGGAGAGCACTCGGGATATGTTACATCCTGCGTACTCAATAATTCGGGCAGCGTAGAGATCGAGAGCGACTACGTGATCTTTACGGGATCATGCCGTTCTTTCGTTAACTGCAGCCACGGACTTCCGATCCCGATCAACAGCCGTGACCAGCTCATGAACATCACGTATAAGGCCAGCATAAGTATCATGATGGTATTGAAGAGATGCCCTTCCGAGGTGTACTTCCAGCGTCTTGATACAAATGCTCCGTTCAACAGGATCGTTAATCATTCAAATGTATTCGGTACGAGATCATACGGCGGCAACATCGTATATCTCGTGGGAACATGTTCGATATCCGATTCTTTGTGGATCGCATCCGACGAAGAGATCATGGAGAAGTATTTCTCCGCCTTCCACAAGATGTATCCCGTCATAAAAAAGTCGGATATCAAGTCCTGGCGTCTCACCAAGAACAGATATGCCGTATCGGAAAGATACCCCGAGCAGTTCCTCTGCACGCCTGCAGAGAATATGTACATCTGTGCATCCGGGCTTACCAAGTTCTCTACTTCGGCTATCCCCGAGAACCGCATGGATGATATTGTCAGTCTCGCCAACGAGATCTGCAAAAAAGTAATAGAAACGGCAAAGACGGAGCACGGTGACGACAATAATCCCGTTGTTACGCCTATAGCCGAAGGGATGATAATATGAGTTCTTCCAAACAAAAGAATCAGCCGGCAGACAGCTATATAAAAGCGCTGCTGTTCCTGATACCTATCGCCGCGATCATGATTCTCGGCTCGTACCTCATGGGCACTTCCAATGCACTTATTCTGCTCAGATGGTTCCTTATCCTGGTACTCTTCGGAGTCATCGCATATCCGTTCTCCTGCTACCTTTTTAAGGACCTCGGCAGCGGCGGATTCTTCCTCGGTAAGGTCTTAGGTATCACAGGTGTGTCGCTGATCGTATGGACGCTTACCTACTGTAAGATCTTTAAGTTCACGACCCTCTTCACGGTAATATCGGCTCTGCTCCTTGCGGCGGCTTTCTATGTGCCAAAGAGGTTCAGGGAAGCAATGTTCGAAAGGATCGCGCAACCTGATACCATCACGCGGATCGCTCTCGAAGAGACCGTCTTCGCAGTAGTATTCGTATATCTTTGCTACTTCAAGGGAATGCTCCCAGACATCAACGGTCAGGAGAAGTTCATGGACTACGGCTTCATCATGTCCATGCTCAGGAACCCTTCCCTTCCCGCACTCGATATGTGGCTTTCGGGCTATAACATCAACTACTACTATTTCGGTCAGTTCATGTATGCGATGCTCATAAAGGTTTCGGGCATCAGGCCTTCTATCGGCTATAACATCGCGATGTGTTCATCTATCGCCATTCCTTTTGCAATGTGCTACTCGATCGGCTGTTACCTTATCGAGCTCGCTAAGAAATGCGGTATGAAGTGCGTAAAGTACACGGAGCATATCGTCGGCATCTTCACGGGACTTGCCGTAATGATCTTCGGTAATTCCCACTCCTGGTATTACGATGAGAACAGCATCGGTAACGGTCTTTTGAAGAACTGGGCATATACCCGTCCTTTCGGCATCAATGTAGGAAAGATCGACGGTTTCTTCTACCCTGACAGCACACGCTATATCGGCTATAATCCCGATTCTACACTGATCCAGGGCATAGCTAACGGAGGAGATCGTACTATCGAGGAATTCCCTTTCTATTCCTATCTGATCGGCGACCTTCATGCACATGTTGTATCCACTATGATCGTACTCCTTATAATGGCTGTATGTATCGCACTCGTAGCGCGCACGTTCTCGCTACCCGTAACGGAGCGTCTTCCCCTCGGGCAGAATCAGTACCCTATTCTCTTCATGGTCAAGAAAGAAATGAAGAGAGATTATATAAAGCACATGATCCTAACGGTCATCACACCCGAAACGGTCGCTTTCGCGCTGCTCCTCGGATGCGCTCAGATGACGAATTACTGGGATTTCCTTATCTATTTCATCTTCTGCTCCATGGCTATGCTCGTAGCGGGTACTTTGAGGTCACAGCAATTTGCAAATGCTCCCGGTATTGCATCATTTATCCTGGCGCTTACGGGCATACTTCTTACCTATCTGAAATTCGGCAGGATGCCTTTGATCCATGTGGGTCTCCAGGCACTCCTCTTTATCTTCCTTCTGGCAGTGACGTTGCTCTATCCCAATGCGCTCTCAAGGACAGCATCGGGCATGGGCTTTATCTTTACTGTCGCTCACGCGGTCGCTCTTCCCTTTAACCTGAACTTTGATATGATCTCGAACAGCGTAGCAAGATGTGTTAATCACTCCGCACCTTTCCAGCTGTTTATCCTCTGGGGAACTCACATCGTCATTACTGTGACGTTCCTGGTATTCGTTATCGTCTTCAAGAACTACAGATATACTTCCGGAAAGAGATCCGGCGAGATCATCGGACAGGAGAAGATCGCCGCTGAATCCCCTAACCCCGTAAGAAAGTTCCTTATGGTAAGAAACATCGCGGATGTGTTCGTCTGCGGCATGGTAGTCGTAGGTATCCTGATGCTCATCGCACCTGAGATCATATACGTAAGGGATATCTACACGGGCGGCTTCCTTCGCGCCAATACGATGTTCAAGTTCACTTACGCGGGCTTTATCATCCTTTCCGTCGCAATGATCTACTCTATCGCAAGACTCTTCTGGACGGTAGGAAAGAACGGCAGATACAATACGGCATCGTTCTTTATCGCGATCCTCTTCTTCCTGTTCCTCTTCATCCCCGCCCACTATACGGGAGTCGCTCTTAAGCAAAGATGCGGAGACCTGAGCAGAGATAACTTCAAGACGCTTGACGGTGTCGCTTATACAGTCAATTACTCGAGCCACTATACAGGCACCATACAATCCGGAAATCTCATGGAATATATGGATGCTATCAACTGGTTCAATACGAGTGTCTCCGGCCCTCACGTTATCCTTGAGACTTACGGAGAGAGCTATACGGACTACAATATCATTTCGGCATATACGGGTCTTCAGACAGTCTGCGGATGGCAGACTCATGAGTGGCTCTGGAGATTCCACGGTGTCGTCGATCCTCAGACCGATCTTCTCATCGCGGATCCCGATTATAACGTCTGGGATATATACCTGACTCCGAGATATCGCGACATCGCTACGGTCTATACCAGCGATAATCCCGACGAGATACGAGAGATACTCGACAGATATAATGTGGATTATGTCATCATAGGTGATATGGAACGCGACAGATTCAATATGGATAATACCGCTACGATATCTTCGCTCGGCTCCATCGAATTCTCATCGGGCGACCTTATGGTCGTAAAGATAGATCGACAGCCTGCCTGATCTCTTCTTCGGAGAAAAGATCCCACGGAGAGCTTTCGAAAGGCTCGTGCCCGAGATCCATCTCTTCCCCCGTTACGGGATGCTCAAAAAACAAACGGGCGGCATAAAGGCCAATAGCACCTTTATGCCTGCTTCCGTATTTTCCGTCTCCGAATAAAGGGTGTTTCCTCGATGCGAACTGAACCCTTATCTGATGCGTCCTTCCTGTTATCGGACGTACAGTGACCAGGGACAGATCCTTCTCGGCGTTATAAGCGACCTGCTCATAGATGAGCTCGGCATCCCTTACGCCGTTTCTCATCCTCTTTACAGGAAAGCTCTTATTCTTTCTTCTGTCATGAAGCAGGAGATCCTTCATTGTGCCGCGCACATCATCACCTTCGAAATGTCCGCTCACGACAGCAAGATACTGCTTATCGTAGCTGTCGGATAATGACTGAACGCGACTTTTATCCTTGGCCAGCAGCATCAGGCCTCCAACCGGCTTATCAAGCCTTCCGACAGGACTTCCGGCGAGTTTCTCACTGTCTTCCCCGGGAAGCTTTTCATATATCATGACTATATCGTCTTCGAATAAGACTTTTCCGTTCATATCAGCATATATATGTAGTGATGTTCTCTTTACCGCCGTTAAGGAACACCTCCACTACTCCTACATCTTCAAGTATCGCCATCTCAGGCTCTTCGGCATACGGCCTGTCCAGGATCGTATGACCTTCGAACATGACCCGCAACCTGCCATTATCGTATGACACGAACCTGCTCTCTTTCTTTAAGAGAGGGCACGCCTCCTCTACCGGGAACATTATGAGTTCGTCATTAAGATTGAGTTCCAGCTGCCTCGGGATAGTAAATGCGCCTACCTGCTTTTGTCCCGAACCTGCCCTCCTGTTCCAATTATACATCCAGGCGATCAGTATCCTTCTGCCCTTATCATCCTCGAATGTCTGGGGCGCGTAGAAATCAGGACCCGTCTCGAGCGCAAAGAAAGGATCTTCCGGGTTATCGAAAGTGAACGTCTCCCCGTCAAAATCCCCGAGTGCAAAGCATACTCTGTGCGGCAGGGATACGATAGACGAGAACATCATCACATACTTATCCTCGAGCGGGAATATATCAGGGCACTCGATGCACGAACCGAACTTCCTGTCCGATAGCAATTCGCCGACATATGTCCAGTCAAGAAGATCATCAGACTTGAAGAGCAGGAGCTTGGCGATATTCTCTTTGCCCGCACCGACTACCATTCGGTAGCTGCCTTCATATTCGAAGACCTTCGGATCACGAAAGTCCTTATTATCACCAAGCGGAGAATTCCTGATAACGGGATTACCTTCGTATTTGGTAAATGTTACCCCGTCATCTGTCCATGCTACGGACTGGGTCTGTCCCATCTCCTCCGATACAGAAGTATAAAACAGATAAAGCCTTCCGTCCTTTACTATCGCGGACCCCGAAAAGCATCCGCCGGAATTCTCATAAGGCATATCGGGAAACATAGCTATAGGCTGCTCCTCCCAATGAATAAGATCACTGCTGACCGTGTGCCCCCAGTGCATCTGACCCCATCTCGGGGCATATGGGTAATGCTGAAAGAAAGCATGGTACTTTCCCTTGAAGAATACGAGTCCGTTAGGATCGTTCATCCAACCTTCGTTATTCTTGAAATGATAATACATACATTACCTCGTAAATATCCTTCTTTACTGAAAGAGACGCTGAATAACTACAGCGTCTCTTTCGTTCATAACACCCTGATCGATGATTTTTTCTTAGATCAAGCTTCCGTTGCCTCTGTCTCCGAGGTCTCTTCGGGAGCTGCCGTTTCATCGGTTGCCTCTGTCTCACCTGCCGAAGCGGAGCCTACCTGGAATGTAACGGGGATCGTACCGTCAAGAACACCTACGGGAGGAAGGAGAAGCATATCTCCGTTGCTCGGTGTGTAGTCGGCAGCAAGGCCGTTATAGTTGATGATGACTGCGATCCTGGGATCAGCTTCATTCTCGAGATCATCGATACCATATACCTGATGGAAAAGATCCCACCATGTTCTGAAACCGATGTAATCATCCTGGAAGTGGAAATAACCGATAGGAGCGGAAGGATCAGCTGCGGTCGTCTCCACGGGAGCTGCTGTTGTCGTCTCCTCGGTCTCCTCCGTTGTTACGGAAACATCGCTCGGATCAGTCGCCTTGCCCTCAACCTTATGGCTGCAGGATCTTACTATAGCGGAGATAAGCACGATAAAGAGGATAAAACAGATAACAACAAATGCCAGGAACATATATCCGTTGCGGTTGAGCTTTGGAAGCTTTCTTCCGGGACCCTTGCCGTTACCGTTTCCTGCACCTGAACCGGCAGTAACGGGTCTCTTGGCAGGACCTGCTCCTCCGGGCCTCTGACCGCCCTGAGGACGGGATGCTCCGGGCCTTGCCGAAGCAGCTGCGCCGGATGTAGCTGCAGCGGCCGTAGCAGTCGCAGCGGCTGCCGCGGGAGCTGCCGACGAAGCAGCGTCGCTCGCATACTCTTCATTTTCATCTATACCGAGGATCGCATTGATCCAATCGTTATCCTGTGTTGCCTGGGGCTGTTCCTCAGCGGGCTGAGCATAACCGCCCTGCTGGTATGCGGCATTGGGATCCTCGTATGACTGGTACTGACCGGGCTGATACTGATAGCCGTTGTCGTAAGACTCATACTGCTGTCCTTCATTGCCGAAAGACTGATAAGGCGCCGGTTGCTCAGGCTCTGCATACTGCTGAACCTCAGGCTCGGGCTCTGCCATATTCTCGTTCTCAACATACTGACCGTAGGAATAAACATCCGAAGCGGCGGTATTGATCGGCTCCTCAGAGCTTACCGCATTAACCGGTGTATCGAATGTATTGCCGTCAAAGAGAGGCATATCCGGAATATCAGATGCTTTCTCAGTTTCCTTGGGTTCATCGGAGAATGTATCTACGTGATTCTCGAAAGGAAGTTCAAACTTATCTTCAGAAGGTTCTTCTTCCGCCTTCTCGGGCTCAGCTGCAGGCTCTTCCTCCTTAGTTGTCTCGGGGAAATCTACTGCGAGCTTATCCTTTTCCTGAAGTTCGGGCTTATCCGAAGGGATCTCGAAATCAGGTACGGGGATCTCACTTACGGGATCTTCCTTAGCCTCTTCACTGACTTCGGGTGCGGAAGCATTCTCATCGTCACCGAAGACGAGAGGTACCGCATTCTGCATCTCATTACTGTCACCTACACTGTAGGGATCGAAAGATGCCGTAGTGCTTGTATCGGAATCAGTATTAAACTTGATCTCTTCGCTTCCCTGAGAAAATACGATCTCATCGGAACCGGCTGCGGGTGTCTTGTTATCTTCCACTTCTGACTTCACCTCGTTGCCTTCGTTGAGCTCCTTAAGAGCAGCCTCAATAATATCTTCCGATTTAATTGTACTATTATTATCGTTATTTTCAAAAGTTCTGAAGAAATCCGCATCGAGCTTCTCGATCGGCTTTGTCTTATCGTTGTCATCTTCCTCGATGATGGTCGGAGTAGCGGAAACTATCTTCTCTGTTGCCGCCTCAGCCTCGGGAGCAGTCTCAAAAGGATTAAATCCGCCGCTTACGAAAGGCGATTCCTCGATAACGGGCTCTTCCTTGAGTTCATCCTTCTTGAGCGTATCCTCAAAGAGACTCTTCATCATCTCTTCAGCCGACAGTTCAACAGCAGGCTCCGTGCTCACCGAAGTATCAAGGAACTCAACGCCAGCGTCTTTCTTATCATCCGAAGAAGCGGGATCGAGCTCTATTCCCTTATCTGCCGATGCAACCTGATTCTCGGAAGGTGCAACGGGAGAAGGGATCTTGTCACCGAACATGATAGCTGCACCGGCAGCACCTGCTGCGGCAGCGGCTGCGCCTGCTTCGGCAGTCTTAAGTCCGCTCGTGAAGCCTGCATCGGCAATAGCGGCAGATGCAGCGCCTACTACACCGCCCTCTGTCGTAGACTCGATGCTCATCTCGGAAAGGTCTTCTTCCTTATTCTTCTTTCTGAAGCCGAAGAGTCCCTTCTTATCTTCATTTGTTACGCTCTCTACGAAAGAGATCGAGAACTGCATGGGAACGTTGGGCATTCTTGCGGAAGCCTGAGTGATGATAACGCCTGCAGCGTCACACTGATCTTCAGCCTCAGCGAGGATCCTGAGCATCTCCCTCTGACCTAATGCATCGTAGATCTCCTTATTACAGAGGATGATGCAGTCATCGGGTGAAAGCGTAAAGAAGTTCGACCAGAGAGCATTAGCCGTCTTGGAAGAACAGTAGTACATGAAATCTCCTACCCTGTTACCGTTGCTGTCGATGGGCTCCATAGGGATGCCTGCATCGGTAAGAGGGAAAAGAGTATCGTCTCTGTATAAAAATGCAAGACCGCTTCCGATCGTAACGGCGAAAGCCTCTGCGTCTCTTACGATAACACCTGAGAAGTAAGGAGCTCTGTCATTACCGTCCTGAAGCTTCATCTTTCCCGTGATATCTACTGCCGTAGAAAGGAAACCTTCGATCATTCCGTCGATCTCCTTGCGGCCGAACTTTACGTCATTACATGTTCCTCTGAGCTGAGGCTCGTAAGGAGGAAGTGTGCCCGGTTCATATTCGGGGATCGTAGGATGTGCGAAAACCGAGAAGAAAAATCCTCTCTCTTCTTTGTCGATAGTGATGTCTGCCTGTCTTGCTTCGCGCTTTCCGAATAAACGTCCGTCTATATAAAATGCATCTGTTAATGTCTGAGATGGGAAGTATTTTGCTGTCAATGTGCTTGCCAGTCGTGTCAAAGTGGCCATGAAGCGCTCCTCCGTATAATTATTCAGTATCAATTATAGCATAATGATTTTAGTTATATAGCAAACTGTGATTATTTTTGCTAAAATGCTAGGAGTTATAAATGTTCCAGGAGATACACCATGCTTCCCAAGCTTTATATTGTTATTCCGTGTTACAACGAAGAAGAAGTACTGCCCATCACAGCCCCCGAATTCCTTGAAGAACTCGAGTCGCTCAAAGCCGATAATCTCATCGCTCCGGACAGTAGGATATTGTTCGTAAATGACGGAAGTAAGGATAAAACATGGGAGATAATCACTGATCTTTCCAAGCAGAATGAAGCTTATACGGGTATATGCCTGAGCCGTAACAGAGGACACCAGAATGCTCTCTTAGGCGGACTTATGGAAGCAAAGGATCTGGCAGATATCACGATCTCCATCGACTGCGATGGTCAGGACGATATAAAGGCCATGACTCAGATGGTCAAGGAATACCATAACGGATGCGAAGTAGTATACGGTGTAAGGAGCAAGAGAGAGACGGATACCTTTATGAAGAGGTTCACCGCCGAGTCATTTTATAAGCTCCTTAACGCGATGGGCGCTGAAGTAGTATTTAATCACGCCGACTACAGACTCGTATCCTCCAGGGTGCTTAATGAATTCAGTAACTTCAAGGAAGTAAATATCTTCCTTCGCGGTATGTTCCCTCTCGTAGGATTTAAGAGCACATCCGTATTCTATGAGCGTCACGAGAGAATTGCAGGCGAGAGCCACTATCCTTTAAAGAAGATGCTCGCACTTGCTTTTGACGGTATCACGAGCCTTTCGATCAAGCCCATAAGGATGATCACCGGATTTGGTGTTGTCGTATCCGTCCTGAGCTTTATCATGCTCATCTATTCGATCATCGGTTTCTTTATCGGTAATACGGTACAAGGCTGGGCGAGCACATGTTCGATACTGTGCTTCTTCAGCGGTGTACAGCTCATAAGCCTCGGTGTTATCGGTGAGTATATCGGAAAGATCTATCTAGAGACTAAGGCACGCCCGAGATTCATCATCAGCGAGAGGACTTTCGATAAGAAAGACTGATCCGATCAGGCAGGAACAACCTGCTCTTCTTCACTGTTCTTCTTAATTACGTTGATCGTTACCGCTACAGTGAAGGCAACGTACAGTATAACGTTTGCCCATGACCAGGCAACCAGATCGATCTCAACCCAGAACAAGGTGAATAGATACGTTACTACGAATGATATCGTTTCTTCGGCAAGGAAGAAGACAATATATCTCTTCGGAGCGACCAGCACAAGGATCAACATCATGATATCAACGATAAAGAAGTAGCGTTCGTGCATTGCCGGCAGGAACATTACGCATGTCCATGTACTCCATGCGGCAAGAGCCATAAAGATCTCAGGGTCATCGAGTCGTATCTTTCTCATTATTACAAAGAGTAATCCGACACCCAGGACTGCAAATGTAATAAGAAGTGCCGGGAACTTCATCTTATCGTAATTGGTCTGATATACCTCCCACACATTAGGAGCATTGAAGGTCATAAATTTATAGTAATCGGACTGGGATGTGTATATATTTATAAATTCATACCAGGGGCGCCCCATAAACACAGCAGGGAGCGAAATGATAAATCCAACCAAAGGTATGATCGCAAGCTTAGTTATCTCGATCTTTTTTCTGAACCAGCAATAATACACGGCAAAAGGCAAGATGAATACGACCTGAAGCTTAAAGGAAAAACTCAATCCCAGCATGACAAATGCAGCCGTATATCTTTCTTTTCTGAAGAGATAGAGTGCCCATACGATAAATGCAACATAGATCGCGTCACACTGCCCCCAATATGAGCTGTTCAGGAATACTGCAGGCAACATAAGGCAGGCAAAGCAGGAGTGAAAAAATATCTTATAGGGATCAACTGCCGGCTTGAAGTCGGAAAGAAGCTTAAATACTCCAACTGTCAATAGAAAGTCAAATGCTACAGACAGTGCCTTATAGCAATAGAGCGGATTGATATTCAGATACGTAAAGAAAGCAATGAACATCTGGTACAGGACACTGTAATTTCCGACCTGAGTATTCAGTGCTCGAAATCCTCCGAGCGAAGCGATCTCTTCATACCAAGGTTTCAGAAAAAGATTATAATCGGCACTTATAAAATTAAATCCGAATGCTCTGACGAACAGGCTCAATCCTATGATCGCCGCACTGAAGACGATATATTCGATCTTTTCCTTCTTAGGATCCAGTATCTTTTCGCTCATATGCGAATGTTGCTCCATATCAGTTTACTCTTCGAAGAAACGAATCTTCTTCTCAGCCATTATATTAGGATTTCGGATATATTGATAGACATCTTTGGTACAGGGGCAACGCTCATACCTCCCTCCGTCAAATATCCTCTTACTCATTCCGCCTGCGCCGATCGACAGGACGTCCCTTACGTCCGTCATCATGGCCACATTATATCTGCACTCAGAGCCGAGCTTTGAAAACCCTACATTCTCTAATCCGTGACCGGTATCCTTTTGCCTGTACATATAATACGGGATAAACCCGTGGGATCCCAGGATCTCGTATGCCTTGATTACGGCATCATCGGTATTGCCGCGCTGATTACTCTCATCAAGGACATCCTCTCTGCTCATCCCGGCCCGCCTCTTCTTATATAGAGAATGAATAGTGATATTCTCAGGATCAAGATCTATCAGCGCCTTAACGGAATCTATGAGATCAGAACCCGTCTCATACTTAAGGCCAGCTATAAGATCCATATTGATGGTTTCGATACCGATCTTACGTGCATCTTTATAAGCTCGGATGATATCCTCTGCCGAATGCTTTCGATTCAGCTTCCTTAAAGTCTCAGAATTCATCGTCTGAGGATTGATGCAGATTCTTCCGACTCCGTGATCCTTCATGGAGCGAAGCTTTTCTATCGTGATCGTATCAGGGCGACCTGCCTCTACGGTAAACTCCGTATCCCCCCTTATCGGAAGGAATCGTCTTGTTGCATCAAGCAGTCTCTCGAAAGTATTCTCCGAGAAAACCGTAGGTGTACCTCCGCCGATATATACAGACGATATCGGTCGCGAAAGCTTTTCGCTGATGATCTTGAGCTCAGTCTCGATCGCCTCCTCGTAGCTGTCCAGCAGATCGAGATGCTTTGTGGCATCAGCTGAGATAAAGGAGCAATATTCGCACCTTGAAGGACAAAACGGTACGCCGATATAAATATTCAGAGATCCTTTGGGAAGTTCTTCCAGAATCCTCGCTTCAGTCCGCGCCGTATCACATGCAAGTCGCGCCTTGTCTTCTCTGACCAGATATGTATTGACAAGTCTCTCCGGATCGCAGCCTTCTTCTGCCGCTACTACAGTCGGTCTGATACCTGTAAGGCACCCCCAGGGAAAAGTCCTGCCTGTTAATTCGCACATAAAGATATAAAAGGATCGCTTTACATCTCTTTTGATAGCTATAGGATCCATCTTCGAGGTCTCAGGCCTGTTCTCACCTTCAACATAGGTATACGGTCTTTCTTCATACACCTCACTGATCAGGGCCAGATCCCGTTCGCTCTCACCTATGACGGTATTGTTCTCCTTATCTTCCTTTACATTGCTGCAAAAGAGGCGAAGGATATCAGATATACCGTATGTATTGTCATGACCTTTAAGGATTACTCTGATCATTATTAGCCCCCGATCACATATTTGCAGAAATAGTCTACATATATACTTGTCGGTATCCTGTATGTCTCAGTTCCGCCTTTTTGTCCGTTTGCTTCGAGGAATGTATTATTAGCCTTCTCAGAAATCATATCAACAAATCTCGTGAACGGATTATCAGCCAGAGATTCATCGTATGCGATCGAAGCTCTCATATCCTTAACGACTTTCTGAAACTCAGGGTCACTCAAATCGATCGGCATCTCATAACCCTCATGATCGGCATAAGATGCTGTCTTGTTATATAGATCCGTAAATATAGCATAGTATCCCGCATATCTGAAATCTGCTCTAGGGGATCTTATGCAAGCGAGCACCGCTGCAGTATTAGCATCAGACTCTCTGGCATATCCTTTAGCGTGCGTGATCTCGTGACAAAGCGTTACCGGGAAATAAAGGATATCTATATAATCCGTATTGATATTTGCTTCACCCAGAAACATGTCATATACGCCGGAAATCCCCGTATAACTCCAGTAGTGACTGAGCATTACTCCTTTGGCCCTTATGTAGTTATCACTCATATCATAACCATCAACTTCCGATACTGTATTCATGAGTGAATTTGCATCATAAACGCATTCTTCAAACCCCGTACTCATATGAGCAACGCCGCGATAGTCCTCACCAAGTTCTCGTCTGGCTTCGATCATTCCGTCATATGCCCATACCAATGCAGCCGCATACTCTTCATATGTGTGTTCTTCAGCCGTGATGCCCAAACGTTGAGCTATACCGGTTCGTCTGTAATTAATGCCGTGCATCAACTGGAACATGAGCATTCCGATCACTGCGATGACCAGTGCTTTCTTAAGCGATGTTCCCAGATAGTACAGTCCTCGCCTTCCACCTCTTTTGATGAATCTCTTTATGATCCTTACGATCATAAACGGAATAAATACTAAAAGAAAAACAGATCCTGCTATCACGATATTCTCCGTAAGAGAAAACAAAAAGAAATCACTTATCGCATTCGGAAAGAATGATACGTAAGAAAATACATATTTACCATAACGATCAGCGATCGAAGCTGAAATAAATAATTGCGGTGCGATATAAAGAAACAGAAGTAATACGATCAATAGTATGATCATAGCGATCCTTCTAATCGTTGACTTTACTGACAAGTCTTCATTATCGGTCTTAAAAGATCTCTTCATCCGTCAGACCTTTCCTGCCAGCTTGAAGATAATATATAGTATCAGATACATTACAGGCTGATGTGTAAGGTAAATAAGAAGCGAATGTCTTCCGAGAAATTCGATCGGTGAAATAGCAGCTCTAAATCCCGCAGTCGCTTCAGGAAAAACTGTCTTCTTTTCAGGATAGATAAGTCTGCCCAATGCTGAACCTGTCAGGAATACACCCATCCAAGGTATGAGAGGCATATAATCTGCCATAGTTATCCCGTCCTTAAGCTCAATACCGATCATCAGAAGCAAAGGATTATTGCTCACACCGTCATAATAGAAGAGATTTCCTTTAAGAACGATGATGTATATACCTATCATACCGATGATCAGCGTCAGTGCCTTATCGCTTATCTTAGTCTTACTTGCTATAAAGCTAATAAGTGCATATATGAGCATTGAAATACTGAGAACATGCAGTACGTTAAAAAGGATAAGGCAGTAAATGTGCATCGTATATGTAATGATCGTAGTCACTACGGTAAATGCCATTGCTACAGCAAGGAGTTTCAATCCGCGCTTAAAGTTATTCCTGGAAAACGAACAGCATATACCGGATACGCCTACAAAGAGAACCAGGATTATCGGATGGACTATTACCCAGAACCAGTAACTTGAAAGATAGCTGAATAGATCCGCCCCGAATTCGTATCTTACATCCCATGAAAAATGCATAAACATCATCATGATCAGTGCTATACCGCGCAAAAGATCAAGTTCAAATGCTCGATCCGTCTTGTTTTTACCTTTGAAAAGGCTGATAATCTTTCCCACTTGAACTTCTCCACAACGATTAATGTAGATATTCTAACACAAAAAAGCTCCGCCTAAGCGGAGCTTTCGTTATCAGATCAATGTTTGTTCATCAGGGTGCAGTAGCGATATTGAGTGTGAAACCGTCATTATATGTAAGACCGCTGACACTGCAAGGGATCGTATTTGTAGCACCGGGAGTTACAGTATATGTTTTCTTATTACCGTATTTGTCCTGAGGGATCCAGAAACCTGCATCATACTGAAGAGCTAATGTGCCGGGGTTTCTATAATTATCAACCATGTAGATGGTGTATGTGAACATACCATCAGCAGTATAGTTGACATTACCAATGTAGATCCTCCACTTAGCAACGCCGTTGTCGTATACGATCTGTGCAAGCTTACCTGCGAAAACATCGGTGGTGTCATGCGTAAGAAGATAAGGAACACCCATGGGATCATCCTCGATCCTGAATGTGTGCGTACCATCAGCTGCAAGATCACAGTCTCTAAGAACGTTATTCTCGATCGCCTTCGCATAAAGCTGAGCATAATCCGTAGCATCATTCTGTGTGTATGAACGATAGTAAGAATCTGTTGTAGCGTAGATCAACTCTACGAACAAACCACAGATAAGACAGATGATCGCGATCGCAAGCATTACCTCGATCAGGGTAAATCCACGCTTATTCTTGTAATAATATCTCATTTCATTAACCTCCTGATCATGGAACAACTATGTTTCCGCCACCATCGAGATGAGCAACTCTGACATAGTTCTGAGTGTCTGAAGGAAGACCGGAAGCAGCTATCTCAGCATCTGTATGGGTATTGGTACAATAGAAACCTTCCGTTGCAGTATTATTATTTATCCGAAGATAATTAATCGAACTAACTCTGCCTGCAGTAACACAAATGGGACACGTTACAGGGTGATAATAGAAAATAGAAGTTCTGTTATCTGAATATGTAACAGAATTACCATAATCAGCATAGCTTGCGCCGCCATCCTGATCACCTTCTGCAAGATATGTGTGGAACGAAGTACCGCCACCGCTGGCTCTAGCAGCATTAAATCCGTCTGTTGAAGATATCTGACCTTCAGTATCACCTGTTAATCTGAGATACATAACAGGGCTCGTACCTCTTCCACCCCAGTTGATAGATGCACCGGTAGGAGTCATATCCGTACCATATACATTTATAGTATGGGAGCCGGGGTTTGAATTATTAAGAGTGAAAATAGAACTGCTATTTGCCTTCATACTAGCAAGTGCAGTAATACAACCTTCATAGTTTGACGCACCTACTTTTGAATACAGAGCCGAGTTTCTGGAATATGTCATTGTAGTAAGGAATCCTACCATGATCATAGTCGAAGAAACAGCCATTATCGCAACAGCAAGCATTACTTCAAGCAAAGTAAAACCTTTTTTATTCGTTGTAATCCTCTTCATACCTTCCTCCATTAAAAGTGGTAAGCCGCCAGGCTACGCTCACTAGCGTTCCTGCCATTTACCAATTCAGTTCTGCTGGCTTCTACAGTGTCATTAGCACTCTTAGCTCTATTATATATGTCGCTAACAGCCAAGAACAAAACGGAGGCCAGTACGATAATAAGCGCAACAACCATCATCACTTCGATCAATGTAAAACCGCGCTTGTTGATCTTATTGATTCTATGCATCAGTCCACTCCTCCCGATAACTTAGCATACCTATACTTATATACTGTATATTATACATGGTATTTTCCATTTTTCAATCGGTGAAATGTGATTTTGTTCAAATTTCCGCCACAATGTTAAAGGAGGTGAAAGATTACTCTTTCACCTCCTCTTTAATTAACAAATTGATTCAAATACTTGTTATCAATTATGCAGGGATAGCAGCTGTAGCAGCAGCAACTGCAGAGTTGTGTACAGATACGGAATCCTTAGCGTTGTTAGCTCTCTGGAGGTAACCAGCGATACCGATAAGGAGTACTGCAGCGAGTACAACGATGATAGCGATAACGAGTACCATCTCAATAAGTGTGAAACCCTTCTTTGACTTCTGAATCTTCTTCATGTTAATTTCCTCCTTGGAAGTTTATTGAGTTTGTATCTTTAGTATAGCACCGATTTTTAGTTTTGCAATACCCTTTTCATATTTTTTTCACATTTTTTTCTGAAATGTGAACTCGGGCGTGTTTTGCGGTCATATTCCGTTATTAATTTCAAACGGCAAAACCCCTGCAACGCCTATTATACATAACTTTCCGAAGATCGTACACATGCACTCCTACTTTGTTCGTATTAAGGGATCAGCTAATAGTGTTTTATCTATCCGAACCGCATAATGGTGATTTCGTGTTATTTCTAATGAAATGTACGCAAATACATTTTGATGTAAGATGCGCGTTTAGCGTGATGTGATTGATCTTTAACCATAAGCCTGATCAAACTTACTCATCGTCTCCCGAATCCTGAGCTGCTATTTATATGATCATATATAAAAGGACTGACTCCTTGCAAGCAAGAAGTCAGTCCATAGGTTTGATCTGAATCGATTATTCGAAAGTGATCTTATTCCTCACCGGGCTCACCGACGGGAGTTTCACCGGGGATCTCAGGAAGATTTCCATCTTCCATTCCAAGTGCACCTCTTACGCCGCCTTCACCGACCATCTGCGACCAGATAGCTGCAGAATAGTATGTAGCGAAAGGCCTATCCGTAGAGCTAGCGCTGTTAGCATCAAGAGCGCAGAGATACCATACGCTGTTAGGATCATCAACGATGAACGGCATACCGATGAATCCTGCATTAGTAGCAACTCCCGTATCACCATTCCATCTGATGTAAGGAGCACTTGTATCAGGCTCAGATACTCTGTTTGCAAAGCTTGCTGCATAGAAGTTGATATCTACACTCAGAAGGATATAACCATTCTTTCCCTCAGCACCAAATGAACTGAGCTTGATGCAGTCAGGATCGATATTGGCGATCTGTACAAGCGAAGCGATAAATCCGTTGTACTGAGGATCCCTTGATGCGCTTCCCTGCCATACCATTGTCTCAAGGAGCTGAGAAAGGAGTTCTTCATCTACAGTACCATCAGGAAGATTTACCGTATTCTCTCTGTTGTACTGAGGAATACATACTCCATCAACAGTTGAGAACTGAAGTGATACTGTCTTGATCGCAACTGTATCCTCGGAAAGTGTTCCGTCAGGCATCAGTACCTGAGGAAGATAGCTGTCTGTTGTATGTGCATCTACAAGATAGGGGCAACCGTTTGACTCAAAGATAGAGAGTACATACTGGAGCATTGATTCTGTATTGAATACAGGAAGGAATGATCCCTCAACTTCTGAGATCTCTGTCTCGAGTTCTGCAATCTGAGCCTGCATCTCCTGATTCTGGTTCTTAAGAGCATCATAATACTCTTTCTGCTGAACAAGACTGTCACGAGTTGCAACGAGCTCATCGTAGCTCTTATTGAGATTTCTGATACCAAGCATATAGATACCAAATACTATAAGCACGATACCAAGTAAGATAATACCGTATTTTTCACGGGGGCCTAAGTTACTCATGCTGCTTCTCCTCCTTCTGCACCTTCCTCAGCAACAGGTGCTGCTGCTGTGTAATAGAGTTCAATTTCAGTATTCTCAACTGCGATACCGGAAACAGCATTGTTAGCAGAGATGGCTGCATACTGATCGTCGTCAACTCTTACACCGTTAATAAGGATGTAGGACAGGTAATATGTAACGCCGTTGGATTCGTAGGAGTTGATTCCATCTACAGAGAATGCATCACCATACTCATACTTAACTGTCTCAACACCGCTAAGAGGTGCGATAGCGCCTGTATCATCAAGTACAAATCTGCTTACGGAGATATATGTATCGAGTGTAAGGTTACCTGTGATAGTGAACTTGTAGTAAACATCGATCGTGTTCATCGTATCGATAGAACCGTCTGTGACGGTTACTGCACCTTCAGCGGGTGTATCAACATGAACGATCTCAGCATTGAGATTTACGAATACATCGTTGTTCTGCATCATGTTAACGAGCTCGAGTGCACTATAGTAATCAAATGTATAACCGATGATCTGCATCTCATTACCGGAAATACTGTAACTGTCAATGTACGAATCATTGGGGATGCTGTCACCAAGATAAGTAGCGAGGTCAGTATCAGCAACAGAGATCTCATCTACTTCTCTTCTCATCTCAGTAAGAGCATAGAAATACTGATTTCTCTCATTGAGTGTCTGCTGGAGATTCTTGTACTCGATCTCAAGGTTTGCATACTCGGGACTTGCGAGTTCATCATTGAGCTTCTTGATCTCAGCCTTGATAACACCGTTTCTGATGATATCGAATATCAACCAAGCGAAGAAGACTCCAAAGAAGATCAAACCAATAAGTATTACGTATAACAACATCCTAGCCTGCTTACGAGCAGATTCGGTAAATTGGGCAAAGAAGTTAATATCTTTCTTGCCATAGCCTTTTGTTGAACCAAAACTTGCCATTATTCCTTCTCCTCCTTAATCATTACGGATCAACGCACCGCAGCAGTTGATGAACTGCGGAAGCTCGAAATCCTTAGGGCCTGCAACACAGCTTAACGTGTTGAGAACTTCAACCTGTGTGCCAAGCTGTCTGGAAAGTTCTTTGTCGATCTTCTTGTAACCGGAACCGGAACCGTAAAGAAGGCAAGTTCCGATGCTGTCAATATGGAACTTGGAGATGGAGAACTGAGCAGTTCTGGAAACAGCATCAACCAAGCTCTTGAAGTAAGCATTAACAGCACTCTGAAGAGAAGGAGCATCTGCGAGGGACTCATGCCAAACGTCGATATCCTGTACGGGAACACCGGACTCAGCATCAGAAGTAGTGATATTAAGTCTTCTAGCAAGTGAAGACTGCTTATCGCCGCCCTGGATCTTCTTGATTGACTCTGCAACCTGACGGATATTAGAGTGACCGAACTGAAGTCTTCTTGTAAGGATCGGGAATCCTCGGTCAAGAATCGTAACTGTTGTCGTGCTGCCGGAAAGCTCGATCATCATAAGTGTTGACTGTGCAATGTTGATGTTGCCGTTGACGATACCTGATGTGAAGAGCTTTCTTACTGCGTTTGCATTAACATCCATTGCTACGGGATTGAGATCAAGATTCTTGATGAAATCCCTGAAATCAGCGATCGTATCTGTAGGAACAGCAGTTGCTCTGATCTGGAGCTTGTCGGCGTTTGTCTCGGCATCTTTTGTAGCACCGTAAACAATATACTCGATATTCATATCCTTGTTCGTGCCCTGACCCATTACTTCGTAACGAACCATATCGTTTAACTGATCAGCCTTAACCTTAGGAAGCTCAAGGTCTCTTGTGTGAACGAAAGCACCGTCTGTTGTTACTACACAGTTCTTATTTCTAACATCGAGTCTTGCGAAAGCATGCTTAACGGCCATGATAACACCAAACGAATCGGAGATCGCACCGTCAGCGATCGCATCTGTTTCCAAAGGAACGATACCTGCCTTCTCGATAAGAACAAGTCCTGTCTTGGGATTATATCCGCCAACCACGATCTTGAGGTCTGAGCTGGACATATCCATTACTATATTCTGTGAACTACCACCTAATACACTCATTATTTATTCTCCTTTCACTTACATTATGTACTGAGCCATTGTGAAGATAGGCAATGCGATACCGCCGACAGTTAATCCGACTACGATAGCCATGATAACGAGCATACAAGGCTCAAGAGCCGTAACCATCTTTGTTGTAGCAGCATCAGCCTCATCCTCGAAGAAATCAGCGGCCTTCTCCAAGATAGCATCAAGAGTACCGGATTCCTCACCGATAGCTGTCATAGCATAGATCATGGGAGGGAATTCCGTGATACCTTTGATCGACTTGGAAAGTGTAGTACCTTTACGAATCTCAAGACGGGCATCGTTGAGCTTCTTCTCAAGGATCTTATTGTCAAGAGACGCGGACGTGATCTCGATCGCGGAAAGTACGGAGATACCACTCTTAAGGAGCGTTGAAACCATTCTGCAGAATCTTGCAGCAGCCGTCATCTTCGTTGCTTTACCTACGATAGGCATATCGAGCATGATCTTAGCCCACGTAATAGAACCTTTATCAGACTTCTTCCAAGTATTAAATCCGAATACTATAGAGCCGATAATAATGATGTATACATACCAGAAATGAACCAGCGAGTTACTTATTGCCATGATGGCCTTAGTAAGTGCCGGAAGTTCACCACCAAGACCGATGATGGTCTCAGCGATACCGGGAACGAGGAATGTCATAAGTCCGACCGTGATAGCAACCGTAACGAACGCAAGGATCTTAGGGTATACCAACGCACTGGAGATCTTGTTCTTGAGCTTTGACTCCTTCTGGAAATGCTCGGCAAGTCTTGCCATGATCTCATCGAGTCGACCGGATTCCTCACCTGCGGAGATCATACTGATCATGATCGAAGGGAGAATATCTCTCTGATCTCTGAAAGCCTCGGAGAGAGTCTTACCTTGCTGGATAGATTCATAGATCTCACCAACACACTTCTTGGATCTCTTCGTCTCCATCTGCTGATAGAGCATGTCGAGCGATCTTACGATCGTAATACCTGCCGACAAAAGGGACGAGAGCTGTCTCGAGATCAGAACCAGTTCCTTGGTATTGAGCTTTTTACTACCAAGTTCCAGATTCATGAGTCCGGGACCCTTATCAAGTTCTACTTTTAAGACGTACCTGCCTTCAGCTTTCAGCTTTCTAGAAGCATCAGCGATACTCTGAGCATCTATTACGCCGGATGACTGCTTGCCTGCCGCGTCAAGAACCTGATATCTGAAATTTGCCATATATCATAATCCTCCTGTAATTTTTCTTTTTCTTTAGATCAAGCGAAGTCAAGATCACCGAACAACGGGCTGTTGGCAGGACCACCTACATTGTTGATATATCTCTTAAGATCTTCAGGGAACCTGCATCTTGTGATTGCAGTATCTCTGGAAATGATCTTTCGCTTAACAAGTTCAGCAAGATAGAAGTCGAGGGGGCACATGCCCTGAGAAAGGCTTGTTGCGATCGTACTGTCTATCTGGTAAGTCTTTCCTTCACGGATGTTATTACGTACGGCGTCATTAGCAAGCATGATCTCGAATGCCGCACATCTGCCGCCTGCGATCTTGGGAACGAGAGTCTGACAGATAACGGCTACAAGAATGGAACCGAGCTGAACTCTGATCTGATCCTGCTGATGAGGCGGGAATACGTCGATGATACGGTTGACCGTATCGGAAGCACTCGATGTATGAAGTGTTGACATAACAAGGTGACCTGTCTCGGCTGCGGTAATAGCAGTACTGATAGTATCAAGGTCACGCATCTCTCCTACGAGGATAACGTCGGGGTCCTCACGGAGAGCAGCTCTCAAGGCATTTGCGAATGAAAGCGTATCCTCATGGACCTCTCTCTGGTTGATCATTGCTTCACCATGCTCGTGAAGATACTCGATAGGCTCCTCAAGTGTAAGTATGTGACACTTCTTGGAACTGTTGATATGACCTACCATTGCAGCGAGCGTCGTTGACTTACCTGAACCCGTAGGGCCCGTAACAAGGATAAGTCCACGGGGCTTAAGTGCAAGTTCCTTGAAAAGAAGAGGAAGACCTAATCTTTCGCAAGTAGGGATCTCTGTTGTGATGGTTCTTGCTGCAAGAGCATAGGCGCCTCTCTGCTTGAAGATGTTGCATCTGAATCTGCTGTAGTCTGCAACAACGTATGAGAAGTCGATCTCTCCTCTTTCAGCAAGATACTGCTGTCTAGACTTATCGATCATTGACTTACAGAGAAATTCTGTATCAGCAGCCGTAAGGATCTGATTGCTGAGCGGCATCAATTCACCGCTGATCCTGATCATGGGGGGCAAACCAACCGTAATATGTGTATCGGATGCTCCTCTCTTTACTGCCTCAGCCAATATGGCGTCCATTGTTAAGCTGAATTCTTCCACAGTTGTAATCCTCCTTAGCCGTCAACTGAATAAGCTACTCTGTTCATCTCATCGACAGTGGAAATACCTTCCATGCAAAGCGCTGCTGCCGAATCTACGAGCATCAATGTACCTTCCTTGATCGCAAGCTGCTTCATCTCTTCTTCACTTGCTCTCTTCTCAAGAAGGACCTTCATGCCCTTTGTGATAACTACTACCTCGTGAATAGCGATTCGACCCTTGTAGCCGCTGCCGTTACACTCGGGACAACCCTCACCCTTATAGAGCTTCTGACCGGGTTCGAGTTTCATCTTCTCTTTCTCATACTCATCGGGCTCATAAGGCTTTCTGCACTCCGTGCATATCCTTCTTACAAGTCTCTGAGCAACAACGCCGACAAGCGCGGACGAAACCATGTAAGGCTCAAGTCCCATATCGATAAGTCTGTTGATCGAAGATACGGCGTCGTTTGTATGGATAGTACTGAAAACCAAGTGACCTGTGATGGCAGCTCGCATGGCGATCTCTGCCGTCTCACCGTCACGGATCTCACCGACAAGGATGATATCGGGGTCCTGACGGAGGATAGAACGAAGACCGCTGGCGAATGTCATTCCCGCCTTGGCATTAACCTGTACCTGGTTAAGTCCCGGGATACGGATCTCGACAGGATCCTCAACTGTAATGATATTTGTTTCGGGGGTATTCTTCTCGGCAAGAAGAGTATAAAGAGTAGTTGTCTTACCGGAACCTGTAGGACCGGAGATAAGGCAGATACCCTGAGGAACCTTGATGATCTTGTCGATCATCATGTTGTTGTGATCGCTGATACCAAGATACTTTCTGTTAAGGTTACCGTCGTTCTTAGCCAAGATACGGATAACGGTCTTTTCACCGGTGATACAGGGAAGTATGGATACACGCATGTCTACCGGCTGATCGTTGATGACTGTCTGAATACGACCATCCTGAGGGATACGCTTCTCGGCAATGTTCATTCCGCCGAGGATCTTGATTCTCGTGATGATCGCTTCCTTAGCATTGATGGGCGAGCTCATGACTTCCTGCATGACACCGTCGATACGGATCCTTACTCGGATCCTGTCTTCCATGGGCTCGATATGAATATCTGAAGAACCTGCTCTGATAGCGTAGTCGATCATGGAGTTAACGAGCTTAACAACAGGCGCACTGTTGACAGCCTCACTCATCTCATCGCTAAGGCCTTCGATCTCTTCATTGGCAAGATCGGCATCGAGTTCCTGAGCAGCCTGCGCCGCACTCTCTCTGCCGTATGTTGCACGGATAGTATCGAGGATACCCGAGCCCGTAGCAAGCATAAGAACGATCTCGTATCCCGTACGGAACTGAAGCTCGTCCTGGACAAGAAGGTTGAGCGGGTCGTCGATAGCAACTACGAGCTTGTTGTCATCGAAACCGATCGGAACAACAACATTTTCCGTACAGAACTTCTCGTCGAGAAGCTGAGTTGCCTTAGGATCAACATCGATACTGCTAAGATCGATGATTGGATAACTGTACTGGCTCGAAACAGCACGAAGAATGTCAAATTCAGACATAAGACCCATCTCGGTAATTACTTCGCCAAGTCTCTTACCGGTCTCTTTCTGAACACTCAATGCTTCGGCTAATTCGGCTGCAGTCAGGAATCCGCTCTCAATGAGAATGTCTCCTAATCTCTTCATCAGATGCCTCCAAATTTAACGTTAAACTTAAGAACATATCCCGAAAAATGGGGCTTTGCAAAGGGCATGGTTTACCCCAAAAATTCCGCAAATATGTATTCAAACTATACAACACGGTATGACAAAAAACAAGTTTTTTTATTATTTTCTTTTATATTACATATTATATATTCGCAAGGTTTGTTGCTTTTATGATATTATTGTTTTCATCGGAGGCGAGATGCATGAATATTGTTACCGGTCTGTACATTTATTACGTTATTTTTTCTACTCTTTTAGGCATAGTTCTCGGCAGTTTTCTTAATGTCGTGATCTATCGACTTCCCGTCGGAAGGACGATCTCCAAAGGACGTTCGATGTGTATGAGCTGCGGTCACACGCTGGCGGCGAAAGACCTTGTCCCACTCTTCAGTTGGCTGTTTCTTAAAGGAAAGTGCCGTTACTGCGGCGCCCCCGTCGCCTCAAGATATGCCAAGATCGAGAGTCTTACGGGATTGGTGTTCCTTATATCCGCACTCACCAATATCGATGCTATCGTTTTTATGATCTCGCCTGAACCCGTATTGATCATGTATGCACTTTACATCCTGCTCTTTATGATCACAATGTGCATGATAATATCTGCCATGATGATCTGGTATGATACAGCCAAGGGGCTTCCCCCTACAGCGATCGTATCCGTCATCCTTTCATTCATTGCATATATAATGCTCTATGTCTTCATATCCGAGTCATTAGTTAATTCGATACTTATCGGGATAGCCAGATATATCGGCATACTTCTTGCTTTTGTCTTTATTACGTTTCTTCTTTCCAAGCTCCTTAAGCGCGAATATTCAAAGAACGATCTGTTCCTCGATCTTACATTTGCCGGAGCATTCTCATTTGAACTGATCCTCACACCCGTGCCCAGGAGCTATTTTGTGTTCTTACCCGCTATTATCTATGCAGTCATCAGATCTTCACTCAGGGGTTCGAAAAAAGATAAGTATTCGGGTATTATATGTTTTGCGCTGATAATGGTATTGCAGATCGCAGTATATGCGTATACAAGTATCATCAGATAATCATCTATTTATTTATATTCGGAGGTTAATATGTCAGGTCATTCCAAGTGGAACAACATCAAGAGGAAAAAGGAAGCTTCAGATGCAGCAAAAGGCGCCATCTTTACCAAGATCTCCAAGGAGATCGCCGTTGCAGTAAAGGCCGGTGGCCCCGATCCCGACGGTAACTCACGTCTTAAGGATGTTATTTCAAAGGCTAAAGCAGCGAATATGCCTAATGACAATATCAACAGAGCAATCAAGAAGGCCGCAGGTGCAGGCGAAGGCGACGATTACGAAGAGATCACATACGAAGGTTATGGTCCCGGCGGAGTTGCCGTTATGGTAAGAACACTTACTAACAACCGTAACAGGACAGCAGCTGACGTACGTCATATCTTCTCCAAGTACGGCGGAGCTATGGGCGTTACAGGAAGCGTTTCTTTCCTCTTCGAAGAAAAGGGCGTTATCCTCATCTCCAAGGAAGATTTCGAGGACGAAGATCAGGTCATGATGGATGCTCTCGATTGTGGCGCGGCAGATTTTGCTTCCGAGGACGAATACTACGAGATCGATATCGCTCCCGACGATTATTATTCCGTTAAGGACGAACTCGAAGCAAAGGGTTATACATTCCTTGATGCAAGTCTCGGCCCCGTAGCTACTACATCTGCTGATGTTACCGACGAGAATATCGTCTCCCAGCTCGAGAAGATGCTCGATATGATGGAAGAAAACGAAGATATCCAGGAAGTTTACCATAACTGGGATAACTGATGACTTATAACGAAGAAGGCCGCGTATCATCTGAACAGGAACAGCGAAAGGCACAGGATAGTCAGTCTTCCGCCCGTCGCGGTCGCCTTATTCCCGAACTTCGATCGACATTAAGAAAGACAACACACCCTCATGATGAAAGAAATCATAAGGGTGCTGTTGAGATGTCTGTAGATGATATCATGTCTCAGGAAAAACTTGCGCGTGATATCTTATCAAAGATCGCTGTCATTGCTTTCGTCGGTCAATCCGGAACAGGTAAAAGCACCAGGGCTATTGCCGTCGCAAGAGCAAACGACATCAGATACATAATCGATGACGGTCTTCTAATCAACGGAAGCCGTATCGTAGCGGGCACCTCAGCCAAGAAAGCTCCTACTAAGATGGAGTCTGTAAGGCAGGCGCTCTTTGTCGATGATACGAGATCCTCGGTAATGCGACGTGCTCTCATCGAATCGCGTCCGTCGGCTCTCATGATCCTCGGTACCAGTGATTCGATGCTCTCAAAGATCTGCAATAATCTCTGGCTCAATCAGCCTGCAATGCTCATCAGGATCGAGGACGTCTCGACCGAAGAGGAGCGCAGGAGTGCTCGTAATACCAGAATGACTGAGGGTATGCACACGATCCCTGTCCCCAGTATGGAGATCAAGCATGAATTCTCAGGTTATTTCTCCGATCCCCTGAGCAGGATAAGAAAAAGGCTTGAACTTGACCGCACTCCACTTCCTCTGGAAAATGACTCCGACAGAACGATGGTGCGTCCCACCTTCTCTTCTCTCGGATCTTATTCCATCTCTGATGAGGCGCTTCGCGATCTGATAGAGATCGTCCTTAAGGACATTCCCGGAGTCGGTCATCTCGACGGATTTAAGACCGAGAACCGTACTATCGGAGTTGTGGTGAGCATAGAGATCGCTCTTGCCTACGGTTACGATGCTCAGGAAGTACTTCTAAATGTACAGCAGAAGATCGGAAGTACTATAGAGGATCTTACCTCTATAACTATAGTTGCCGTTAATGTACGTGCGGTGAGACTCATACATTCATCTAAGGAGGCAATATGAAAGAAAAGATATATACGATTCCCGTAAATGATGCTTATAACGCCGACTGTGCATGCCCTCTTTGCTTTCTCAAGAAGAAAGCTGAGGAAGATTATCTCGACTATTATCTCGGACCTTCCCTGATGGAGCCCGACACCAGAGTAGTTACCAACAAGACCGGTTTCTGCCCTGATCATATGGGTAAGCTCAATACCAGGGAAGCTAATCGTCTCGGCCTCGGGCTGATGCTCCATACACATCTCAAGGATTATTCCGCGGATATCTGTAATGAGCTCAAGAACGCAGCCCCCGGTAAGGCCACTCTTCTAAAGGGACGAAATACCGATTACAAGGCAAAGCTCAATACTATCGCTGATAAGATCGATCAGCGCACGGCTTCATGTCCCATATGTGAGAAGATCAACTATTCTACTGACAGATATACCGAAGTAATAATGCATCTTTTTACACATGAAAAGGATTTCAAGGAAAAGTTTGCAGGTAAGACTCATTGTCTTCCGCATCTTGCTATGCTCCTGAGAACTGCTTCGTCGAAGCTCTCGCAGAATGATGCAGCTGACTTCATTACTGTCCTTGCAGAAAGTAACTCCAAGGCCTTCGAGGAGCTCACCAATGATGTAGAGTGGTTCACCTTGAAGTTCGACTACAGAAACAACGATAAGCCTTGGGGCAACAGCAAGAATTCAATTCAGCGCAGCATGCGTTTCTTATCAGGTGACAGAGGTGAATTCGATGAAAAGCGATCTTCCAAATAATCCTATTACGGATATAAAGATATTACCGGAGTTGGAGATAGAAGGAAGCGATAATTCGTTCAGCATTCTTTTCCGACATGACTATTACTCATCTGATAACGATCACGGAAAGAGGCTTCTTAACGATCTTCTTTTATCACTCCAGACCTGCGGTAAGGACATCGACCGTATCATGTTTATAGATTCGGGAGTCAAGCTCCTCTCTTCAGATTCGCTCATCGATCACGACTGTTTAAACAGCTTGATAAACAAAGCTCTGAATTCCTGTGTCTGCGCGGATTCACTGGATTACTATGAGATCGATGGTTCTATCCTTCCGCCTAAGCTTATCCCTGTCACATCTGAGGAAATATTCTCTTCCCTCCTCTTCAGTCATAATACGATCACTATCTGACGATATCTTTTTACATATTTAAAGAGCACGGAATAAAATTCCGTGCTCTTAATTTGTTTATTTATAGATCCGCATCAAACCGTGTAGTAAGAGAATCCGAAGATATCGTAATTATTGTCAACCGGCGTAGCATTACCACCACTGTTATCACTGGGAGCAGGGCAATAAGGCATTACCAGACACGAACCGTTACCACCGTAGCACTGGTTGCAATAAAGACGTCCGTAGAAGATACAGCAGTTACCACCACGATTACCGCAAACTGAACCGTATCCGCTGGCCGGGGTAGTAGCTGTAGGTGCAATCAGAGGAAGAAGATTGACATAAGCTGTCAGGATTGATTCATTCTGGTTGCCGTCATAATAGATCTGACCGTCTGATACGTGATCCGAACCGGCAGCGGGGAGACATCTGGAATAAATACTACATCCGGCACCGATAACCATAACAGCAGGCTTTGATGTCTGATCAAGATTCTTTCTCTGCCAAGGCGCAGCGGACGTGAAACAATTGGTGCTGACAATACCTGTAGGATTGCCGTTAGGGTTATAAGGCTCAAACCTGAGGCTGGCACCCTGAGCGATTATGAAATATGCAGTATGATTGACATCCATAATATTTCCATTCTTGAACTCAATAGTACCGCTGATGAATGTGAAATCACCCTGTACATAGAAGATATACTTACCGGTGCTCAGATCACATTCAAGCTTGTGACCGGGACCGATATTCAAAGAGGATGCTCCTGATCCGCCAAGAATATATGTGCCGGCTGTCAATTCATAATCACTGCCACTTGCATATGCTGTTAAAGGTGTACCTGTCGCAGAAGACGGGTCAGATGCGATGAAACCGTTAATGCTGCTGTCAACAAGGAACTGTGAATATGTCTTACCGTTAGGGCGAGCAGCAGGATCGGGATCATTATAGTGACCTGCTGAGATCTTACCGAGGTAAGTAGTAACAGCAGCTGCTACGTCAGCATAATCACCAACTCTGTTATTCCACTCATCAGATGCATTTGTAGCACCAAATGTTATAAGGCTGGCATCATTGGGAGTGCTGTTAGCGTATGCGTAGTAATCGGAACTCTGCTGGATGTTCTGATTTAACTCTACATACATACCGGAGTTGTAGAAAGTAACATCATCGAATCCGCAGATCCACTCATTGTTATGACCGTAGGAACTGATGTTAGACTGATTAACATTGTTGCTGTCATACCAAAGAACTGAAGTTCCGCCATCAAGGAAATAAAGGTCTGAACCGTTATTACCGTGGAAAGAAGAACCGCTCAAGCCGTGAAGGTTAAGACCGGAATTGCTGCCGAAGAAGACAACATCGCCATACATCTGAGTATTAGAGCCGGAACCCAATGCACTATCACAATAAAGTGTAGAAGCAATGTGTGTCTGTCCACCCCATGATGTACTTCCGCCCAATGAAAGTACTGTATTGTTGTCAGCAGCATATCTGGAAATAGTCGAGTTGTCATAGACATCAGTAGAGGAAACAGTCGTACCAACTACGATATTCTCAAGACGTCCGCCGGAACCGAGCTGCAACTGGTGCTGGAATGTTCCCGAAGGCGCAGCCGAAACATGCGGCTTGTAAGAAAGACGAACCGTAGAAGATTCTGTTCCGATCGTAGTTGTAATATCGATCCAATAAGTATCCGCCATTGTCGGATGGGGAACAACTGTCAACTTAGTGCAGTTATCAGAAGCCGATGTCAAACCGGGAAGATCAGGACCAGCCGTGATCGTAAGCGGATTACCAACTCGATTGCTGCTGAGGATCGTAGACATAGCGCCCTCGCTGAGCGTGTGGTTTGAATAAGCCTGATGGAAAGCCTGAGCAACTGCCGTTGCAGTCAGTCTCGCCTGGCTGGACTCAGCTCTTGCATAAAGCCTGTCTCTTGTACCCTTGGTCATGAGCATAGCAGCGGTGATCAGGACGAACGAGATCGCCAGAATAAAGAGGATCGTTACGAGAATTACACCCCTTTTGCTCTGCTTAGCCGAAGGATTCTTTTTCGAGAATTTTCTAAGCATACCTTGCCTCTCCTTTTTGCTAATAATGCTTGATGCGCATAGTTATAGCTATTTAGTTACCCTTGATTATAAGGCACGCGGTATGCTTTTTCAATAAACTATTTTGATTTTTTCGCCTAAAAATCCACGATTTCTTAACGGTTTATTCACATTTGCGACAAATTCTCTTCTGGCTCAGTGTTCTCTTCAGGAGCCTTTAGCGGAGCACCCTTTGCACCGAAGCGCTCGTACTCCTCCCTCTTGGATGCTACGAGATAATAATCTGTCTGTGTCGCGAACCTCAGGACAGCCGCAGCATAGTAGTGACCGGACTTATTTTTCTTGACTCTGGTCCTTGAGAAGAACTCGCCGTGAGTATCACATGCATAGAGTGCATATACGGATTTCCTGATCCTGAATTCAGATATCTCCTTGTGAAACTTCATGGAGCAGATAGGACAGATACACGTCCATCCCTTTACCAGCGAAAGTGCATCTTCGGGAGTATCAGCCTCGGCAGAAACATTTACATATTCCCTCTTAAGATCGGGATCTATAGACGAAGAAGATATAACACTTAATACTTCGCTCGTCTTATTGCAGTCAAAGATCCTCTTGAATATCTCGCCCGTATATCTGGCATCAGCTGTCGCGCTGTGGAAAGAATCGATCTTCGGGATACCGTAGTAATCTACTGCGAATTCAACGCTTCTCTGCTTGCCCCTCTCTCCCGAGAACATCGAGAAGATAGGCTGGATATCCAGGAAGAAACAGTTGAGCTTATCGTCCATCTCAAAGAACTTGAGATTTGTCTTGAGCATATCGGGATCGGAATTGCCCCATCCGGTGAGGATGAAATCATCTCCGCAGAATTCGCGGAACTTCTTATAAGCATCTTCGAACGACAGACCGTTCTGAAGATCCTCATTAGATTTATGTGTAACCTTCTTTACGTGATAATGGATCTTCGTATACTTCTGAGGTCTGACATCACATGAAAAGATATCCTTTTGGATGAGCATGCCGCTGTCGTATACATACTTAACTGCGCCGATCTCGATTATCTCACCGCTTAATGCCGAAACGTCAAAAGGGTATGACTTCCCGGGAAACGGCTGATTCCATTCCATATCAAAGACGATAAATACCGTCTCATCCTCAATCTTTCTGCTCAGCAAGTTCTTCTTTCTCCTTATCAACACGAGTGTTCTTATTATACATTAACGCACATATTATTACACATGCCGTCATGAACAAAGTAACGACTATACCTGCCGTAACATCCGATGAAGAATGGTCGATCCTCATCGTGAGATCTATCCCCTGAGAGTTCTCGAAAGCAAAGGCCAGCTTTCCGCATATCTCAAATGTCTCGGCATCAACCGTCTTACCGTCCTTTGTATACTTGACCCTGTAGGAATCATCGTACGGGATGGATGTAATGACCGTCTTAAGGCCCGGCGTCGTTGCACGTTCATCGCCCGACAGATCCATGGTACCGTTCTCGATAAGACCGGTCCTTGAATTGAAATCAAAGACTGCATCGTCGCGGAGCATATACACCCTGAAAGAACTTACCATACTGTCCTCGTTGATAAAGGCGAGCTTAATATATGCGTCCTGATCGCTCGGTGTCATCTGAAGCATAAATGCGCCGTTAAATGTCGAATGTATATCGCTGTCGGCATAGTTCTCGTCCACATACTGCTCGTAAGGGAACATCGAGACTATATAGTATCGCGAGAATGCATCAGCCAATACGGCGTGGATCGTTATCTCGTTTCTCGAGGTCGAAGCCTCGCCGCCGAATCTTCCGCCGCCTGCCTCATAGGAATCCTTAAGGAAATAGCTCTCGGAAAACACTTCGGTAAAAAGGTCATTACACTGTGCCGCGCGTGCGATCACATTTATGCTCTGAGCCGCATCAGCCTCAACGAGTGAACCTCTGACATCGGAAAGCAGCACGATGTAGCTTTCGCGCTCGTCCGCAAAGATCGGGATGCTCTCGCCTTCCCTGAGCCTTATCTCAAAATCCGAAGCCGAGTTATTCTTTCCTGCTCTATCGAGGCACAGATCATCCACGGCGAACCTTGCAGGCCCGAGGCAGAACAGGACATTAAAGAATAATCCGAAAAGAGCCACGGTTATTATCGTAGTCGGAAGTTCCTTCTTGGTCGTTATCACATGAACAAATACCGCACACCAGAATATCGCACACAATACTGAGAACAATCTTGATACGGTATTGGGAGAGATATCCGCTGCGGATGAAGATTCGACTGCGACAAGACCAATAACGACAAATGCCGCCAGATAGATCGAATTTTTTGAAAGGCAGCTGATGTTCTTAAGCGATATCGCCGCGACCGTGACTATAAGACAGGCAAGGCAGATGAGGCGGGAATATGTAAGTTCACCCGTTCCCTTGCTGACGCAAAGGAGCTCATCGAGAGCTGAATAAGCCACGGAGATATAGATGATGAGCATCAAAAGTCCGCCGAATATCCTGGCTCTTAAAGGAATCTCCTTATTGGCAAAAAAGAGCATCGCGAGGATAAAAGCAAATACGGATATACCCAGCACTGGGGCTGCATCCCTGATCGACTGTCCCGTGATGTTTCCGTCGAGCATCCGGTACAGGAGATCGATCATGAAGAACCTGACCTCACCGGCCTTGAACATCCCGGCTATATCTGACACGGGCTTTACGGATCTTAACATCGGGAATACCGCTACGGCCGCGATGAGAACTCCCGAAGCTGCCGTCAATAAGATCCTCAAGATGCCGAAAAGGATATCACCCACTGACCTCTTTCGATCACAAAGAAGCATAAATACGCCGAACAGGATACAGAAAGGTACGCAGTTGATAAAACCACCGAAGCCCGATATGGCCATAACGGCAAACAGGATCGAAGCTGCGAATATGTTCTTGAGCCCGCCTTTTCTGTTGAGAGTATCGACAGCCGACAACAGAAGCGGAAGAAAGATGACACTGTTCATCAGTGACGAGTCAAGAGCCGCATAGAACATCACTACGGATGACACGGAATAAACGCTCGACACGAGGAGTGCGGGGTCGTTCTTAAGTCCTATATTCTTTCGCAGGAAATAGAAAAAGGCTGATCCTGCCAGTCCGAACTTCAAGAAGAAGAATACTCTGAACAGTTCTGCCGCAGCGGCGGGACCGATCAACATGCCGAGCAGGAATACAATCGACATGTGCTCAGTAAGAAGTTCTCTTACGGCGGAAGTCCTGACCGAAAGATCATCAGATGACATACCTGCCTTTATGGATATGATCGAATCGACATCGGAAGATACCGCGCTGAACATATCGTCCTCGCGAAATTCCATCGAACGCATCGTTATCGCCGTATACTTCTCATTCGGCGCGATATTGGTCACAAGAGTATAAGCCGCAAATACGATCATGACGGGAACGATAAATGCGACCGTAAGCCACGCCCGTCTGTCGCGAGCGTTCACATCAAGGGGTCTCATCAGACTCACTCTCCGCTAAGATCTCGGGCTCCCTTATCTTCTCCTTCTTGGAGCCGATCGCGAGCTTTCCGGAGGAAAGGATCGAGAGCAATATGCAGCAAATAACACCGGCACTCGATATGATGGCACCGCTCCTGAAGCCTGCGGGAACATACTTGAGTTCTATCTGATGTTCACCCGGAGTAAGTCTTATCGCGCTCAGGGCATCCTGGACGGGAAGGAGCTCTGCTTCGGCTCCGTCAACAGTTACGTGAAAGCCTTCCGCATAAGGGATGGTCAGGAATAAAAGGCCTTCATTCTCGGCCGTAACCGTACCCCTTATGGTCGTATCGTCATAGTAAGCAACTTCGAGCACCTCGTCGGACAGTTCGGATACCATACGGTCATAACCTGCACGATCGAGCTCATAAGCGTAGAAATTGATCGTACCCGCATTCGTATCATTATACGAAACTGTAGCGGTCAAAGGCGTTCCGTCGTAAGTTCCCAGACAGATGATCTGGTAGCTCCTGATCTCGAAAGAAGCGATCTGCTCTTCGCCGCGTTCGATCTTTACGTTGCCGCCCTTGGGAGAATAAAGGTAGATGTACACATCATTTCCGATCTGTGCATCGCTGATAGTAAACTTGGCGGATGCTGCATTACCTGCAGTCATGACCTGAAAATCCATATGACTTCCGGTATATTCCGAAGCCTGAAGATTCTCGGAATAAAAACACTGTGCATTGACCGGATGATATACATCAGCCTCTACACCCATCGATCTTACGAGACTGTTCGTCTTATAGAAGACATCGTGGATACCCTCATCGGGCACATAATAGAGCACTTCGGGAGATACCATATAGCCTACGGGAAGCGCATCGGGATTTCCATAGAATGTGACTTCGCCGTCACTGTACTCCTCTTCAAATATCGAAGGAACGCTCGAAGTATTCTCGATAGTCGCGAGATTTCTGACATCGAGGAGCGTAGCCGTAACTCTCGTAAGTCCGGGATTACGAAGACCGTTTATGCCGTTATTGTGGAATCCGAAATTCCTCATATACTTAACAAAGCTCTCTCTGGCTGTAGATGAGAAGATCGACAGACCCTTAACGTCATAGACCGACTGGATACAGCAGATATAGTTGGGATAGAGCTCAGTCCTCTCAAAGGAATTATGTCCTTCGGTTCCCTCGATCTGCTCTACATGAGTATTGATGATATCCCTGTTCTTGGCATAGAAATCATAGCCGGGGAATCCTTCATGCTCGGCGACTCTGGCGATCGTAATGACCGTAGAAGCAAAGAGCTCGATAAGAACGGTTACGGTGATCAGCACTTCATAAAAGAGCGAACTGTTGCGCTTTCCGTTCCTGATGCTCGCCACGACGCAGCCCTGGATGATAAGGAAAAGAAGCGTCAGTCCTATCTGCTGATATCCCTCATTTCCCGTTCCGAACTTCTCGTACAGAACTAGGAAGATGCCTGCCCCGATGCATACACCTGCGACCTGACCGCGGGTGTAGTAGCGAAGCACTCTGATGGTCATAAAGGCCACAGATACCAAGATAAAACACATTATGAAGGACTGTCTGTAAGGGATCTGGTTCGGGAAATGAAATCCGTGCCAGATGAAGTTCAAGGCTCTGTTCGAAAAGCTCAGATACATAAGGAGCATCAGGAAGCCGTAGCCGATCTTGTGTCTGAGCTTGATACCCGTCTCGGGAGATGCCATAAAGAACAAAGGGATCATGAGAACGACTACGATACCGCAGGCAACATTTGCCATACCGTCCCTTATGTTGGGATTGGCAGTCATCATGAGCCTTCCAAGGAAATCAAAGAGATTGCCCGTAAGCGTAAAGTCCATCGGGAATTCGTCACCTGTTGCAGATGAGTGCTTTAAGATCATATATGTCGGAAGTACCATAACGGCCGACATCGCACCGGCAGTAAGGCTCGCGACGGCAAATCTCACCGCGCCCGCAAGGACAGTACCGAACCTGATATCCTCTCTCCTGTTCACCGTAAGGAACAGAACGACTGAATAAAATACCAGGAAAAGACAGATGAAATATCCCGAATAGAAATTCGAAGCGATACAGATACCGAGCGAGACGATATAGAGAGTATACTTTCGCTCCAGAAAGAGCTTTCGAAGTCCGAGCGCGATGAGCGGAAGGAGCACGAAAGCATCACACCACATTATGTTCCAGAAATCCGAAAGGAACCAGCCGCAGAGCGCATAGCTCGCGCCGAAGATGACCGTTATGAAGTCATATCTCTTCTCGTCATTCTCCGAGAGGAATATACCCATGAAGAGCGATGCGAGACCCGCACGGATCGCGGTAACTACGGCAACGAATACCGGAAGAGTCTTATACGGGAAGAATATGCAGAGGAGATTAAGAGGACTCGCCGCATAGTTGGCATAAGCGGCAAAATACTCGGTACCGAGACCTGTATTCCACGAATAAAAGAGCGATCTGCCCTCGAGGAGCCTCTGCCTGAACTCATAGATGAACGGCATGTACTGATGGTAGAGATCGACGGTAAGGACCGTCCTGTCACCTACCGGGTATACCTGAAGTATCGCGAAAGCGAGGATGACCGTCAGGAAAGGAAAAATGAAAGACAGTAATCGGCTGTCTCCCAGTATGTCCGTGATCTTAAATAATATCTTTCGAAGTTTCTGTCCCATATAAAGAAGATAATATCACATTATGCGTGATTTGTAGCAATGCGGTAATAATAGGGTAATCCTTTTTATGGTAAAGTATAGTGAATAATTATAAAGGAGCACTGTCAGTGGGACTTCGACTCAGGATAATCCTTAATCCTTCTTCGGGACGTGAGACGGCTCGCGTCAACGTTGATGATATGCTCGCTTATCTCGTATCTTTCGGTGCACTCGAAAGAGCGGATGCCTGCTATACATCCAAGCGTTTTGATGCCGTACGTTTTGCAAAGGAGACCGATCCTTCGCAATATGACTATATAGTCGCTGTAGGAGGAGACGGAACGGTAAACGAAGTCATCACAGGCATGATGGAAGGCGGGATCGATCTGCCCCTGGCGATCTACACGTCCGGAACCGTAAATGATTTTGCGACGATCAATGGTCTTCCTTCCCTTCCTTCGGATTTTGCAAGGATGCTCATGAACCCCAGGTTCAATAAGGTTGACTGCGGCAAGGTCGGAGATAAGTATTTCCTCAACGTACTCGCCGGTGGTCTTATGGCGGATGTAGCCTATAAGGTGCCTTCGGATCTTAAGACCGCTTTCGGTCCTGCGGCATACTGGATGTCCGCCATGAAGGATATCCCTTCGACTATCAACAATGCGATCAATCTGCACATCAAGACAGACAAAGAGGAATATAACGAAAAGGCCATTATGTTCCTTATCTCCAATACGAAGAGTGTCGGAGGCTTCAGAAAGCTCATGACCATGGCAGACTTATCCGACGGAATGCTCGACGTACTGGTCTTAAAAAAGATCGAACCTACCGAAATAATGCCGCTTTTGGGCAAACTCATGATTGGCGAACACATTTATAATGACAACGTACTGTATCTGCAGACTAAATATCTTGAATTAGACGCACCTTCAGATGATAAGGTGATCCTCGATCTTGACGGCGAAGAGGGACCTGCCCTCCCCGCCACTATCGAATGTATACACGAAGCGATCACGTTGATCGTTCCTAATGAGGAGGAATAACTTTGAAGAAGAGAGATAACAAGAACAAGGTCAGAGCTCCCGAGATAGAGCCTGCATCTTCCGAAAATATCATCGACTCAGGCGATAATGCACCTCAGAATATCGGTATAACGGTAGAAGAAGAGGGCGAAGTCCCCGAGATCACGGAGCAACCCGTATCCCTCGATGCTCTCTTTACCGAGGAGCCCGAGAAAGAAGAGCGAAAGGTCCTTTCCGACCTCGAGCAGATCGACCCCGATCTTTTAACGGGTGAAGAATCCGCAGTCAGGAAGAAGACTCCCAAGGCTAAGAAGGTAAAGGAATCCAAGAAGAACGACGTGGCTCCCATAAAGCTCGACATCTCGGGTAAGAGCTCGGCTTCCAAGGCATCCGCTGCCGCCGTCGAGACACCCGGCAAGAAGCGCAAGGGCATGACTTTCGTGATCATCGCGATCATCGCAGTACTCGGTGTCATCGCCGTATCTCTCTTCTACGAAGCAGGTATCAAGGAAAAGCTCCAGAGCCCCCTGATCATCAACGGAACACCCGTAGACAGCGCGGAATTCAGCTTCATGTATCACTATATCCTCATCGATAACGGTGTCGATATCTTTGCATCGGATACTCCCGCTATGCTCGCATCTCCTTCGGCAGATCCTAACTTCCCTACACAGAGAGACTATTTCCTTAATCTGACCGCTTCCGAGATGCAGACGACTCAGATCCTCTACGACGACGCTAAGGCTCACGGATATGACATCTCCGAAGAGCACTATACTCTCGCAAGAGCATATGTTGACTGGCTCGCAGGAAAGGCTGCCGAATTAAATGTTCCTCTCGATACTTATATCAGAGGCGTATTCGGTAATCAGGTAAGCGAGCAGGTTGTCCTTAATACCCTCGCTAAGAAATACTTCACCGAGGACTACGCTTCAGGCGCTAAGCTCGAAGAACTCCAGGCTACCGAAGATCAGGCTAATGCCGCTTATAACGACAACATGAATGCTTATGACGTAGTAAGTTACAAGATCTTAAGGATGACTTATGAGCAGAGAGATGAGGCTTTCGTCTCTACCGCCAACCGCCACGCTGAGCAGATCATCGAAGGTATCGGACACGATCCCGCTGCTTTCGAGACAGTTGCTGCGGAATACTTCTCCGGTGAAGCCGCAGACAGGCTCGCTCAGCCCGACTCCACACTCGTAAGCGACGCAAGATATTCCGACTTCACGCATACTGACTTCAGGGATTGGCTCTTTGACGCAGAGAGAACTCCCGGCGATGCAACGATATTTACGGATAATGACGGATTCCCGATCATCCTCTGCTTCGTATCACGTGACAGACAGTCGGTACCTTTAAGAGACGTCAGGATCGTACAGGTAAATGTAGCTGACGCCGAAAATGCCAACGGTCTTTCCGTATCCGAAGCTCAGTCCCTTGCTCAGGAGATCTACGATCAGATCGAGACCGAAGGAGATATGCAGAGCGTCGAGAACATCTATAACGACGCTATCCTTAGCGGCAACATCGAAGTTACTCACAGCTCCGATACATACCCCGGAAAGTACGACGGCATCCTCGACGAATGGATATTCGCTTCCGAAAGAGTCGCAGGAGACAGAGCTTTCCTTGAGACAGAGAGCGGTTACTATATCGTTTATATGGTGTCTATCTCCGAGAATCCCGAGTGGTATGACAGAGTCAACAGCTTCATAAGAATGAGGAACTACCAGGCTTTCCTGGCAGAGATGGAATCAGAATACAGCTACGAATTCGTACAGTCCGGACTCGATGCGATCCAGGATGTACCATGACGAGAGTACTTATAACGCGTCACGGCGAGACCTTCTGGAATACCGAATTCAGGATGCAGGGGCGTAACAATTCCCCTCTCACGGACAAAGGAATAAACGGAGCGATAAAGCTCGGCGAGAGCATCGCGGATAAGGGCATCTCCATCGACAGATGCTTCGTAAGCCCCATGCCGAGAGCTCTCCATACGGCACATCTAATCCGAAAGCATTCGGGCATGTCCTACCCTATCGATATCGAACCTCTGCTGATCGAGATGTCTCTCGGAAGCTGGGAAGGCCTAAGCTACGGCGAAGCGACTGCCGCATATCCCGAGAAGTTCAAGGACTTTAAAACAAGGCCCGACAAGTTCGTTCCCATGGGCGGCGAAACATTCTACGACGTCTACGACAGGGCTTCTGCACTCCTGGACAAAATAAAAGAACGATACACGGGTACCGTTCTTCTTGTTTCTCATATGATATTGGTTCAGGGTATGCTCTGTGTCTCTGAGGGTCACGATGTATCAAGACTTCGCGACCACGAACCTATACAGCAGACTACCCTTTACGAGATCGAGCTTTAAAGCCCTGCTGTCCCTAGTTTCTTCGTATCAAATACCTGCTACGATCAGCACGATTATCGAGATGAACGTAAAGATCATCGCGAACGCAAGTATAGCGGCAATAACCTTGACTGCAGTCGAATTCTTATTCTGTTTCATAAGATATTAATTCCCGTCTCCTATCGTAAGTTCGAGCGAGAGCTCTTCGCCATTCCTGTCTACGACAACTTCGATAGTATCGCCGACTGCGTGTGAGTCTCGTACTCCAATGATATCATTCGATTCGGTAATTTCAACACCGTCCATCGTTATGAGCCTGTCACCCACTTCAAGTCCCGCATCAGCTCCCGGACCGCCGGCATCAAGATCGGCAACATAGATACCGGGGACGGCGCCGTTATACTCTCCTTCTGAGATATCGGTGACAGTGATGCCCAGATACGGTCTGTTGACTACATATCCGTAGTTGATCAGGGATTCTATGACACTCTTTATTGGAGTGATCGGGATCGCAAATCCCAGACCTTCGGCAGAACTCATCTTGGCATTGGTAACACCTATTACCTCGCCGAATGAATTGATCAGCGGACCGCCGCTGTTACCGCTGTTGATGGAAGCATCCGTCTGGATAAGCTCCATCATGTAGCCGTTATTATTCATTTCTCTGCCTGTAGCCGAGATTACGCCTACCGTGACGGTACCCTCAAGTGTTCCCAGAGGATTACCGATAGCCACTGCGAGCTCTCCTGCTCTTAAAAGATCTGAATCTCCGAGCGTTACCGCATTATATACATGGTCCTCCCTGAGCTTAAGGACCGCGATATCTGTGCGTTCATCAGAACCGACGATATCCGCCGCGATCTCCTCTTCGTATCCCGGCACCATTATCTTCACATACAGACTCTCATCCGAAAGAACAGTGTCGATGACGTGAGCATTCGTAACGATATATCCGTCTTCGCTTATTATGAATCCGGATCCCGATGCCAACGCGATCTCAACACCATTATCTTCACCGTAGATATATACGGCTACGGTAGCGGGGCCGACAAGTTCCGCGATTTCCATCGTACTGAGTGTTGCCTTATTCGGATCATAAACGCTTGCTGCTTCTTCCAGCGAAAAGTTCGGGTCTGCGAAAGGATGATCCATCTGCGCGGGAGATACGGGTTCGGCATCACCGTTCGTCTCGGAAGGAACGATGTTTCGTTCATACGTCATATTACCCTTGGCTCCCGTAGTGAGCGCAAAGATATATAAAGTCTGCATAGCGGAAAAGATGATCGATACTAAAAGTGCACAGAGCAATATAAGTGTATGTGTGCTCAGCTGCTTCTTTTCCTTTTTATCTTTCTTCTGCGATTCGATTCGCTCTGTCTCTTCGGACATCTTATATCACCTCTTGATCTCAGATGATACTCTTCGTGCAGAAAGTGTCATCCGATATTCTAGTCAAATTACGGGCAAACGAAGTTCCCTGTCACCTGCCGACGTTATCACGGCTCTTCCCGAGGACAGATCGGTCAAAGTCTCGATCACCTTATCCTCATCTTCCTTAGTGCATACGACCTTCATGTTTACATCTGCACCATACTCGATATCTTCGACATTCCAGCCCTTAAGACCGATCTCTCGAATGAGCTTATCGGACAGATCATATCCGATCCTGACATCGAGAGCCTTGCCTTCCATGATCTCGATCTTGCCCGAGGCTTCTACGGCAGTCACCGCAGCATCGGTATATGCTCTGATGAGACCGCCCTTACCGAGGAGTATGCCTCCGAAGTATCTCGTGACCGCTACCGCGATATCGGTAAGTCCCGATCTTTCAATGACATTTAGGATCGGCATGCCGGCTGTTCCCGAAGGCTCGCCGTCATCACTTATCTTCTGCATATGTGTGAGCGAATCGATCTTCCATGCATAACATGTATGCCTCGCATCGGGGTACTTCTTCCTTACGGAAGCGATAAAGTTCTCTGCTTCTTCCTGCGTGCGCACGGGCATGGCCTGTCCGATAAAGACAGACTTACTTATCTCCGTACGGGATTCGCCATATCCGGAAAGGGTTATCAGGCTGCCGCTCGTCAAACGATCTCCTTATATCTCTGATAAGCCATCATGAGGAGCGACTTATCCTGACTGTAAGTAATTGTCTCGAGAGCTTCTTCTATCGTAAAGAACCTGGCATCGACAAAGCCTTCCGACAGGGATGCATTTACTTCATCCTTCTCTGCCTTCATGACAAACCAGGAAACATTATTATGGACGGGTTTACGTCTCGTAACGGAAAAGAATTCGTATTTCGTCTTGCCGCAGGGAGCTATGATCGAAGCGTCTACTCCGGCCTCGGCCTTGATCCTCTTTACGGCGATCTCCGTCATCTTCTGACCCGGACGGACCACGCCCTTGGGGAATGACCATTCGTGCTTATCGTTAAGGATCATCAGTACTCTATCTCCGCAGAAGACTATGCCGCCTGCGCAATCTCTAACTATCATATGATTCTCTCTTTCACCGATATGGAAGATGTGATTCTTTTCGTTTAATTTTATCACACTGAAACGATTATGTTCAATTTAACGCTTTCGCTTTAATAAACAACCTTATATAATGCTTTTATGATAAATGACAATAAGAGATACGATCTTGACGAATATAACAGGAATCTCAAGAAAGGGACCGAGAAGAGCAAGAATCAGCTTCTCATGCTGAGGCGCACCTTTGTAATACTGTTCTCTACTTCCCTGTTCCTGGGACTTATCCTTATAGGCGGCATCCTCGGCAAAGCTGCCAGGGGCGACGGAAAGACTCCGATTTTCGAACTTCGAAATACGGATCCCACACCGCCTTCGACCACGATCGGCACGATCGCGTCGCCCACTCCGACAGTTCCGTTCGTGATCACGGAGCAGCTCCCTGCTGATCCTCTTTCGGATGCATACTGGGGCGAGCTCGTTCCCGCGGAAAACCCTGTCCCCTATGAGCATTTCGATGTTCACGGACTTTATCTCAACAAGGTAGTAAACCTTGAGCAGTGCATCGACCTCGCCAATAATTCCGAGATAAATGCTTTCGTTATCGACCTTAAGGAGGCTGAGGGCGTCTACTACAACACCTCGAACGAGACGGCGGCTCAGATCGGATATCTTTATAACTACTATAACCTCGAAGAAGTATGTCAGACATGCCACGACAACGATATTTACGTCATCGGAAGGATCGTTTGCTTCAAGGATCCCAGGCTTGCATCGACATACCCTGACAGAGCAATCTGTGACAGTACGGGCAATCCGCTCTTCTTCTCGACGGAGGGCAGCGAGGCTTTCGCAAATCCCTACGATCAGAGAAACTGGGATTACCTTATCGAACTTGCCGAAGAAGCTATCTCCATGGGAGTCGATGAGATCCAGTTCGACTATGTAAGATTTCCCACCGGAAGTACCACTACGGGTAACGCGCCTTACTTCGGTCCCGATGATCAGGTCCCTTCAAAGTCCGCCGCGATCAACAGATTCCTGCAGACGGCAAGGATACGCATCCAGGATACGCTCGGAATCCCCGTTACGGCAGATATCTTCGGTATTGCCGTAACGAGTTCACTCGACGGTGACCTTCTCGGTCAGGATTGGGCAACGGTAGGATTTACGGGAATCGATGCTCTCTGTCCAATGATCTACCCTTCCCACTACGCGCTCGGAACGCAGATGAACGGTATGACATTTGATGCTCCCGACCTTTATCCTTACGACATCATGCTGAATGCCCTGTTGATAGGAAGCCAGTACCATGACCAGCCCGGCTACAGTACGGTCAGACCTTATCTTCAGGCTTTCACGGCATCGTACATCGGCGAAGGCAACTACATGGAATATGATTACGAAGCGATCAATGACCAGATAAGAGCTCTGCAGGACGCCGGACTCGATGAATGGATATTATGGAATGCCGCGGTCGAATACCCCGAAGGAAATTATGGGGGCAACAACGGCTGATTGGTGATACAATATGAAAGTTAATCTATACGGAGGAATACAAAATGATCGACATTAAGTTTTTGAGAACAGATCCCGATGCGGTCAAGGAGAATATAAAGAAGAAGTTTCAGGATGAGAAGCTTCCCCTTGTAGATGAAGTGATCGAGCTCGACAAGGAGTTCAGAGAGAGCAAGACTAGAGCCGAGTACTTGAGATCCCAGCGCAATAAGATCAGTAAGCAGATCGGCGCACTCATGTCTCAGGGCAAGAAGGAAGAGGCCGAAGCTACAAAGAAGCAGGTCACTGATATGGCTGAGGAGCTTGAAGCTCTTACAGTTAAGGAGAATGAGCTCTCCGAGAAGATCGACAAGATCATGCGCGTTATCCCCAACATCATCGATCCTTCAGTACCTATCGGTAAGGATGATTCCGAGAATGTCGAGATCGAGAAGTTCGGTGAGCCTTTTGTTCCCGATTTCGAGATCCCTTATCATGTAGATATCATGGAGAACCTCAACGGTATCGAACTCGATCCCGCAAGAGATACGAGCGGTAACGGTTTCTACTATTTAAGAGGCGATATCGCAAGACTTCACTCCGCTATCCTCTCTTATGCAAGAGATTTCATGATCGACAGAGGATTTACATATTACATTCCTCCTTTCATGATCAGATCCAGCGTTGTTACGGGCGTTATGAGCTTTGCCGAGATGGAGAACATGATGTATAAGATCGAGGGCGAGGATCTCTACCTCATCGGTACATCCGAGCATTCCATGATCGGTAAGTTCATCAATACTCTCACGGACGAGGATCAGCTTCCTCAGACACTTACGAGCTATTCTCCCTGCTTCCGTAAGGAAGTCGGTGCTCACGGCATCGAGGAGAGAGGCGTATATCGTATCCACCAGTTTGAGAAGCAGGAGATGATCGTCGTATGTAAGCCCGAAGAGAGCAAGGAGTGGTATGACAGACTCTGGCAGAATTCCGTAGACTTCTTCAGGAGCCTTGATATCCCCGTAAGAACACTCGAGTGCTGCTCCGGTGACCTTGCGGATCTTAAGGTCAAGTCCTGCGACGTAGAGGCATGGTCTCCCCGTCAGAAGAAGTATTTCGAAGTAGGTTCCTGCTCTAACCTCGGTGATGCTCAGGCGAGAAGACTCGGCATCAGGATCAGAGGCGAGAACGGTAACTACCTTGCTCATACATTGAACAACACGGTAGTTGCTCCTCCGAGAATGCTTATAGCATTCCTCGAGAATAACCTGAACGAAGACGGAACGATCAGGATCCCCCTTCCCCTTCGTATGTACATGGGCGGCAAGAGCATTATCGAAGTTCCCGAGAAGAAGTAATCTCAGCCGAATATCTCAGCAAAAATACAAAGCAGGATGCATTCAAGCATCCTGCTTTTTTATCGAATTTTCTCTTAACAGGCGTTTTAGACCGTTGCGTATCCTGTTATTGTAATCAGTTTTCTTCTTAACAAACTCGACAAACAAAGATAACGATAGACTATATGCAAAGCAAAGGAAAAAAGAACCTATCTCATTATAAATACCCAGGAGACGAACAAAGATATTATAAAAGACAATGTGAGTAAAAAACATGTTACCTGAATGTTTGCCAAGCTTTTGTAGTAGCATCTGTATCTTACCTTCGCCTCTTAAAAGAAAGACCATTATTACGATGATGATTCCCATTAGTGTAGAAACCGGACCATAACTAAGATACCACTCTTTTTCAAAATCATGGCACAGCAGAAAATATCTGACCACAAGCAGATTCAAAATCAGTAAAAGACCAGAGATCAAGACTAAGATTTCTTTTTGGTGTTTGAATCTCGCAAGTTTCTCAAAAATAGAATTCTGTGCAAACAAAATTCCGACCACGATCATCAGTAGATAATAGTTAAACTGTCCGCCATATTGAAAAGACATTTTATATGGACAGAGCATGGTTATCAGTATGATGATCGGTAAGCTAAACCAGGTCGTTTTCTTAACAAGGAAATATAAAAGCGGGAAAACCACTATCACTATAAGTAGGAAATTTACATACCACTCAGCTACTATCAACGGTTTTCCGAAGAGATTACTCACGGCAAGCATATCGATAGGAATATTAATCGGCGATGAAAGGAAATAGGGCAAAGCGCTAGGTTTGAACAATATGATCACAATGAAGTTATAAAGATAGAAAAACCACATTTCCGAATAAAGAAGGATTATTCGCTTAACTATGAATCTTAAAGGCTTGGTTTCATATCCGGCCTTCATTTGCAAGGTATAACCATACGAGGTAATGAATAGAAATATCCAAACACAAACCATTGCACCCTCTTTTATGATATCACTATAAGCCGGATAAAACGGATTATGGTGATATAGCAGAAAAATTATGGCTAAGCCTTTTAGAAAATATGTATCATCCTTGCTCATATAGAAAGTATATCATTGCCCTATTTCTTTCGAAAACAAAAACACTAACAAATAAAAACCCGACCCTTTGCAGGATCGGGATTAATAAGCAATCAATATTGCGTTGCTCTTATGCTCTCTTAACGAGGCCGGAGCGCAGACATCTTGTGCAAACATGCATTGTCTTAGGGGTGCCGTCAACGATTACCTTAACGCTATGAACGTTAGGCTTCTGAGTTGTCAGAGCACGACGTGAAATCTGCGAACGCGTAATGCTTATCTTTCTGCCAAAAAATGTATCCTTCTGACAAATTTCACACTTAGCCATGGGAAACACCTCCTATCAATCTTTAAAACGCAAGTGAAATGATACCACAAGTTCTCCGATCATGCAACAGTTTTATTGCGAAAAAACTCGTCTTACCGTAACTATCTTATCGCACAGACTGCTTTCGGGTCCGAAATCGACAAGTCGCATGGTCGTACCGCTGGACGATACCATCAAAAGAGTGCCTGTTCCCGTGCATACGGCCATCTCATACTCCTCCGAGCCGTCAGTCCCGACGACCTCGAAGAATACGAGATCACCCGGGATTATATCATCCGTTATGAGCTCGCCTGTTACCACGTCATATTCGAGAGTGACCTCAGTGCCCATCTGCATCTGTCCTTCGAGTGTTCTGGGCATGCTGATGCCGTTTACGCACGAACAGACATAAGTCATTCCGCTGACGGACATACCGTTCATGGTAATGCCGTTCTCTTTATATACGCTGTTGACGAAGCTTAGAGCCGAGCTCACGAAATATCTGCAGGATACCTCTTCTATCTCTGCTCGGGGCGATATCTCGATAACACCGGATGAACCGATCCATCCCGTGCCTCCGCCGGGGAGCGATACCTGATATACACCGTCTCTTTTTACGTCGGCATAGAGTACCGTATTCATCATGACCTGAGTGATGAGCGTTCCCTGACTCGCATGCGTCATGACGTTCTTAGAGGTCTCGGATACGATAAGCTTATACTCATGAAGGTCAGGCTCGACGGAATCGGTGCCGCTGAGAAGATCCGAACTCTTAACATATCCTTCTATACCGTCAACAGTCTTGATCAGCGTATAACCGTCACCCATATTATCCGCGAGGATCTTAACGGGTTCATTATAGAGGACCTGTGTAACGCGCTCAGAGGACGGAGAAGGTTCAGACATTACATCACTGACGCTCTTCCTTACGACGCGGTACGTATCATCGTAGATAAGGTTTACGGGCTTTTCTACGAACAGTTCGATGTTGGATCCCTTAAAGAAGCCGGGGAGCACTGCAGGAAGGATATAGAACACCGATGCGACTACCAGGATGACCACTACGGCAGCGATTGCCGCGCCTGCAAGAAGATTCTTCCTTCGGGTCTTAACTGACGCCTCCCTGTCACCGAGACCCCATGTGTCATACATATCTTCGGCTTTACCGTAATCACCGTAGGAAACATCTACTTCATTAAGGAAGGATGTAGCATCTTCGGGATGCCTTATTCCCTTCTCCTTCTGCTCATAGATCGGTTCGTTCTTCTTTCGGCCGAAAAGACCGCCTGATGATCTGCCGGATCCTTTGTTATCACTTGTCTTCTTCATCTGTTAAGATGCTGCATACAGCCGCAGCATAATCTCCTTCATGTGTGAGGCTTATAGAGATGCTCATCATCCCGAGCGCAGTTGCTCTTTCGAGTGCCTTGCCGTGCAAGCGCATTCCGGGAGCGCCGAGCTCATCTACCGTAACCTCAAAATCAGTGAATCCTATACCGTCCGTCATAAGGCCCGTACCGATCGCTTTGGCAGCGGCTTCCTTAGCTGCAAACCTGGAAGCAAATCGCTCTGCCGCACGCTTATCGCTGCCTGTTTCTTCAAATACATTTCGCTGTTCATCGGGAGTCAGGACTCTGTCGATAAACGACTTCTTGTCTTTAGCGATGATATTTTCGAGTCGGTCGATCCTGACCATATCTATTCCGCTTCGTATCTTCATAGATGATCAGATCCTGACTGCGTTTATGAGCTTTCCCGAGATCCTGGCATCGGAATCTGCGATCACCATCTCTGCGGGAGCAGAAGATACTACAAGAGTAGGAAGAGATCTGGCACTTCTAGCCTCAAGGATACTGTTGAGCGCCGAAGCGATCCTTCTGTTCAAAGTGCTCTCGGCAGAATAATCGTCAATAACGACAAAGTCACAACCCTTTATCTCCGAGACCTTTCGCTCACTCATATCTTCAAGATCCTCTGCCCTGAGATAAACGGCATTTCTTGCTTCGATGATCGCATACTTTACGAGGATGATTGAAATGAATGTCTTACCCGTCCTCGGGCTGTCGCAATACAATGCTACGGAAGAGCCTTCGCGCTTTTCATCTTCGAACAGAGCCTTGATCGCCTCAAACTTCTTCCTGCGCTCTTTCTTGTTCTTGAAATGATCGAGATCGAAAGACTTAAGAGTATATGTAGCATAGTCAGCCATTCCTGCCTCTTCATATGCTTCCTTGAGCATATCGGACATACAGTCGGGACACACGATGCGGCTACCTGTGCGGGTCTTGGAATATCCTGTATCCTTACAGGTCTTGCAGACGACCTTCTCCTCATCAAACTCGGGGTCTATGCCGTGGGATGAGATATATTTCTCTCGAAGCGAGATGAGTTCATTCTCCCTGACGATCATTGCGGGAATAGGCTTGTCATCATGATCGATAGCTGCGAGCATCTTTTCCTTTCGAAGTTCCAGGAGCTTGTTATCGATATTCTCAAGCTGAGGATGAGCTCTGTAGACGGCAATGGTCCTGTCCTCTGACGCAAGGCGTTTCCTGATGCTTGTATCAGATATCTTCTCGGCTATGAGCTCATTTACCGTCTTCATTTACACCTCCCGAAAAGACCCAGGATCTCATCATTCTCAGGGCTGTCCGTTTCATCTGCCTCTTCCTCGACCGGAACCGGCTTGGGGCTCTTCGCCGGCTTCTCAGTTGCTTTTTCTTCTTTACTATCTATATTAGTAGCCTTTTTGTCGGCTTTCTCGGTTTCTTTGGATGAATCTTTATCCTTTGCCGGCTCTTCAGGCTTATTATCGTTAGCGCCTACAAGTTCTCCCCAGGTCTTATTGGCGTTGTTTCTGGCCTTTGATCTGGTCGCTTTGCGCTTATTCTCCTTCTTTCGCTCATTTTCATAAGCCATAGCCTTGTCGATATCGTCGATCCCTGCTGCATACCATTCGGTGAGCTTATCATCGACATGCTTGAGGTTAACGGAACTCCTGAAATCGGCGTTGACCCTGAAAGCATATTCCGCAAGTTCAAGGGAGACATCATACTGATCGATCCACTTCTCGATCTTCTCGATATCGGGACCGTTGATCCTTTTTCTGGCGAGTCGTCCCATGAGCGCGATCAGCTTATCGCGCTTGCTCTTACGGTCATAATATGCCGCGAGCTTATCGGGAGTCGTATAGCCCATCTTCGACCAGGACTGTGCAAGGTCATACATGGAGTTGAGCTTAAGGTGCATCTTCCGGTCGCGGCCTTCTTCGAAGAGGCTGTAGACGACCGTAGGATCAAAACCGTATTCATAGAGACATTTATCGACCAGGCGATAGAACATATAGGACATCTTGCCTGTATAGAATGTCTTGTTGATACTTCCGGCAAGTACATTCCTGCTCTCTTCGTCTGCACAGAGCTTGAGTGACGGATCCGCACTGTCCCTCGCTACGACTGCCTTAACATAGGAATCGACCTCATTCTTCTTGAGATCGGCCATGCTGAACGTCTCATTATCCTTTGTGATCAGAAGGTCATGTGCGATCAGTTCAGCCGCATACTCCTCCGAATCCGACTCGGATAATAAGGTATAGCTCTTAATATTCTCTTTGGTAAACTCTCTGTCTCCGAAAGACATAAGTAACCAAAGATACAGACATAATGCATCTTTGGTCAACTCTTGTGCGTATTGCGTAATGAAGATATCCGGAACAAGGGTATCCGATATCAGTAATTCGGTCCTGCCCTTAGGGTCGCTCATATATTGTCTCCGTAAAGAACTTATGCAGGTTGTTCGCCTGATCCGTCAGCGCTTGACTCCGGCGGATTAGTCTCTGTGGGAGCTGGTGTGGTCTCCGTAGGTGCGGGCGTTGTCTCAGTCGGCGCGGGTGTTGTCTCCGCGGGCTGAGTCGTCGTCTCTTCGGTCGTAGCTTCAGTAGCCTCAGTCGTAGTCTCGGATGTGGTTATGGAACCCGTAGATCCGTCGAACTGAGCCTGAGAACCATCAGGCTGGAGTGTACCTACTTCAACGATCTGATTGATCGTAGGATATACGGAACGGGGCTCGACTATAACTCTGTCGATCTCATTGCCGTCAGCGTCATACCATACCTGCCAGCAGTCTGCTGAACATCCGTTATGTGCCGTTCTGACAGTATTGGTCTGACCTACAGGCATTGACGTATTCTGCTGATAAGTAACGCCTGCTGTAGATGAAGATACAGTCTCCGCTTCAAGCTCTATATACTGACCGTCGGGAAACTGATGTCCGTAGATCTCAACGACCAGAGTGCAAGGGCTGCTGCTCCTGTCGAGATAAGCGTGGAAAGCTATGGGATAGCCGCTGTCATTTTCGAATGCGAAATCCTGAGAACCCCAGTCAACTGCAGCATCCGTACCGGCAACAGCATAGGATGAAGGCCACTGGTGAGGATGCCTCTCAGTAATATGAAGATCAGCCTTGAGAGCTGACTGATAGATCATGGAGCTTACCTGGCATACACCGCCGCCAAGAGCCTGCTCTATAGCTCCGTCAACGATAACACCGGCTTCGCGGTAACCTGCATCTGAGGTCCTCTGTCCGATATAACCGTTGAACGAGAAAGAGCCGCCTGCTTCGATGATGTGACCGTCGAGCTTATCGGCAGTGATCTCAATATTGTGATCACGATTCTCGTTAGGAGATGTAGTCGAAGATGAGCTGGAGATAAGACCGAATTCATTCTCGATCATCTCGGAAGTAAGAGTCGGCTCTGTGATCTCGGCATTTACGGGAACCGTTCCGATATATGTACCGCCGTCAAGAAGAGCCTTGACATCAGCGACTGCCGTGTCGATATCTACGACATAACCCATTTCGGAATCGGTATATTCGAATACGAGCTCTTCGGGATCAAAACCCGTGATCTCAGCCTCTACTGCTTCATTGTTCAAAGGATCGAGAACATTATGCACGAGAGGAGATATATCATCCGTATTAAGTGTATAAGCTGTCTGATAAGTAGCAGGTGCAGACTTGAGCGCTTCTCTGGAATCGTGAAGTGCGATGAGCTCCTCTACACTTTCCTGACCCGTAGGACGAAGATAGGCGAAAGCCGTATCTACTATCTCAACGTCATTCGTATCGATGGGAAGAGTACTGAGGTCAAGCGGATACTCCGTGCCGTCGAGCGAGAGCTTAACATCGATATCGATGGGGCGCTCGGGCTGATTAGCCTGAACTGCGGCAAGGGCCTCATCGCGAGTCATGCCTGATACGTCAACTCCGTTGATGATGATACCCTGAGGGAATACGTCCTTGGTCATATCTGCAACAAGTTCGGCCTGTGTCATCTTGACTACCGAACCGTCGGCCATCTTGATATCGTAACGCTTCTCGAAATAGCCCATCTTATAAAGAACGCCTGCGGCAACTCCGAGTACTACGACAGCGATGACAACTGCAAAAACAGGGGCTTTCTTATTGGCCTTCTTGGCGCCTGACTTCTTCGCACCCGATGAGCGCTTGCTCGTCGTCGAACTTGACGAACGGGTCGATGTTCCTGACTTCTTAGCCTTGGAAGGCTTACTCTTTGAATCAACAAAAGAAGATCCGGAAGAAGAGTCCAACGACCTTACTCCGGGCCTTACAAGGCTTGTATTCTTACCTTTGCCGTTTCCTGTTTTCTTCATTATCCACAGCCCCTTATTGTTATTGATAATTTCACTATTTAAGAATATACTTATTCGGCTCATAAGTTTCAAGCAGATTTATATATAAAAAATTAATAAGAATTCACTATCAAATTGTATATTTTTAATTGCCGCTTCGGTAATGATATAATTATACGGAATATGGTCTTTTGAGGAGAATAATGAGAAACAGGATCTTTACAATCCCGCACCTTTTCAAGATACTTTTCCTTATCGGATTGGTACTCGTGGTGCACTTGGCCTATATCTCGAGTTTCTTTGCCGTTTTCGGTAAAGCGATGGAGAATACCGAGACCGGTAATAACTACGAAGCATACCAGGCACTGGCTCCCATCATCACGGGTGCTGCCGTATTCCTCGGAGACTTTCTTCAGATGCCCAGATTCTTCAGGAAGAAGAATATCGACGTCGTTTCCCAGACTCTTTATTTCAGTACGATCCTTACGCTCATAACGCTTTCCGCCAAGGACCTTACGGAGCAGCGTGCCTTCCCCCGAAGCGTTATCGTGTTGAGCTTTGCTTTCCTTCTCCTCTATGTCTTTGCATGGGAGATGATCTGCTGTTTCATAAGCCATAAGATGTACGATAACGGCGAGCTCATAATCATCGGCTCGAATAAAGCAACGATGGATCAGGTTCGCGACAAGATCAACCCTTCCCTTAAGGGTATGGACCTCGATATCAGCCGTTCGATCAGATATTCGGACAAGACGGCCGTCAGGTCGGCGATCAGGAGCAATGCCGAGATATTCCTCTGTCCCGACGTTCCCGAAGACGTTAAGTCAGACATCATCCTTTCGAGTGCAAAGCACAAGACCGTCGTATATATCGTTCCCCAGTTCTACGAGATCAGCCTTTATAAGTCCAGGGTCATCAATTTGAACGACCTTATGGTAATGCTCGTTGACCGTATGGGACTTACTTTCGAGCAGAGGATCGTCAAGCGTTGTATGGACGTTATTATCTCTATCCTCGCTATCATATTGTCGGCACCCGTTATGCTGGTATGTGCGATCATCATCAAGGCAAGTGACGGCGGTCCCGTCTTCTACAGACAGGAAAGACTTACCATCAACAATAAGCCTTACAAGATCTATAAGCTCCGTACTATGAGGCAGGATGCCGAGGCTGCGACCGGAGCCGTTATCTCGGGTAAGAACGATCCCCGTGTTACTCCTTTCGGACGTTTCCTCAGAAGGACAAAACTCGACGAATTTCCTCAGTTCTACAATGTACTCAAGGGCGACATGAGTGTCGTTGGCCCGAGGTCCGAAAGACCCGAATTCGTTGCAAACTTCGAAAAGGAGATCCCAGGATACTCCCAGAGATTTGCCGTAAAGGCAGGTATCACGGGACTTGCACAGGTTGCGGGAAACTACGATACGACACCTCAGGATAAGCTCAGATATGACCTTCTTTATATCAAGAACTACTCGGTCCTTCAGGATCTGAAGATTATGTTCCTTACGGCAAGAGCCATCTTCTCGCCGCACCTTTACAATCAGACTTTCGAAGACAATAAGCAGACTTTCATATCTACTGACAGTGCCGAGAGCTCTGAAAGGGATGTAGACAGTGTCGACGGCTGACGGCGGTTATTCGGTGCTCATGTCGGTCTATGCCAAAGAGCATGCCGACTACTTGAAGCAGAGCATAGAGAGCATCCTGTCACAGACCGTTCTTTCAGACGATATAGTCATAGTATGCGACGGAGCACTGACGAGAGAGCTCGATGATGTGCTCGACAGTTTTGCGGATAAGATCCGACTTATAAGGCTCCCCGAAAATCAAGGCCTCGGAAAGGCCTTAAACGCAGGACTTTCCGAGTGCAGACATGATCTCGTGGCACGAATGGACAGCGATGATATCGCGCTTCCGGGAAGAATGGAAAAGCAGCTCAAGTTGTTCGCTTCAGATCCCGATATTTCTCTTACGAGCGGCACGATCGAAGAGTTTAGCGGCACGCCCGATAACATTACGGGAAAAAGATCTGTCCCTCTTGAGAATGGTGAGATAAGACGCTATTCGCGAAAGAGAAATCCCATGAATCACCCCGCAGTGATGTTCAGGAAGTCTGCCGTTCAGGCAGTCGGCGGATATAATGAGGACTACCCTCTGTTTGAAGATTATTCACTTTGGGTAAGGATGCTCATGAATGGCTCAAAGGCCGTAAATACGGATGATACGCTCGTATATATGAGAGTCGATGACAATACGTTCGAAAGAAGAGGCGGAAAGAGATACGCTTCGGATATGCTGAGGTTTCATAAGTACCTTAAGTCCTCAAAGTGGTCTTCCCTCTCCGATTATCTTACAGGTGCACTTCCCCATGCGATCGTATGTGTCCTTCCTAACGGATTAAGAAAGCTGATCTATAAGAAGCTTCACTGACCGCGTCTGAACTTTACGGCATCTTCGTATGCCTTGAGAGTGTGTTCACCGCATCTTTTCCATGTAAAAGTCTTAGCTCTCTCGAGAGCTCCCTCAACCTTGTTCTCACTGTCGCCGATACCTCTTTCGAGCGCTTCCGCAATATCCTTTGGATCTGAAGGATCACAGAGATATCCGCATTCTCCCGCGACTTCGCTCAGGGAAGATCCCGATGTCGTTACGATCGGAACGCCCGAGGCCATTGCTTCGAGAACGGGAAGTCCGAATCCTTCAAAGAAAGAAACATAGCCGACTTCAGTCGCGCCTTTCATAAGAGGGATCATATCCTCATCATCGACAAAGCCGGTAAAGATCACGTTTTCCTTGAGGGACGGATCGGAATCCACGGTGCTGAATATCTCGTCATAATACCAGCCCTTCTTGCCGGTGATCACGAGCTTATATTCATTCTTTATCTCATCGGGAAGTTCCCTGTACCCTTTGATAAGGCCTGCCACATTCTTTCGAGGCTCCAGGGTACCTACATAGAGGATATACTTCTCGGGGATACCGTACTTGGCTCTTATCGTTTCGGATGCCGCAGGCGTATCAAAGAATGCTTCATCCACTCCGAGATAAGTAACTTCGATATCCTTATTTCTGGGCTTGCTGCAGGCAAGAGAATCCTTTGCCGTGTTATGAGATACTGCAACTATCTTGTCGCAGCTCTTGGCGGTCTGCTTTATATATCCGCAGAACATCTTCCTTTTCCAGCCGATCAGATATTCGGGGTGAAGGAAATAAGCCATATCGTGGAAAGTAGATACGACAGCGAGCTTTCTGTCTATAAGTCGCGAAAGATACGGCATCGTATAGTTTGGACAGTGAAGGACATCCGCTCCCGTCTTCTTTACCCTGAACGGGAAGACGAACTGCTCCCACAAGATCCTGATATATGTCTTTCTCAAGATCTTGGAATCTACGGGAACGACATGAAAGTTCGGCGCATAGATACCGAATCCGTCCATATCGTCGTCCTGGGCAAAGAGATAATACTCATTCTCCCTGTCGATCTGCTGCAGACCGATAAGGATACCGAGCATATATCTGCCGATACCGGTCTTATTCTTCTGTGTAGAAGTGAGGTCGATGGCGATCTTCATTTACAGAAGTTCCTCTCTGCCCTCTTTCTTCAGCTTTTCGACCATAGCCTTGATGTCCTGAACACGACCCTTGTCGCAAACCAGAACGGCATCATCAGTCTGAACAACAACGATATTCTTAAGTCCGATGCCTGCAACTGTCTTTCCGGCAGAAGAGCGGTCAAAGAATACGCTGTCGCTGCAGTCGATGAGCTCAGTATCACCGACATTGACATTGCCGTTGCCATCAAGGTCGAATACATATTCAAGGGAATCCCAGGAACCTACATCATTCCATCCGAAATCGGCAGGGATGACACATACTCCGTCCGCCTTCTCCATGATGCCGTAATCTACAGAGACATTCTCGAGAGTGGGATAGACTTCTTCGATAGCCGCCTTCTCATCAGGTGTCCTGAGCTTATCGAAGATCGACTCCATCTTCTCATACATATCGGGAAGGAGCTTCTTGAAGTAATCGAGGATGACGGAAGCTTTCCAGATGAACATTCCGGAGTTCCAGAGATAATCACCTGACTCTACATAGCTCTTTGCTACCTCAAGTCCGGGCTTCTCTACGAACTGCTCGAGATCATAGACTTCATCGGAGACCTTCTTATCCTTATCGAACTTAAGATAACCGTAACCCGTAGAAGGAAATGTAGGGCGAAGGCCAAGTGTTACGATACGGTCAGTCTTCTCTGCCGTATCGATAGCAAGTTTTAATACTCTCTCATATTCCTTGACGTTACCGATATGGTGATCGGCTGCCAATACTGCCATCACTGCGTCTCCGTAGAGCTTCTTAAGCGTCATTGCCGCATAGATGATGCAAGGCGCGGTATTTCTCTGCATGGGCTCGATAAGGATGTTATCTCGCTTTACTTCATCAAAGAGGACCTTATCCATGAGCTCTGCCTGCTTGGCGTTAGTAACTATAAATGTATTCTCTCTGGCTATAACAGAATCATAATGCTTGATCGTCTCGTTTATCATTACGTCATCACCCGTGATCTTAACGAGCTGCTTGGGTGCGGACATACGAGATAAGGGCCAAAAGCGCGTTCCGCCGCCGCCGGCCATGATAACAGCACAATTTAACATGTTATTCCTCCGGAAAAATAAGTAATTTTGCTAATGTGAATTATAAACCAACTCATGTAGAATAATCCACATGGAGTATAATTTTCTGGTGGGGTCCGATATGGACTACACGCTTTTGATGCCGGGTCAACCGATATCAGACGTGAATCTTCGTGCCGCACGCGCATTACGCGCAGCGGGCGGAGCGCTCACGATCTCCACCGGACGTTCATCATTTATCACAGGTATATATACAGACGTTTTAGAGACTGAAGTTCCGATCATTACGAGTAACGGAGCTTCTGTTTTTGATCCCGTATCACGCAAGGAGATCTACTCTTCTCTTATTCCCGATGAGACCGTGAAGAGACTCCTTAAGCTCTTCATCGATAATAACTCGAACGCGACATGTTACAGCCCCGACGGTATCTACTATGCCCCCGGGAGCCTGAGACGCGAATTCATCACCAATTACAACAGGGATCTTCCCGACGAAAAGAAAGCACCGGTTGGAGAGCTTACCGCCGAGATGCTCATAACGGGACTTCCTCCCATAAATAAGTTCCTCCTTATCGACCCTGATGACGCGACGCTCAATGAGGTCAAAAAGGTCGAGGGACTCGAGATCGTAAGCTCCGCAGGCGGATTCTACGACATAATGAAAGAAGGAAATACGAAGGGAGACGGACTCCTGCGCGTGGCTGATATATTGGGAATCCCGCACGAGAAGACTTTCGCGATCGGCGACAGCGAGAACGACCTTTCAATGATAGTAAGTGCTCAGTACGGTATTGCGATGAGCAATTCAGATCCGAGACTTCTTAAGAAAGCATCCTATATCACGGGAACATGCGAAGAAGACGGATTTGCCAAAGCGGTATTTGAATATATCCTCCCTCTTATAGAGAGGTCATGATACCGTTTAAGCGGTCTACGATATTCTTCCAGCTGTAGTTGGTATCTACATACTTAACGCCGTTCTCACCCATGGCTCTGCACTCATCCTCATGAGACAGAAGATAGTCGATACAGCCCTCAAACTCGTAATATCCGTTATAGTACAAAGCCGCATTGCTCCTTCTGCAGTGACCGACAAGAACGTTACAGCCTGCGGTCACGAGTGCGGGACGCCTGAGCTTTAAAGCCTCGAGAACAACGATGGAAAGGCTCTCGAACCTCGAAGGAAGAACGAGGAACTCAGATGCGGCAATGGCATTGAACTTGTCTTCTTCGGATACGAATCCCAGTGAGATGATATCGTCTGCCTTGGGGACCTTGATGATCTCCTTACCTGCCAGTACGAGCTTTAGGGATGAATCCTTATGTCTGTTCTTGTACTCCCTGAAATAAGTAAACAGCTCTGGGCAGCACTTATTCTCATCGATACGTCCTACGTAGATGATGAACTTATCCTTGATGCCGAACTTCTCTCTAAAGGCTTCGGCCGAAACATTCTCGGGGACTTCAACGCCGACTCCTCCGATACCTTCGTTATCAGGAATATCGGATGTATTAAAGAGCCTGTTCACGAGTTCCTTTTCCTCGGTCGTATTATAAAAGAACGCGCCCGGAAGCTCGAACATCTTCCTGAACATCGGGATATGGATCGTCCACTCTTCATGAGCCGTAGGGATAAGGACTGCCTTCTTTCCTACCGCCTGAAGTCCGTAATAAGTCGTGTAATAAAGATACGTAAGGAATACGAATCGATCGTAGTTATCCTTGTTCGCCTTGAGCCACTCGATCAGAGCGGGGCACTCGGGGCCCTGAAGTTTCATCCACTTTTCCTGCTCGGCTGCATCAGCCTGACCGGCAGCGACCTTCTCGGAGATCTTATTGAACTTCTCCTGAACTCTCTCGTTTACGACAGGAAATCTGTGGACCTTAAGCCCGTTAACGATATCCTCGTCGTTCTCGTATTCATTTCTCCAGGTAACATAATCTATGGCTTTTGTCGTTGCAACTTCGACCTCGTGGTCCGTATACTGCGCAACATGCTCGGCGAGCTGCCTGGCGTGGACCTCGGCACCGCCGTTAACTTCATCACCGTATCTTTGAACTACAAAACAGATCCTCATCGTCCCGTAAACTCCCTGAACTGCTCGACGAATATCTTCGAGACATTCTCATACTCAAAATACTTGAGCCTCTCCCTTTGCTCTTCGACGATCCTGGACTTGAGTTCATTATCGTTCAGGATCGCATGGAGACACTTCGCCGCATAAGAAGGATCTTTCTTATCGAAGATGATGCCGCATCCTCCGAGCGTCTCGGGGACAGCCGTTGAAGCAAAGGCAAGTATCGGGACATCGAAGAACATGGCTTCCACGAGAGGAACACAGAATCCCTCGTGCTCACTCATCGATACGAAAGCATCCGCACTCCTGTAATATGCAAGGATCTTCGCGAAAGAGATCTGTCCCGTAAACACGATATCATCGAGCCCCAGCTCATCTGCATATGCCCTGAGCTTGCTCATATACTTTTCAAGTCCCGACGGATTACCTGCGAGGACAAGACGGATCGGATCGGAATACATCTTCCTGTATGCATAAAGAAGCGAGATCAGGTCCTCCTGACACTTGTTCGGAGCGATCCTTCCGACGAAAAGAACATTCTTGATCTCATGCTCATTCTCGCGCGCATCTCCTCCCATCTGCTCCAGTGTCTCTTTATCCGGCTCTTTCCTGTAGTCCTCAAAAGGGATAAGTATGGGTCTTACTTTGAGCGGACACTTATAGCCGTAGCTGATGAGCTGCTGCCTGTTAAAGTCCGAATCACAAAGGCCGCCGTCAAATGTATCCTTAAGACTCTTGGTCTCCTCAAGTCCGCAGCTGCAGAGCCTTGCGAGCTTGCCGCTATAAGGAACGAATACATCGGGCGGAGTTGTGTTATGGTATACGATATATTTCTTTCCGCTCAGGGATTTAATGCGTTCGTTGAGCTCGGTACCGGTAGACAGATGATAAAGGATGATGTCATCGTCCTTGAGCCTCGGGAGCCTGGCATAAGGCTTGACTCCCATCTTCTCAGCCTGTTTACCGATATTCTCGGCATATACATATGTCTCGTAGCCTGATGTCTTGAGCAGAGAGTAAAGAGCCAGACAATCATTGCTCACCGCATCTCCATAGGATACCGTCGTCAGGATCTGAAAAACTCTCATCTTATCCCTCCGTCTTCACCAAGCTGCATCTCAAGTTCCTTTATCCTCTCGGTAAGCCTTAAGATCTCTTCGTTATTGGATCTGAACTCCTGCAGGACTTCCAGAAAGCGGGCATTGATCGCATTCTGCTGATTTACTGAATGGTTGATATAGAAGCCGAACAGAGCGCCTCCTATCTTCTCCTTTATGTTCCTGTACTGAGGGATGACTGTTGCTCTCTCCGAGAATTCCTTCTCGAGCGCATCAAGATATCCGTCAGAGGAAGATGCTCCCCAAACGCTGATATCGTCAAAGGACACGGGGATATCGACTGAAGATGTCTTTTCGGATGAAAGGATATCCGACAGGATTTCACGGGCAGATGCCATTACTTCTTACCCCCGAGACGGGATTCAAGATCTTCTATCTTCTTCTTCATGGATTCGATCTCGTTTCTTTGGTCGACTACCGCTTCCGCTACATAGAGATAGTTCTGATTAAGAGTATTCTGCTGCCCTACGATAGGAAGGAAGAAGAATCCAGCAACCTTTCGGATGCACTTCTTGATGAATACCTTTACTGGGTTACCCGTAAGGAGCTGATAAGGCTGTACTTCGTAGTTATAGGAGATATATTTGACCGCGTCGTCCAGTCTGTTGCCGCTGCCCGCATGAGCACCGTTCGTACGATCCGCAAAGGACAGCGGGATCTTGTCTGCGCCGCTGCTCTTTATCTCTTCTCTTATCTCCTGCATTATCTTTTCAACATTGATATCTTCTGCCATCTTTAACTCCTTAGCGGGTTATGTTCTTATCTGAGAACTTCCAGTCGTGATCAAGGTAGAATGCACCTGCGACGCCCCTGTCGGATACTATCTCGATCTCACAGGCCGTCTTCCAGTAATCTACGGGGATACCGTCTCCGTACTCGACGGAGAATCCTACGATATACTGTCCGGGCAAAAGCTCGATATCCTTAAGTGTCATCTCGAACCTGCCGTCTTCCGTTATGTCGAAATCCTTGAATTTCTCGATCCTGGTATTCGTACCGAATACATTAAGACCGTCGAGCCTGAAGATACCTATTCCCAGTACCGCATCCTCGACCTTTTCCTTGACTTTGTAATCAACGGTAAAACGGATGCTCTCACCGGTCTTGAAGATGAGCTGCTCCTCATCCTTGTCATTATAGGCATGAACCTCGCTGATCCTGACTTCTCCGCTTCCCCAGCGCAGTCTGTCGGAACCTTCGACCTCATCTCTTTGAACGGCGGTCATGCCGGAAAGCAGTGCATTCTTCTTTCGGATAGCGCCCATATAATCAAGATATTCCATATGGATATCGTAAGGCACGCCCTCTGCCCTTACCTGACCCTCGTGGATCCAGACCGACTTGTCACAGAACTGCTCTATCTGACCGAGCGAGTGAGAAACGATAACGATCGTCGTGCCGTTCTTTCGTATCTCCTTGAGCTTATTGAAGCACTTGGACTGGAAGTTCGCATCGCCTACTGCGAGGATCTCGTCGATGAGAAGGATATCGGCATTCACGTTTATAGCAACGGAAAACGCAAGTCTCATGTACATACCCGAAGAATATGTTCTTACGGGATTATCTATGAACTCCCCGAGTTCCGAGAACTCGACGATATCGTCAAACCTCTGGTCTATCTCCTTCTTCGAAAGGCCGAAGATGGAAGCATTGTTATAGATATTCTCTCTGCCCGAAAGGTCGGGATGGAAACCCGCACCGAGCTCAAGAAGGCTCGATACGCGACCGTTGACCTCGATCGTTCCGCTGTCGGGGTAGAGTATCTTTGTCATGAGCTTAAGAAGCGTACTCTTGCCGCAGCCGTTATGACCGATAAGACCTACCGATTCGCCCTTCTTTATATCAAGATCTATGCCGTTTAAAACAGTCCTCGTCTCGTGACGGTTCCTCTTCCAGAAAAGGATACTGTCCTTAAGGCTGTTGCTCTTGTCGTAATATACCCTGAAGCTCTTCTTAAGTCCGCGGACCTTGATCGCAAGTTCATTATCTGCCATATCAAAGCTCCTCCGCGAAACGTTTTTGAAGATGCCTGAACATGACCGTACCGACGATCAGAAATGCCACACCGAATACGACAGACATCGAGAGCGATCCGACATCAGGGACCGATGCCTCATAAAGGATCGATCTGTATGCTCTGACAACGGGAGTCATGGGATTCAGGTTGTAGTAAGGATATATACGTGCCGGGATCAGCGATTCCTGATAGCAGATCGGAGTCGCGAACTGCCATGCCATCGCGATGATGCCCAGGATGTGCTCGAGGTCCCTGAGGTATACCGTAAGCGACGATACGATAAGAGCGATACCGAGTGCCATCAGGTATTCGACTATCATGATAAGAGGCAGACACAAAAGTCCCGGGACAGTAGGAACTACGCCCGTTACCAGTGCAACTGCGATAACTACGATAAAGCTCAGGAGCATGTTGACAAAGCAGCTCGTAACATATGAGATCGGGATGACCTCTCTCGGGAAATAGATCTTCTTTACCAGATCCTTCTGGCTTATTATCGATACGGCACCGCCGGTGAGCGACGCCGAGAAGAATATCCACGGGATAAGACCTACGAAGAGGTAAAGGTGGAAATTAGGGATGTCATTTTTCATGATCATCTTAAAGACAAAATAGTAAACGATCAGCTGCAGGAGAGGATTTATAAATGTCCAGGCAAAACCCAAAACAGAGCCCTTATAACGGCTACGTAAGTCTTTCCTGACCATACTTACGATCATCTCTCTGTATTTATATAACTCTTTAAACATATTTTTCCCTGTATGCTTCAAGAACGGAAATCAAAGTATCGTCGATATCATACTGCGGTTCAAAGCCCGTATCATCATGAAGCTTACTGATATCTGCACAAAAATGAGGAAGGCTGTCATCATCAAGACGTGCGGGAAGCACTGTCGCAGAAGATGCCTTATCACTCTTCTCGACGAGCTTTCCGATCATATCCCTGATATAAGAACTCTTTCCCGAACCGACATTATATACCTCTCCGATACGACCGCGCTCACCTAAGAGCCTGTATGCCCTTACAACATCCCTTACATCAGAGAAATCTCTCCAAGAATCGAGATTACCGTATTCGAAAGTATCGATCTGCCCCTTCTCGAGCATAGCGATCCTCTTGCAGTAATCCGTTACTACAAATCCTTCTTTCTGCTTAGGACCAATGTGGTTAAAAGATCTCGTGAAGACCGCCTTCAGGCCCTTCTTTTGAATAAGGAGCTTAAGTATCGCTTCCTGTGTATTCTTGGAAACGGCATAAGGTGAATTGTCGACCAGCGGACAAGCTTCGTCGATCTCGATCTTGCCGTAAGAAGCCATATCATACTGATTAGCCGAACCTATATAGAGGATCGTAGTATCGGGACAATTCGCAAGTACCGCCTCCGCGACATTAACGGAAAGATCTACATTAAGATGCATCGTGAGATTTATGTCTTTCCAGGAGATAAGAGGCGAAGCCTGTCCTGCGAGGTTAAATATCACGTCAGGTCTGATCTTGGAGATAAGATCAAAAGCCTCAGCCTTATCGAGCATATCGGCCTTGATGACACTCTCCTCGTCGGAGATTATGTCAGAGCCGATAACGTCATAGCCGTTATCTTTAAGTTCCTCGACGAGCGCGGAACCGGCAAAACCCATCGCACCGATAACAAGAGCCTTCTTCATGGATCAGAGTCCGTTCTCTTCCTTAACGATCCTGATATCGTTCTCTACCATTCTCTTAACGAGCTCGTTGAAATCTATCTCCCTGTGCCAGCCGAGCTTAGTCTGTGCCTTGGAAGGATCACCCAGAAGAAGTTCGACCTCTGCGGGTCTGAAGAAATCGGGATTAACGGATACGAGTACCTTTCCCGTCTTAACATCGATACCCTTCTCGTTAACGCCCTCGCCTTCCCAGCGAAGCTCGATACCGACGTGGCTGAAAGCCGTCTGAGCAAATTCTCTTACTGATCTCGTCTCGTTGGATGCGATAACATAGTCATCGGGAGCATCAGCCTGGAGCATGAGCCACATAGCTCTTACATAATCCTTGGAATGTCCCCAGTCTCTCTTTGCATCGAGATTTCCGAGCTCAAGATGATCCTGAAGTCCCAGAGAGATCTTTACTGCCGCATTAGTTATCTTACGTGTAACGAACTCGAGTCCTCTTCTCTCGGACTCATGGTTAAAGAGTATGCCCGAGCATGCGAACATGTCATAGCTCTCTCTGTAATTCTTAGTGATCCAGTGACCGTAGAGCTTTGCAACTCCGTACGGTGACCTGGGGTAGAAAGGAGTATCCTCTTTCTGAGGTACTGCCTGAACCTTACCGAACATCTCGGAAGTGGATGCCTGATAGAACCTTGCTTCGGGCTTTACGAGCTTTATGGCCTCGAGCATATTGGTAACACCGATAGCATCGATATCGGCTGTACTTACGGGAGTATCCCAACTTGTCTTAACGAAAGACTGAGCAGCCAGATTATATACTTCATCAGCCTGGGAGATCTGCATTGCCGCGATCAGTGAAACTGCATCCGTCATATCTGCATAGATAAGGTGTACCTTATCCTTAAGGTGCTCTATATTTCCGTAGTCGACGGTTGCCTTTCTTCTCCAGATACCGTATACCTCGTATCCCTTCTCCAACAAAAGTTCTGCAAGGTAGGAACCGTCCTGACCTGTAATACCGGTAATCAGTGCCCTTTTCATCTTAATCCTCCGAATTTAAAGCTCACAAGATTATATCATATCGGCATTAGTCACGAAAGAGAACGCCTGTCTGTATGCTCTTGCCGCTTCCTCCCATGTATATCGAGCGGCATTAGCGACTGCGCTCTTTCTAAACTCATCCGTGATCTCGCGACCGATCGCACCGAGCATGGCCTCACTCAAGGCATGGATATCGTAAACCCCGACTATATCTGCAATTCCGCCCGCAACTTCGGGAAGACTCGACGTATCCGAAATGATGCACGGCGTTCCGCATGCCATCGCCTCGGTAACGGGCATACCGAATCCCTCATACATGCTCGGGAATACGAAGACTTTCGCGCATCTGTAAAGATCGCGCTTCATCTCATTTGAAACATAGCCCGTACGGACGATCCTGTCCCTTACCGGGCTGCCCTCGATAGCAGCCAGAGTCTCCTCACTGTGCCAGCCCACACCGCCTGCAAGGACGAGCTTGATGTCCTCATCTTCCTTAGCGGTCTCCTCGAAAGCGGCCACGAGGGTCTTTATGTTCTTTCGAGGCTCCAAAGTACCGACATAGAGAATATATCTGTCGATATCAAACTGCTTCTTGATTTCCTGCCTTGCCGCAAGCTCTGCCTGTTCATCAGGAAAGGGGCAGTAAAATGTCGTATCGGTACCGCACGGAGCAACAAATATGCGCTCTTCAGGAACATTAAGAAGTTCCTTTATCTCCTTTTTGGAGAACTCCGAGATGGTCACGACGGCAGCGGCTTTCTCGGCGGAAGGCTTCAGATGCCTTTGAAGAAGACGCCTGTTCCTGTCGTCCATAGTCTCGGGATATCTCATCGATACCATATCGTAGATGGTGATAACGCTCTTTCCCTTAAGGCCCGCGGGTACCAGGTAATTAAAGAATACGGTCATATCCGCCTTGGAGTGCGTAAGTGCCTCGTACGAGTACATCTTCCCGGCATTTCCGGCACGGATGTATGCGCCCAGGGGCATATTCTTTACGATGTGAAGAGCAGAAGGGTCGAATGCCTCGCCGAGATTCTTGGCGACCTTGGAACCTGCATCGTTTCTTCCCATAAAATCGAATACGTGAAGTTCACACTCCTTATCTTCCTTAAGAAGACGACCGAGTGTGTTGGCGGCATAGTAGCCTATTCCTGTGAGATTTTCGTGAGCCAGCGGCTGAACGTTATATGCGAGCATGTCTTTACCGATAAATCGTCTCCTTATACATCATGCATGCGCAGAGCATAAGGAGACGATATCAACTTTCATAGATTAAGATCAAAGGTACTGCTTTACAAAGTCGGACATCTGGGACTTGATCTTTGCAAGTCTTGCAAGAGCCGCATCCTTGTCGGAATCATAAACACCGAAATAGATCTTGAGCTTGGGCTCAGTACCCGAAGGTCTTGCACATGCCCAGTCGATACCCTTGTCACCGCCGAGTTCATAAAGAAGAACGTTGGACTTTGGAAGAGTAAGCTCGGACGTCTGAACTGCATCACCCGAGAAATCATATCTTACTGAGCTGCTGTAATCGCGAACTGCCTTGACCGTAGGACCGCCGATAAGGGCAAGTGCTTCCTCAGAAGTCTTGCAGCTCTCAAGGGATGCACGAAGAGTATCCATGCATGCACCGATCTTGGCGATACCTTCCTTACCTTCAAGAGTAAAGCTTACAGCCTCTTCAAAGCCGTAACCGTGCTTCTTATAGATCCTGTCGAGACGATCAAAGAGTGTCTCGCCTCTGTCAAAGGACTGAGCTGCCATACCGCAAACGAGCATAGCTGCAACAACTGCGTCCTTATCTCTTACATCCGTTCCGGAAAGGTAGCCGTAGCTCTCCTCGAATCCGAACTGGAAGTGCTTATTGCCGAACTCGTCGTCGAACTTGATCCTCTCACCGATATACTTAAATCCGGTAAGTGTCTCCTGGAGCTCGACACCGTATTCCTTACATACGCCTGCGCAGAGCTTCGTGGAAACGATAGTCGTACATGCGAAAGAATCATTCTCGAGTGTTCCGAGTCTCTTCTTGGAATCAAGGATATAGTCAAGGAGCATAAGTCCTACCTGATTACCCGTGAAACACTTATATGTAACTTCGCCGTTCTCCTCGCATCTTGCCGCGATACCGAGTCTGTCGGAGTCGGGGTCCGTACCGAATACGAGCGAAGCATTTACTTTCTTAGCGAGCTCGATACCCATAGTAAGAGCAGCCGGATCCTCGGGGTTGGGGCTCTTTACCGTAGGGAAAGCTCCGTCGGGCGTCTCCTGCTGAGGAACGATATGAACGTTATTAAATCCTGCTCTCTTGAGGATACGTCTTACGGGCTTATTACCTGAACCGTGAAGAGGTGTATAGACGATGCTCATGTCAGCCTGACGTGCGATGGCGTCCTTGTCGATGATGAGCTCGGTGAGCATCTCCGTATAAGCGATATCGACCTCGGGTCCGAATCTCTCGATGATGCCGGATGCAAGACCGTCTTCAAAGCTCGATGTCTTGATCTTTCTGACATCTGCGAACTCAGCCATATTAGCAAGGATCTCGGAAGCAGCTTCATTTGTTACCTGGCCGCCGTCCTCGCCGTAGACCTTATAACCGTTGTACTTGGGCGGGTTGTGCGAAGCAGTTACCATTACACCGCAGAAAGCATTGAAATATCTTACTGCGTAGCTGCACATGGGAACGGGACGAAGCTCATCGGAAAGATAAGACTTAACGCCGTATGCAGCGAAAGTCGTAGCTGCGATCTGAGCAAACTCGGGAGAGAAATGTCTCGAGTCAAAAGAGATGGCGACACCTCTCTTCATAGCTTCTTCGCCCTTGCTGACAATATACTTTGCAAGACCTGCAGATGCCTTTGCAACGGTATAGACGTTCATCCTGTTGGTACCTGCACCGAGGATACCTCTTAATCCGCCTGTACCGAATTCAAGATCCTTATAAAATCTATCCTCGATCTCCTTCTCATCTGAAGCGATAGCCTTGAGCTCATCTCTTGTTGCTTCGTTAAAGTAGGGATCGGTACTCCAGATACCATAAACTTCCTTGTAATCCATTTTATAACCTCCAACTTCGGAATTAATGTTTCCTATCGCTAACTATACCATATTTACTTAGTAACAGGGACTTTCTTTTTGGGCTTGATATGATCTGTCAAAGCCAGTGCGATAAGCCCTACGATACCTGCGCAGGATACCATCGCTCCTGTCTTCATGCCGGGCGGGGTAAACGTCAGATGTATCTGATGGCTGCCGCTTCCGCAATCGATGCCGATAAGTGCACCCTGGTATACCTTTATATCCTGAGGAGCACCGTCCACGGTCAGTGTCCAGCCGTCCTCATAAGGGATCGTAGTAAGGATCGTATCACCTGCCTTAAGATCGGCATTGATGACCACGTCGCCGCCGCTGACGCTTACGAGCTGAACGTCACTCGTATCGATAAGACTTCTTCTTTCAGTGAAGAGTCCGTCGTCAAGATAAGCGAAGTTGATATCAACATATCCGAAGGAATCCGCATCGGAGACGATAGATACATTTATGACCTCGCCTTCCTCAAAAGCTCCGATCCTGACGATCGAAGAATAGAAAGATCCGTCTGACCATTCTGCGAGATACTTGCCGTTTACATATACTTTGCACTCGCCGAGGCATCTGGCATTAGAGATATTGAGATAGAGCTCGTCCGCTCTTTCTGCCGTGATCTCATAGTTCAGGATCATAGGGATACTCTCATTTACGCGGTAGATCGTCGTTATGTCATTTCTGTAGACGCCATCGATCTCGGCTCCGACATCATCATAATCGAATACGTCGGCTGCCGTATCCTGATCATCGGAAGTATCGGTTCCGCCCATGTAGAGTGTCGTATCGATGACTGTGCAGTTAATAAGCTCGGGAACAGGTTCAGTCTCAGGTGCGACGAAATACTCAGCATCTTCGAACTCTTCAGGGAACAGTGATGCAAACCAGGAATCTCTGAAAGCGAAATAGTTCTTCTCCCCCTGTGCCGCCTCAAGAGAATAGAAATCGAGATCATATGCACTTCCCGGAACGGAGAATGCCAGAGGGAGCACTTCACCGTTGGAATAAAGACTCAGTCCGTCGCCGTAAGTGTCGGTAGCGATCAGCGTACCGTCCGAATAATCAGCCCTTGTCATCACGCTGCCTACGGAAAGGAACGTATCGGTATCAAGAGCCGTATAACCGTAGCCTTCGGAGAAATAGTCATAATTGACCGTGTATCCGAATTGCTTAAGGAATCTGTGAAGCTGCTTATTGGAATTTGAGTTAAAGAAAGATACTCCGTTATATCCGCCGTAATAAGATCCGACATCGTCGACACTGTCTCCGCTTTGATCGGGAGCATATATCTCGAGTTCTGAGCGGAAGCCGGTCTTTCCCTGATAATCGGTCGACGAGAGCTCACAGATCGCATTGATCGAATCGGAATAGAGCTGAGAATCATAAGTCTTAAGTGAAAAGCTCGAAAGACCTGACGACATGACGGGAGCAAGAAGGCTCACTTCAACTACCGTAGAAAGTGCCAATAAGAAAGGCATGAGCTTCGGCATGTCCTTGAGCTGCTCGTGCCAGTCCTCTTTCTTCATCAGCATGAAAAGACCCATAAGAGCCGCAACATAGAAGATGTTAAAGAGGAATATCAGGTCTTCTTCCTTCATCTGACCGAAGCTCTGAGCGAAGATGATGAGTCCGAGCATGATGCAAAGGCCCGTGGTTATCTCCTTATTACTGATCTCCCTGATCCTTTCGATGGTCTTGAGTGCTACGACAAGGAACAGCGGATAGAATACGAATGACTCTCTGTGGAAGAACCAGTTAGGTGTATCGAATACCTGCCATGCTTTATCAAGAGCATTGATCGACAGTACGAGATAAACGCCGATAAAGAGGATCGCATATACCTTCTTCTCCTTCGCGGGAGTTGCCTTGCTCACAAAGAAGAGAACACAGAGCGAAGTGACGGAAAGGCTCAGGAATAGATAAGGAAGATTATGGGAAAGGAAATCTCCCTGCTCACCGAGGAATATCTGATCTACGATATCCGCTACCGCGAAATCAACGTGATCCGCATCGGAAACGAAGTGCGTAGGATCTGCATTTCGGATAGTGTCAAGGCCTACGGGAAGTATCATCGCACAAAGAGTAAATCCGCAGAGAGCTGCGGTAGCTATGAACTTAAACACCTTACCCGCAGCAGCTTTCTTATCCTTGAACATCCCCTCGGTGTACATCCTGACGAGGAGATAGAGAAATACATAGATACCGACCATATAGGCGATATAGTAATTGCTGATAAAAAGTACGAGGAGTGAGATAGTAAGTCCGGTGCGCTTTCCTGTATGGATATAGCATTCTGTGAAATAAAGAACGAGCGGCAGGAGCATGTATCCGTCGAGCCACATGATATTGAACATAAATATCATGACAAAGGATGAAAATGCATATACGACACCAAAGAGTATCGGCCACTTTGAAGGCACGGTGCTCCTCTTCCTTAAGAACATGCACATGAAAGATGACGCAAATGCCAGCTTTAATACTATGAGCAGTGTGATGAATTCACTTACCTGCGCGGGAGTAAACAGCAGAACAAGGAAATTAAACGGGCTTGCCAGATAATATCCGAAAGTTCCCATCGTATTCTTTCCCATGCCCATCATGAAGGAATAAGTAAGCTCTCGAAGCGACGAAGCCGAGCCCAACATCTCCTTATACATATAAAGGAACGGTGCATATTGAGCTTCCAGGTCGCTCATCAGGATGGAGTTGGGGCCGAACGGGTGTACGCGGCTGATAACCAGCAAGGCAAGATAGGAAATGATCGTAAGGAAAAATGCTATAAGCGGATCTTTGGTATTCTTCAGGGATCTTCCGAGATTGCCGGCACCCTTTCTCTTACTTTCCAGAGAAGCAATTTCCTTCATAAACACACCCCAAATAAGATTTGTCTGCCGACATATTTATAGATTATAATACAAATCTAGAGATGTTCCAATTACGTCAGCCGGAGGCAAATGCTATGCTCATCAGTCTTATAGTCCCTTGTTACAACGAAGAAGAGTCACTCCCAATACTCTACGGGGCGTTATGTGACGTAAGAGAGCAGGTCTCCGACAGAGATTTTGAATTCATATTCGTAAATGACGGCAGCCGCGATAAGACAGCAGATGTAATAAGGGATCTCGCTTCCAAGGATAAATGCGTAAAATACGTCTTCTTTTCCAGGAATTTCGGTAAGGAAGCCGCTATGTACGCAGGTCTTGAGAAAGCTCAGGGAGACTATATCGCCATTCTCGATGCCGATATGCAGGATCCGCCCTCTCTTATCCCTTCTATGATCGAATCGCTTGACAAGGACGAAGCCGATATCGTAGCTGCAAGACGTGTAACGAGGAAGGGCGAGCCTCCGATCAGGAGTTTCTTTGCCAGGTCATTCTATAAGCTCATTAATAAGATGTGCGACGTAGAGATCGCAGACGGAGCAAGGGATTTCAGGCTCATGAAGCGCTGCGTAGTCGACGCGATCATATCGCTCAATGAAAGACAACGTTTCTCCAAGGGTATCTTTGCCTGGGTCGGATTCAGGACCAAATGGGTCGAGCACGAAAATGTCGAGAGAGTTGCCGGAGAGACCAAGTGGAGTTTCTGGAAGCTCTTCAGGTATGCTATCGACGGTATCGTTGCATTCACTACGGCGCCTTTGAGATTTGCTACTTATTGCGGATTTGCATTTGCTTTTGCGGCATTTCTTTATATCATCTACTACTTCATCAGGGCGATCATCCTGAGAATATACGATCAGGTTCCCGGTTATCCGTCACTTCTCTGCTTCATGCTCTTTATCGGCGGACTTATCCTTATGGCACTCGGCCTTCTCGGAGAATATATCGGAAGGATATTCATCGAGGTCAAGCGCCGCCCTCAGTATATCGTCAGCGAAGAAGAGAAGTCTGATAACTGACAGATATCCTTATTTCTTTGTTGAGAGCTTACTCGACTTGCGGGTCGATACCGTTTCATAAACCATAACCGAGACTATTGTCACGATCGAAAGGAGCATTCCTTCCTTAAGGTATTGTGTGCTGTAAGTTAATCTCACGCTGTGTTCACCGCTCTTAACGGGTATAGCCATAAATGCACCGTTAGCTCTGAGGATCTCTGCCGGATCTCCGTCGACCGTAGCACTCCACCCGTTCGAATAAGGTACGGCAAGATAAAGATACTTATCAGAATCAGCCGTAAGATCTACCGTGATGTCATTTCTGCCGTTATAGCAATACTGCACATCAGCGATGTCCGCATGAGAATAGAAAGACTCGAGCGTCGCGTCTATCTGTTCGGGAGTCCTCGTATAGATCTTAACGGACTCCAGGCTGTAGTTACCCGGAGTATTAAAGCAGAGTCTTATCGAATCGACAGGCTCTTCAACAACACCGTAGCTGAACAACAGTGTATCTTTCCAGTGATAGTAGATATCCTGATCCGATACTCCCGCAAAGAAATCAGTCTTTACGATCTCCTGACCATTCATGAGCTGAGGCATGACAAGGAAAAAAGCATCGGAATGTATTCCGCTGATCAGGACGTTTACTTCCCGACCTTCCAGCTGATCGATATCAAGTGTGATATAGCCGCTTTCGGAAACAGAGAAAGTTCTGTCGTCTATGATCTCCACACCGGATACTTCTCCCAATGTGAATCCTATCTCATCAAATCCCCTGACCATTTCACGGGGAGCTGCATCTTCCAGTACGCAGGCCTGCATCATTAGTTCTTCTCGTTCCATCGGATCGAGTCCCTCGAACATTGAATAAGGTACTGCGTCATCATAAAGATATGCGATCGAGGCTCCGTTACTGCTCTGATAAAGTGTATAGTCACCGCTTTGAGAGGCAGCCTCATACGCATAAGGCGCAGAGACCGCTTTCGTGTTTCCTTCAAAAACGGAGACATACTCGGTTCCGTTAAGGACCTCAAGATAGTCCCTACCCCTTAAACCGCACTGATATACGCCGAGGGAATTGCTGACGATACCCATGTCGATGAAATACTGATCTATATATGTATTGATGTTGCTGTTATACGAATCAAAGCTCTGTACGCCCGTTATCATGGTTGAATTGACCGGTACGTCTACATAAGCATAGGGCAATCTGTCATATCTGCTGCCGGAAGTATCAAGATCATCGGTAAAAACATCAACTGCAGAATGAAACATCAGATCCTGCGGCTGTCCCCAAGTACTTGCGGCATTACGGATGTTGAGCTTTAAAGCTGAGAAACACATCAAAAAGCAGGATGCAAGTATGAGAGAGAGCCACGCAATGTCTTTGGCAATGTCTTTTTTGTTTATCAGGAATATTGTCACTGCAACGATCACCAGTGACAGAGACGAGATGATCACATTCTTATCACCGAAAACGATCACACCGACAGCACATGTGAATACCGCGATACCGATCACGATCAGGAGTGTTCTTGAACTGATCTTTGAGAAACGATCGAAGGTCATGCTGACGATATACGACAGGAGCAGGATATAGCCGAAGATATATCTGCAGCTTGGAGTATTCATTCCGTTAAAGAGCGATCCGACAACGGGCAGGAAGAATGAAACGGAATAAAGTACAAACAGGATCTTTATTAGCAGATCCTTCTTCTTTTCCGCGAAGAGCAGCAGAACAGCTATCAATACGACTGAAGAAAAACCCCAGAAAGAGTCTGTTCCGATATTGTAATAGGAAAACGACTTAAATATCATCTCGAGATTATCTGTTGCGATCAGAGAAATGTTTCTCGCGCTGTTCATTCTCTTAAGGCCTGCAACATTGAGCATGGACGGGATCTGAATACCTATTCCCATGGCAATTCCGACCGAAGTCCAGATAACATATCTGATTATCAGGGGCAGCAGCCTTTCAGCCTTCTTCTCACGCCACTCGCAGATATATCTGATAACACAGTAGATCACGAGGAGAAGTACCATCATGTAAGTGAAGTAGAATGAATAAGCGGCACAGCACATCAGGGCTGCCGCATAAGCTCTGTGCTTTTTCAGTTCCCACAACATGCAAGCTGCGAGCATGAGAAGCGGGAAAAGGATGAATGCATTTAAGAAGAAAACCTGATAAAAACCGATAAAGATTATCGACGAGAAAGTATATACCATCGCGCCGGCAACCGCAGACATGCCCTTGTGCCCTCTTCCGTATGCAAAATATGTAAAGGACAATCCTGACAGGTACAGCTTAACTGTTATTACTATATTAAATACCGTCTCGGCATACTTGAGCGGGACGAATGCGGAGATCCAGCAAAACGGATCGGTAAGAGGATTGACTGACGATGATAATGTTATGATCGGATCTGCTCCCATTCCGATTGACATATCCCACATAGGAATCTCAAAGACATGCCTCGTGAATATATTTCCGAACAGTTCCCTTATCCATTTTCCCGTATAGAGGAAATAGATATATTGCTGATATATACCGTCGTCTCCTCCGAAGAAGTTTCGTTTACCTATAACAAAGAACGGAAATACGCATATCAGAAAGAATACGGCAAAGCATAAGGAGTATCTTGCCAATATCTTTTTTATAGAAATATTTCCCGTTCGTATATCTGTTGCCATATATAACTTACTATCCTCAGATCAGGCAGTCAGTGTAAAAGCCTTCGACGCCCTTATCGATCCACTGCTTTGTTTCCGCTTCATCATTAAAGGTGTGAAGATATACATAGATATCGTACCTGTTAAGATCATCAAGGAAAGAATCCGTCAGTCCGCCTTCGGGGGTCGTAGTGATAACACGGACGCCTCTCTTTCTCGCGAACTTTACGATGCTGTCAAAAGTCGTTCCTTCAGGAACAAGATAGAGTGTATAGATGATCGACTTCCAGGGATAATATTCATTGATGATGTCGAGCATGCCCTCATAATAGATCTGGGGGATGATACGATCGAGAACCTCGGGAGCTATCTTCTCGGCCTCCTCGACGATCTCGCTGAAAAGCTGCTGATTAAGGTCATCGTATATGCTCTTGGTATCTGTGACAACATACATATCGGGATGATCGGCCATGAACTCCACGAGCTGATCGAAATCCATCGTGTGAAGACCGCCTGTGATCTCCATAGCCATAAAGTCATCATATGAAACATCAGTATTCTGATACTCTTCGGGGATCAGGTCAAATACGACCGGGTCATGCCAACCGTGCCAACAGATCAGCTTTCGCTCCGGAGTCTGCATGATATCAACTTCAAAGACGCGGTAGCCCTTCTCATAATTCTGCTCGAGAGCTTCTCTGGAATTTGTGTATACAAGACCATTGATCTCGCCGCAGGCGTGGGCGATGTATTTTGTTTCCTCTACCCACGAGTAATCATAATCGCCTTTCTTCGAAAGACAGGAAGAGCAGCAGATAAGCATAGAACTTATCATTAATGAAGCAACGATCCTGACGAACAGTTTTCTCATAAGCCCTCCCTTACTTTGCTGATTATATCAAATACCGCTGTATTTTACTTCCGTTTTTCCCGTTCTATTGAAAACCTACCATTTTGATAGTATTATAGTAAAAACGCAATTTATGAGGTGTCTTATGAAGATATCGACCAAAGGCAGATATGCCTTGAGGATGCTCATCGATCTCGCCGAACACCATGAAGACGGGTTTGTAGCGCTCAAGACTATCGCCGAGAGACAGAATATTTCAAAGAAGTACTTAGAGCAGATCGTGCCCATCCTTAACAGGTCGGGTATCCTTCTTACCAACCGCGGATTTCAGGGCGGATATCAGCTTGGACGTGAACCTTCAAAGATTACTGTCGGCGAGATCCTTACACTTACTGAGGGTAATCTCTTTCCCGTATCCTGCATGGGACCTGACGGCAATATTTACTGTGACAGACAGATCGACTGTCCTACGCTCCCCATCTGGACGGGACTTAACAAGGTCATCAATGATTATCTCAACGGCATAAGCCTGCAGGACATCATCGATCAGTCCAGGATCCACGGCTCCGATGAATATGTGATCTGATCTCTTCCTTGCATTTTACTGATAACAAAAAGGCGATTCCCGAAGGAACCGCCTTTTCTTATGTCTTGAACCTGTTTATCACTCGGAGAACATGGGAGTCGAAAGATATCTGTCTCCCGTATCGGGAAGGAGTGCTACGATTTTCTTGCCCTTGAACTCGGGTCTCTTTGCGATCTGTGTAGCTGCCCAAAGAGCCGCACCCGAAGAGATACCGACAAGGAATCCTTCTGTTCTTGCGATCTCCTTACCAGCTGCGAAAGCATCCTCATTCTCGACAGTGATGATCTCGTCATATACACCGGTATTGAGTGTATCAGGTACGAAGCCTGCACCGATTCCCTGGATCTTATGAGGACCTGCCTGCCCCTTGGAAAGAACCGGAGATCCTGCGGGCTCAACAGCAACTACCTTGATGTCAGCCTTCTTGCTCTTCAGGAATTCGCCTACCCCCGTAAGTGTTCCGCCTGTACCTACACCTGCTACGAATACATCGACATCTCCGCCCAGGTCTTCCCAGATCTCGGGACCCGTCGTTGCCTTATGGGCAGCGGGGTTAGCGGGGTTCGTAAACTGGCTGGGGATAAAGCTTCCTTCGATCGAAGCTGCAAGCTCCTCTGCCTTAGCGATGGCACCCTTCATTCCCTTGGCACCTTCGGTAAGAACGAGCTCTGCTCCGTATGCCTTAAGAAGATTTCTTCTTTCAACGCTCATCGTATCAGGCATCGTGATGATGATCTTGTATCCTCTTGCCGCTGCAACGGAAGCAAGACCGATACCGGTATTACCGCTCGTAGGCTCGATAATGGTAGCTCCGGGCTTTAATGCCCCGCTCTTCTCAGCGTCATCGATCATCGCCTTGGCGATCCTGTCCTTAACGCTTCCTGCGGGATTAAAGTACTCGAGCTTTGCATAGATATCTGCCTCGAGTCCATTGTTCTTGATGTAATTTCCGAGCTTTAAGATCGGTGTGCCGCCGATAAGATCAGTGATCTTTTCATAAACTGCCATAGTCTGGATCTCCTTTGTGATGATGTAATTGTTTTTCTTTATATAGAAAAGAATTGTCGGAAAATTGTATTGGTACAATTCCTATCTGTTTTATAGGTTTATTGTATTTTCATCTGCCGCTTTTGTCAATCGAAATTTCCGAAAATTCAGTGTTGACAAGCTTTTCAAAGCATAGTACAATCCTTGACATACAAAACCTATGCGATTCGTAGGAATTCTTGAAAGGAGACACATCAATATGAACATCATCTTCGCAATGCTCAGACGCAACTACAGAAACGGACGAATGTGTCTCTGTTGTGCCATCCGATAATCTATAATTCTTCAACATAAACCGTTCAGAGTTCCCGAAGTCCTGACCGGCTTCGGGAACTCTTATCTTAAAACAAACCACAAAATACAAATACACAAGTACATAAAGAGAGGTAATTTAAAATGGCTTACACATATAACGATAACTACAAGTTCGAGACGATTCAGGTACACGCAGGTCAGGAGATCCCCGATCCTACAACAGACGCAAGAGCAGTTCCGATCTACCTTACATCATCCTACGTTTTCCATAACTCACAGCACGCAGCAGACAGATTCGGTCTCAAGGATGCAGGTAATGTTTACTCCAGGATCACGAATCCCACACAGGACGTATTCGAGCAGAGGATCGCGGCTCTTGAAGGCGGTGTCGCAGCATTGGGCGTATCTTCCGGTGCAGCAGCTATCACATACGCTATCCAGGGTGTAGCTCATGCGGGAGACCACATCGTAGCCGCTAACAACGTATACGGCGGTACATTCAATCTCTTAAGACATACTCTTCCTTCTTACGGCATCACTACAACATTCGTAAACCCTTCGGATCTTGACGCTATCGATGCTGCTTTCCGGGATAATACAAAGGCTGTTCATATCGAGACACTCGGTAACCCCAACTCCGAGGTAGTAGATATCGAAGCTATCGCTAAGATCGCGCATAAGCACAACGTACCCCTTATCGTAGATAATACTTTCGCTACTCCTTACCTTGTAAGACCTATCGAGTACGGTGCTGATATCGTAGTTCACTCCGCAACAAAGTTCATCGGCGGTCACGGTACGGCTATCGGCGGTGTCATCATCGATTCCGGTAAGTTCGACTGGACTTCTTCCGATAAGTATCCCTGGCTTGTTGAGCCCAACCCTTCTTATCACGGCTTGAGCTTTGCTAAGGATGTCGGAGCAGCAGCACTTGCTGTCTACCTCAGAACGATCCTCTTAAGAGATACGGGTTCTACTATCTCCCCTGTTCATTCCTTCGTATTCCTTCAGGGTCTTGAGACACTTTCCCTCAGAGTTGAGCGTCACACACAGAATGCACTTAAGGTAGTAGAGTTCCTTAAGAACCACCCTCAGGTAGAGAAGGTAAATCACCCTGCAGCATCTTCTGATCCCAGCCAGCAGGCACTTTACAAGAAGTATTATCCCAACGGCGGCGGAACTATCTTTACGTTCGAGATCAAGGGCGGCGCTAAGGAAGCTAAGGAGTTCATCGACAAGCTCAAGATCTTCTCTCTTCTTGCTAACGTAGCTGACGTTAAGTCTCTTGCAATCCACCCCGCATCAACGACTCACTCCGAGGATTCCGAAGAAGAGCTCGCTATCCAGGGTATCAAGCCCAATACAGTAAGACTTTCCATCGGTATCGAGCACATCGACGATATCATTGCAGACATCAAGCAGGCTCTTGACTGATAATACCATCTAACGGTAATAAAACGGCTCGTATCTATTTCGATACGGGCCGTTTTATTATGTTATACTTCACTTATGAATATTAAGAAGGTGAATATCTCCAATAACAGGATCAGACTGGCTCTCACCGTGATGCTCTCACTGGTATCGGCTGCTATGCTGTTCCTCACATTCCCGGCGGCAGCTCTGTGGATCATCGCATTCTGCACGTTGGGATTCTTTACTATAGATCTTACTTCCGCCAAAGGCTCCGTGATCCTCGAGGGTATCGCGGCTATAGTCGGAAGCTTATATACTTTGTACTTTTCGGAACTTATCAACATCGTGGGGCACGAGACGCTGGCGGGATATCACTCTCTGTTCGCTTATATGAACAAGCGCATCTATTCAACAGATACGGTGATCAGCCTTCGTTTCCCGATAGAGATACTCTTATTTCTGATCTTATATCTGGTGCTTCGGGCATTCTTCTCGATCAGGGTGTCACTAAGTGTCACTCCTGCGCCGTTCCTGCTACTCGCACTTGCCAACTACTATGTTTATTCATTCAGAGGAAGCGAACTCCTCTTCTCGGATCTTTTCGGAGCCGGAACGGCTGCCCATGTTGCGGCAGGTTATTCTTATCCGATCATGATGCCTCTGACGCTTATCGTCATCCCTTATGTGCTCTTTATCCTTGCGGCAACTAATATCAAGAACAAGACACCTCATGCACGAAAGGCTGTCTCCCGATTGATCCCCGCAGGTTGCGCTCTGATCGCCTTTTTGATCCTTATCCCGACTTATAACGAATATACGAAGCTCAGGCCCGTATATGCTTATCAGGACCAGGGCAGCCAGGCTAACGGTGTAACCGTTAATTTCCTTATGTCAGCTACGACTCTCAAGCTCAAAAAGCCCGACGGCTACGACAAAGCAACATATGCTGCCCTTGTTACTTCAGAGCCTTCGACACTTACCGATGCTCCCAATATCATCGTTATCATGAACGAATCGCTGGCTGATCTTTCCATCTATGGCGATGTGATCGGTGATCTCGAATCGGATCCCCTCGCTTATATCCATTCGCTTTCGGGCGAGAGCATCCAGGGCAACGCTTATGCTTCCGTCTTCGGCGGCAGGACCGCGAATTCGGAGTTTGAATATCTTACGGGAATAACGGTATACGGTCTTCCCGAGGGCATGCTCCCTTATCCCATGAAGATCAACTCCGAAACATATTCGATGGCTACCTATCTCGCATCCTGCGGCTACAGGACAACCGCCGTTCACCCTTATGTCGGCGACGGATGGGACAGGGATATCGTCTATCCGCTCCTCGGGTTCGAGAATACGATGTTCATCGATGACTTTTCCTGGAATGATGATGACATGATCAACGGTTATATGACTGACGAATGTCTCTACAGGAATATCCTCTCCGATATCGATTCATCATCCGACGGACGCCCTAACTTCTACTTTATCGTATCGATCCAGAATCACGGCGGCTACAGCGGAGATATGGGTATCCCCGGCCACACGGAATATGTATCTTCCGATGTAGCTTATTCAGAAGAGATAAATAACTACCTGTCGCTTTCGCACCTGAGCGATACCTCTTTCGAGTATCTGACTAATGAACTCTCCTCAAGAGATGAGGAGTATGTAGTTGTTATGTTCGGCGATCATCAGCCTAACCTGTCCTTTAATTCGCTCTATACGGCCGCTAACGGCGACGGATGGCTCATTCCGTATATCATCTGGGATAATCACGGTCTTGAGGCTGCAGGTGCTCAGACGAGCGATATAACGAGCATCAACTACCTTGCGATCGATACGCTCGATGCTGCAGGTATCCCGTTATCTCCTTACTACGAATTTCTTTCAAACATAAGAGAAGACATACCCTGCATCAATTCCGCAGGATATGTCTCACTTGTTTCCGATGATGAAACGCTGAACGATCTTGATACGATCAGCGGTCTGCAATATTACGCTCTCGAAGATTCGTAATGATCGAAAGCGACCTTTATCAGAGCTGAACAGTCATCACTTCGATGATCTGGGGCTCAAGGGGCTTGTCGTTATAATCCGTTCTTACGGCAGCGATCTTGTCTACGATCTCGATACCCTCGATGACCTTACCGAAAGCAGCATATTCGCCGTCAAGGTGAGGTGCGTTCTCATGCATGATGAAGAACTGTGATCCTGCTGAATCGGGATCCATGGCACGAGCCATCGAAAGAACGCCTCTTGTATGTCTTAAGTCATTCTTTACGCCGTTATGTGCGAACTCACCCTTGATATGATATCCGGGGCCGCCCATACCCGTTCCGTCGGGGCATCCGCCCTGGATCATGAAGCCGGGAATGACACGGTGGAAAGTAAGTCCGTTATAGAATCCCTGTGTAGCGAGCTTAATGAAGTTCTCTACTGTGATGGGAGCGATCTCGGGATAGAGCTCGGCCTTGATGTCACCGAGGTCCTTGATCGTGATGGTTACGATAGGATTAGCCATTAGTTGTTACCTCTCTTTTCTTTATGCTTATAGCTTCTAAGTATATCATCCTTTATCTTCCAGAGCTTGGGTGAAAGATCCACATAGTAATTGTGGGGATTTTCAAATCTCTTTACCGCATCCCAGAGAGAATCGATCTCCTTAGTGCAGTAGTTCCTGATATCGGTGATCGAAGGAGACTTGTAGACCGGCTCACCGTGATCAAAGATCTTAACGAGGAGCTTTCGAGCCTCATAGTTCTCGAGCGTCTTTGTCTTCCATGTCTCTATGGGATCAAAGATCTCGTAGGGCTCGCCGCTCGGGATTTCTTCGCCTTCGACAAAGAGTACGTCGGCCATAGCCTTACCCGTAGCTTTGTCGTAGAACCTTACGATCTCCTTACTGCAGGGTGTCGTCACCTTGCCGGCATTCTCGGAGATCTTCATCTTGGGGATGACATTGCCGCCCTCATCCTCGACCGCACAGATCTTGTATACGCCTCCGAATACGGGTTCAGCCTTGGAAGTGATAAGTCTCTCGCCTACACCGAAGGAGTCGATGCATGCGCCCTGTCTTATAAGATCCCTGATGATATATTCATCCAGCGCATTGGATACCGTGATCTTACAATCCGTAAGTCCTGCCGCATCGAGCATCTCTCGTGCCTTTTGAGTCATATATGTAAGGTCGCCGCTGTCGATCCTGATGCCCAGAAGCCTCTTGCCCATAGGCTCCAGGACTTCCTTTGCACATCTGATCGCATTGGGGATACCGCTCTTTAAAACATCATAAGTATCAACAAGGAGAAGTGTCTTGTCAGGATACGACTCGGCATATGCCTTGAATGCCTCGAACTCATCGTCGTAGAGCATTACCCAGCTGTGAGCCATCGTTCCCGATAACGGGATATCGAACTGCTGTCCGCAGATGGTACAGGATGTTCCTGCCACGCCCGCGATATATGCCGCGCGTGCACCGAGTACGGAAGCGTCAAATCCCTGTGCTCTCCTGGCACCAAATTCCATGATAGGTCTGCCCTCCGCCGCTCTTACGATCCTTGCGGTCTTAGTAGCGATAAGGCTCTGATGGTTGATCGTACAAAGAAGAGCCGTCTCAAGGAGCTGAGCCTGAAGAACGGGACCTCTTACCTTAACAAGAGGTTCTCTCGGGAATACGACCGTACCCTCGGGGATCGCCCATACATCACAGCTGAACTTGAAGTTTCTCAAATAATCGATGAACTTCTCGTCGAAGCCGTAGTGGCTCAGGAATTCGAGGTCTTCCTCGGTAAAGTGAAGGTTATTTAAGTAATCTATGACCTGCTCAAGACCCGCCATAACGGCAAATCCGCCATGTTCGGGAACACTCCTGAAGAACATGTCAAAGTATACGATCTTGTCTTCGTTGCCGCCGTCAAGATAACCTTTGCCCATAGTAAGCTCATAAAAGTCTGTGAGCATACTCATATTCGTGCGATCATTCCACATGTTGTTCATGACTAGTCACCTCATGATCGTTTTATAAACTTGTTTTGATTATACACCAGCCGTCAGCCCGAATAATATATTCCGCTGAATAATGAATATTCATCCACACCATTTACAGTTCGGTTCCATACCTCGGGATCGTCGACTGTTATCACATAACATGTACCGTCGGAGATATCCTGAAGGACAACCGTTCCTGCGGGTTCATCTACGAGTGCGATCCTTAGCTCCGTGCCCTCCGGTAAGATGACCGAAGCTCCCGTTTCAAGATCCTCGGCTTCTATATCACAAAGTGAAGTAAGCATTCTCCAGCCGCAACCGATGCCGAATTCTCTTTCCGTATCAGGGAAAGAATCCAGTGAGATCGGATAGTAGGTATAGTAAGTACCGAAAAGATTGGTTATCCTGCTTACGTACATATGCGAAGGATCCGTCAGGTCACTGTTTGTTACAGAAGTTTCAAATGCTAATTCCTCATTGGAGTTTGGCAGTGCGACAGGTGCTCCTGTGATCTCACCTTCAGTTGAACCCATATAAGTTACCGCGTCACCGTCAAGCTCGAATACGTAGGTGCTTCCCCATCCGTTATCACCGCAAAGGAAGCACAAAAGATAACAATCGCCGTCTTTACAGATATACTTGGCGAATATACTGAAATCTCCTGTTGCTTCTTCTACAACTAAACTCTCATTGCCGTTAACGGATACCGATAATCCGGAATCCCAATCGACAGTACACGAGATCGTATCGGCCGTACCGTCATTACCGATATCAACGGTATACTCGAACTCCGATCCCCAAAGCTCTCTAAATTCCATCGCATAAGTCGACATGTCGAAAAAATCACCTGTCGCAAAGATATCTTCATTTCCCTTATAAAGGACTGTCCTGTATTCACGTTCATTGGAGTTTTCCCCGAATACAAAGGTCACGCCCCGGGGTTCGATCACAAAGGCACAGTTGTCATTGGAAAGATCGTCAGCTGAGACCCCTAGGATATCACTAAGCGCCGATACATCAGAAAAGACATCTTCCGTCATAAGACGCTCCCCCGTAGAAGAGACGAAATTATAACCTTCTACACTTGAACCGCTTTTACACAAGAAACTGAATATTTCCGAGTCGGCACGTCTGGTATAGACCCACTGACCACTCGAAAGATCAAGAGCATCTAAAGCTTCCTTAAGCTCAGGGTAACTTTCCGCTGTAACTTCAGACATATTTAAACCACTAGTTTCCATGAATTCAGCATCTCCGTACATCTCCTCATCGGAATATGTCGGGATGAGATCCATATCATCAGGGAAAACGATCGGATCGAACGGCACAGGCGTCGGAGTAGGAGTTGCCGTAGGAGCGGAAGTAGGCCCGGGTGTAGGAACACGGGTAGGCCTTGGAGTAGGAGTTGCGGTCGGCTCTGCCGTTGTCTCTTCGGTCTGTGTTGTCTCTTCGGTTATCTCCTCCGAGACTTCGGGCTTCTTACCGCATCCCGTCAATATGCATGCCGCCATCAACAATGCCAATAATGTTCTTTTCTTCATGATCTTATCCTGCCTTATGCCGATTAAGAGAAGTCTCTCTTGCTACTATATACGCAGTGGTCGCGCCATGGTTGCACGTCCCGAAAAAATAATTTTATTATCAAAGTATTTTCACGAGCGAAAGCTTTCGAATATAAAAACTACGGGAGCTTTCACTCCCGTAGTAATGATATATTCAGATCTTATGATCAGTCCTTAACGATCTCCTTCAAGGATGTTGCAAGACCTGCAAGTCCCTGGATCTCGGAAGGGATGATGATCTTTGTTGCCTTACCGTCAGCTGCTTTCTCGAGTGCCTCAAGGCTCTTGATAGCTACAAGACCCTGATCAGCGCCAACGTCCTTGATCATCTGAAGACCCTTAGCTGTAGCTTCCTGTACCTTAAGGATAGCCTCTGCCTGACCTTCAGCCTCTCTGATAGCTGCTTCCTTCTTAGCCTCAGCACGGAGGATAGCGGACTCCTTCTCACCTTCTGCAACGCGGATAGCGGACTCCTTCTGACCTTCAGCGATGAGGATCGACTCTCTCTTCTCACGCTCAGCCTTCATCTGCTTCTCCATGGCTACCTGGATCTCACGAGGAGGAAGGATGTTCTTGAGCTCAACTCTGTTTACCTTGATTCCCCAGGGATCTGTAGCTTCGTCGAGGATCTCACGCATCTTGGTGTTGATGATGTCACGGCTCGTAAGTGTCTGGTCGAGCTCGAGATCACCGATGATGTTACGAAGTGTTGTAGCGGAAAGATTCTCGATAGCGAGGATGGGCTTCTCGATTCCGTATGTATAGAGCTTAGGATCTACGATCTGATAGAAGAGTACCGTATCGATCTGCATCGTAACGTTATCCTTTGTAATAACTGCCTGAGGTGCGAAATCTGCAACCTTCTCCTTAAGGGAGATCTTCTTGGCTACTCTGTCGATGATCGGTACCTTGAAGTGGATACCCGTATCCCAAGTTGTCTTATATGCTCCGAGGCGCTCAACGATAAATGTTGTTGCCTGAGGAACGATCTTAATGCAAGAAACTACGATGATGATCAGAATGATCGAAAAAATGATGATTGCATAAAGCATAATATTTCCCTCCTAATTAACTTCCCTATTACTTTAACTCTTCCACGATGAGCTTTACGCCTTCCATGGAAAGGACTTTTACCTTAGAGCCTTCTTCGATGACCTTGTCTGCCTTAGCACTCCAGACCTGACCAAGAACCTTGATCTGACCCTTGCCGTCCATCGGATCGATCGTCTTGATGACGATGCCTTCATGGCCTAAGACTCTGTCAGCATTTGTAGGGCTCAATTCTCTCTTGTGCTTTGCATCAAACATAGGTCTGATCCATATCAGGCAAGCTATGAAGCAAACTACGGATACTGCTATCATTGCTATGACCTGAGCACCGACAGGAGCTCCGAGAAGATCCATGATCGCTGCTACCAGACAACCTGCTGCGCACCATACAGTAGTAATACCGAGTGTTGCCGCTTCGATTATCAGGAATATGACCATCAGCACAAGCCAGACGACCCACATGTCAACGTTCATAAACATAACTGCTTACCTCCCTCATTCTTAATATATTGAGATTATATATCTTGAGAATTTGAGTTTTCAATGTTCCCGGAACCAACTTATATAATTCTTAAACTTTGCTTTATGCTTTGACAATACTTGGCTTTCGGGCTATTGTTTACACATGCGCAGATCATATATCGACTACATGAAAGCCCTCGGTGCTTTACTCGTTATACTTGCACATTCGATCTCTTATTATTCCGTATCTTATAAGCTCGTAAGCCGACCGATCGGGATCTGCGGGAATCTGTGCTACGCCGTAAACGCGGCGGTGTTCTTTGTGATCGCCGGACTTCTGTGCCATAAGCAGAATGTCGGAAGCTACTATCTTAAGAAAGTTAAGAGGATACTGATACCTTTCGTATTCTTTACCACGCTTAAGATCGCTTATACGTTATTTATCTCCGATCAATATGCCCATTCCGAGACGCTCAAAGGAGTCCTGATAGACGCTTTCGTATACGGAAGGCTCTACTGGTTCCCTTATACCATATTCGTGATCTTCCTGATAACCCCACTCTTTTGGAGCAGTAAAGATGAAGGTAAGGCAAGACGCCTCGTGATCCCGGCGGTGCTGTTTACTGCCTTTCTTATCACGGATATCATCTTATCGGCTCTTCATCTCGAGAATTCCATCCTTTATCTCCAGATCAATAATGTCCTTATCTATCTGCCGTTCTTCCTCTTCGGAATGCTGATCGGAGGTTATGGCATCGATAAGGTCGAGTCCCTGCTCATATCAAGGATGCTGATAAAGACTATCGTGAGCCTTGTCATTATCGGGCTTTCGGCTTTCTATCTGGTCTACGGTATGGGGGATGGCGATGAAGTTAAGGTCATGTGGGAGCAGCCCTACCTTCTCAGGTTCCTGATCGCACTCCCTCTCATCTATATTCTCTTTGCTGTTTCGTATAAGCTTCCCGTCGGTATCGCGCCGCTAAAGCTCGCAGGTGAATTTTCCCTTCAGATAATGCTCTTTGACAGCATCTTCAGGGTAGTAATATTCGAGTTATTCGAGAAGGTTATCGAGCACGGTGAGTGGATGATCCCCGTTGTTACGGTGATAAGCATCTCTTTATCGGTACTCACTTCCTATATCATCAGAAAGATACCTGTTGTAAGGACCGTATTCGGTCTATAAGATCATCAGGCTTTCCACTTTTCCCAGTCATAGAAGACTTCTTCAAGAGTAAGTCCCTCGGGCGGCAGTGTCTTTCCTGCATTCTGCCTTTCGGGATTCTCAAAGAGCGCTTCTATATCAGCTGTCGAAAGCTTTCCAATGCCTGCATAAAGGAGCGTGCCGCTCATGATCCTGACCATGTTATAAAGGAACGCCTCACCCTGGACTTCGATCTCGATCAGACCGGGAACAGCACCTTTATTGACATTGACGGCAAATATCTTTCGGACAGTGGTATTCTGGCTGCCGCCCGCCGCACAGAATGCCGCGAAGTCATGCTCTCCTACCATCACCGCCGCGGCTTCCCTCATGGCTTCGATATCGGGATCTAATGTTATGAAGTGGGAATATCTGGCCTGCAGAGGACTTCTGGTCCTGGAGCTGTAGAGCCTGTAGATATATCGCTTTCCGAGAGAACAGAACCTGGCATTAAAATCATCCTTCACATAAACGGCCTTCCTGACGGACAGATCCGGAGGAAGAAAAGCATTTACCGCCAAGGGTATCTTTTTCTCGGGAATGACGAACGGGACGTCACAGGAACTGACATGGCCGCGTGCGTGAACACCCGAATCAGTCCTGGAACATCCCGTTACGGTTATTTCCTTTTTATATACTGCCGAAAGAGCTTCGTTTAAGACCTGCTGTACGGATCTGCCGTTATCCTGTATCTGGAATCCGACAAAATCGGTACCGTCATATTCACATGTCAGAGCGATCTTCGGCATCTCTTCTCAAGATCAGACTGCGCTGGAAAGGCCGTCGATCTTATCGTCTGCACATGCCTTACCCATCATGGCTGCACCTACGATACCGGCATCGTTACCCATCTCTGCGATCCTGATCTCAGTCTTCTTAACGCCGGGACCAAAGTAAGGTCTGGACATTGTCTTCTCGCGAAGAGGAACAAGAAGTGGATCACCCTCATTACATACACCGCCTCCGATAACGAGTACTTCGGGCATAAATGTATTGATCGCATTTGCAAGTCCGTCAGCAAGGTAGTCCGTGTACATATCTACTACAGCGGCGCCTGCCTTGTCGCCCTTGCGCATAGCCTCGAAAGCTGTCTTTCCGCTTACCTTTCCATTCTGCTCGATAAGCTCGTTCAGGATAGAATCGGGATTGGCATCTGCTGCCTCCTTTGTCATCCTGATAAGAGCACTTGCGGAGCTGTATGCTTCAAAGCATCCCTTACGTCCGCATGAGCACTGCTGACCGCCGGATACGAGAACGGTATGTCCGAACTCGGAACCTGCCTGGTTGAATCCGGAATAGATCCTGCCGTTAGCGATAACACCTGCACCGACGCCGGTACCAAGTGTGATAGTTACGGAATCAAGTGTTCCCTTTGCTGCACCTGCTACTGCCTCGGCCATTGCCGCGCAGTTGGCGTCATTATCGATATATACGGGGAGATCAACAACCTCTCTGATGAGTCTTCTCATCGGAGCCATGTTGAACGGGAGATTATTGGAATATACAAGAACTCCTGCCTTGTTATCGGGAGTTCCGGGAGAACCGATACCGATAGCAGTAACGTCGCTTACCTTAAGACCTGCGTCTCCGATCACCTTGAGTGCGAGCTCGCCCATATCCTTGATGATCTCTTCCATCGGTCTTTCTGCATGAGTCTTGATGCTGTCCTTATTGAGAAGCTTTCCTTCTTCGGTTACGATACCTGCCTTGATATTCGTTCCGCCGAGATCGATGCCAACATAATATCCCATAGAGTTATCTTCCTTCCGTGGTTAATCTTACTTATCCGGTATTTGCCCTTCCAAAGCAAAAACCAATTTATTTTATCATAAGGTAAATGCTTTGTCTTTAAAGCCTGATAAATTCGGCTGCCAATATAAGTGCGGCTCCGAGCGCCAGGAATACGGCGACTACGATATCCTTTTTCGTGATCTTCAGGGGATTGAGCTTGGTCCTGCCTTCGCCGCCTCTGTAGCATCTGGCATCCATCGCAACCGCCAGTTCCTCGGCGTGCTTGAAGCTCGATACAAAGAGCGGAACAAGAACGGTTATATAACCTCTGATCCTGTTGATCACCGTTCCCGTGTCATAATCCGCGCCTCTTGAAACCTGCGCCTTCATGATCTTATCAGTCTCTTCTCCGAGCGTCGGGATAAATCTTAATGCTATAGACATCATCATTGCCATCTCGTGGACGGGCACCTTGATCTTCTTAAGAGGCGAGAAGAGCGACTCGAGTGCATCGGCAGTCTTAAGAGGTGTCGTTGTCAACGTAAGGAGCACGCTCGTGGAAAGGATCAGCATGATCAGCCTTATCGACATTATCGATGCCTTATAAAGTCCCTGATCCGTTATCGTGAACTTATAGATATTGAACAGCGCCTCACCCTGCTTTATCGATATCGCATTCAGTATAAAGATGAATATCGCCAGAGGGATTATCGGCATGATAGATGACTTGATGACCTTCAAAGGGATCTTTGCTACCGCAAGTTGAATTAGAGTGACTGCCACTACGGCAATTACGGCAGGGTAGGAACTCACCATGAAGATGACGATCAGGTATACAAGATACATTATCGTCTTGATCCTCGGGTCCGTCTTATGAAGTATCGATCCTGTATCGCAATACTTTCCGAGGCTGATCTCCTTAAGCATCATGCGCCTCCTTGTACTGTTTTACCGATCTTAATATATTCTTTGCTTCCTCATGCGCATTTCGCGCCACCGGATCGAAAGCAACCTTTACTCCTAATTCTTTCTCGATCTCGGCTCTCACCTGATATGAGAAGTCGTGAAGCAGCGGTCTCGGGATATCGATCCCGCTTTCGTCATTAAAGATATTCTCAGGTGTGTCGATCGCGATGAGCTTACCGGAATCCATGCAGCAGATACGATCCGCGTAGCAAGCCGCCTCATCCATATTGTGCGATACGAGTATGATAGTAGTCCCATTCCTCTTGAGCTTTCTTATCAGGCTGAACATGTCTTTCCTGCCTCGAGGGTCAAGACCGGACGCAGGCTCATCGAGTACGAGCACCTTTGGATCCATTACCAGAACTCCCGCCATGGCGACACGTCTCTTCTGACCGCCCGAAAGCTCGAACGGACTCGAATCAAGAAGATCCTCGCTGAGTCCTACGCTCTTTGCAGCCGCAATGACTCTTTCTTTTCTCTTATCTTCTTCGATACCCATCTTCCTGAGACCGTATTCGATATCCGTATATACCGTCTCGGCGAAAAGCTGATATTCGGGATACTGAAAGACCACACCGACATTCTGCCTGATCTTTTTGATCTCTTTGCTCTTTGATGTTGTCAGCACTTCTCCGTTATCGAGATATAGCTCTACGCTTCCCGTCTGAGGCCTTGTGAGACCGTTGAGGTGCGTGATCAGCGTCGTCTTTCCGCAGCCGCTGTGGCCTACTATCGCAAGTATCTCATTTTCCCTGACATCTATATTGATGTCACTGATAGCCTTCTCGGAATTATTGTCGTATGAATACGAAAGCCCTTTGACCGATAATATGATCCTGCTGTCATTCGCGTTCTTAATTACATCGGGAGTTATCTCATGCGAAGAGAATTCTTTCTTTCCGAGCGCAACTGCTGCAGTTCTTGCCGCTGCGGTCTTCTGATCGATCAGATCTTCGGGGCAGATCTTTTGGCGCTGTAATCTCATGAGATGATAAGTAAGCTCTGCGAATACCGGTAATTCGAGACCTGCTCTCCTGACTCTTTCTGCATCAGCAAACAGTTCGTGAGGTCTGCCGCTCATGGTGACCTTGCCCTTTTCGATAACGAATATCTTCTCGCATCTTGAAGCCTCGGTCATATCATGAGTGATCGTGATCACAGTGACTCCCTTTTCGGCGTGAAGTCTTTCTACTATATCAAGGAATTCGTTTCTGCTTATCGGATCGAGCATCGCAGTAGATTCGTCAAGAATCAATACCTGCGGCTCCATCGCGAGTGCACCTGCGATGGCGAGCTTTTGCTTTTGACCGCCTGACAAGTGTGCCGCCTGATGTTTCGCATACTTTGTAAGACCGACATATTCGAGTGCCCTGTCTACCCTGTTTCTGAGCTCAGGATTCTTGATTCCGAGATTCTCGGGACCGAAAGCGACATCTTCTTCTACGATAGTACCTACGATCTGATTATCGGGATTTTGAAATACATATGAGCAGTTCTCTCTGATATCCCAGAAATGCTCTTCATCCTTACCGTTGATGCCGAGTACGGTTACGGTACCCTCACTTGGCATCTCGAGAAGATCGATTATCTTGGCAAGCGTAGACTTACCCGATCCGTTAGGACCAAGCATTGCAACGTAGGAACCTTTTTCTATATCCAGCGAGATCCCGTTCAGGGCACACTTGACCGTAGACTGACCTTCCGGGTCCTCTACGTTATACCTGAATGTTACTGAACTTACGGAAACCGCTTTTTCTTTTGTCTTCTCGTTTTCGATCATCGATTAATTATAAAAAGAACAGAGGTCGGTGTAAACCGACCTCTGTGAAAAGTAGTTCTGAATTTTGATCGTTATCAAACAAACTCAAGGATAGCCATCTCGGAACCGTCGCCTCTTCTTGTACCAAGCTTAACGATTCTTGTGTATCCGCCTGTTCTGCCCTCGTACTTGGGAGCGATCTCGTCAAACATCTTGTTAACGGGATTGATAACATTGCCCTCGGAATCGTGGCTCTTGAGAAGCCAATAAGACATTCTCTTTCTTGCTGCGAGTCTGGAAGGTGCATCTACCTGAACAGTCTTTGTCTTTACTTCACGATCAACAACATCGTACTTGTTGCCGTTCTTGGATGTCTTGGAAACAAGAACCTTCTTGCCCTTACCGTCAAGCTTTGCAGCGGAAACGGTGATATCCTTTGTTGTGAAGTTGTCCTTCTCCTTGATAGCTTCTGTTATAAGCTTCTCGACGATCGCGCTGATCTCCTTAGCACGAGCTGTCGTTGTCTCAACCTTACCGTTGATAACGAATGCCGTTGTCATGTTTCTGAGGATAGCTGTACGCTGATCCGCTGCACGACCAAGTTTTCTGTTAACTGGCATCTTTATATCCTCCTAAATCAATCTTGTTTGTCAGCCAAGTGCAGATCCATCTCGGCGAGCTTGGCGATAACTTCGTCAAGTGACTTCTTACCAAGGTTTCTAACCTTGATCATCTCATCCTCGGAACGAGAGATAAGATCGCCTACAGTATTGATGGCTGCTCTCTTAAGGCAGTTGTATGTACGAACAGAGAAGTCAAGATCCTCGATAAGCTTACCGAGTTCAGAATTCTTCTCGCTCTTTGTCTCGATGCTCTTGAAGCTGATGGAGCTGTCTGTCTCGGTAAGAACCGTGAACAGGTTGAGATGCTGGATAAGAATATCAGCAGCTGAAGAAAGCGCTTCATCAACGGCAACAGTACCGTCTGTCCAAACCTCGAGTGTAAGGCTATCGTAGTCTGTACGCTCGCCTACACGGGTATTCTCAATAACATAGTTAGCTCTCTTGATAGGAGTGAAGATGGAATCGATAGCGATGATGCCGATTGCCTGACCTTCAACCTTGTTCTGCTCAGCTGTGTTATAACCACGGCCTGCGCTGATCGTGAGCTCCATGAATACCTTGGACTCACCGTTCAAGTGAGCGATAACGTGATCGGGATTCATGATCTCGACTTCGTCATCGTGTACGATATCACCGGCTGTAAGCTCGCCTGTCTTACCCTCTGTTACGCTGATGCAAACAGTCTTGGGAGAATCAGTGTGAAGCTTAGCACGGATACCCTTGATGTTAAGGATGATCTCCGTCATGTCCTCGACGATGCCGGGGACAGTGGAGAACTCGTGATATATGTTATCGATCTTAATAGCTGTAACTGCAGCTCCCGTAAGAGAAGAAAGCAGAACACGACGAAGAGAATTTCCGAGTGTCGTACCGTATCCACGCTCGAGCGGAGATACGACATATTTGCCGTAGGAACCATCTTCACTTAATTCTTTACATTCAATGGTTGGCTCTAAAATATCGTTCATTTTTTCCTCCTATTGGTGATTGCTTCTAAGATCTGATCAATTATTACTTGCTGTACAACTCGACGATAGCGACTGCATTTACAGGAACATCGATCTGATCTGCTCTCGGGATCGCATTTACCTTACCGCTGAGCTTATCTGCATCAGCTGTAAGCCACTCAGGAATAAGTCTGCCGTTTGTATTCTCGATGATATCCTTATATCTCTGAGAACCTCTTGCATTCTCCTTGATCTCGATAACGTCACCGGGCTTAACACGGTAGGAAGGAATATTAACTGTCTTACCGTTAACCTGTACGTGTCTGTGGCTTACGATCTGCTTAGCCTCATCTCTTGTACGAGCAAAACCAAGTCTGAACATTACGTTGTCAAGTCTTGTCTCGAGAAGGATCATGAGGTTTTCACCGGTCGTGCCATACTTAAGCTTCTGAGCCTTATCAAAATAGTTTCTGAAAGGCTTCTCAAGAACGCCGTAGATGAACTTAGCCTTCTGCTTTTCCTTAAGCTGCATTCCGTACTCGGACTGCTTTCTGGGTCTGGCGTTCCTATGTCTGTTGGATTTCTTATCTATTCCAAGAAATGCCGGCTCAATATCAAGAGCTCTGCATCTCTTAAGGACAGGTGTCATATCTCTTGCCATTGCTATATCCTCTTTTCTAATGCTTTAATTCAAAGATCCGCAAAATAATTACGACGGATCAAACTCTACGACGCTTAGGAGGACGGCAACCGTTATGAGGAACGGGTGTAACGTCCTTGATCATTGTGATCTCGAGGCCTGCTGTTGCAAGTGCACGAACTGCAGACTCACGACCTGCTCCGGGACCCTTTACGAAAACTTCTACAGTCTTCATGCCGTGATCAACAGCCTTCTTAGCAGCATCCTCTGCTGCAAGCTGAGCTGCGAATGCAGTACCCTTACGGGAACCTCTCATACCCTGCTGACCTGCAGATGCCCAAGAGATTGCATTTCCCTGTGTGTCGCTGATTGTAACGATAGTGTTGTTGAATGTAGCATGGATATGTGCATGTCCGGCAACTACGTTCTTACGCTCACGCTTCTTCGGCTTTGTAGCCGTTTTTCTAACTGCTTTTGCCATTTTGCCTTATCCTCCCTTACTTCTTCTTGCCTGCAACAGTATGCTTAGGACCCTTACGAGTACGAGCGTTTGTCTTTGTACGCTGACCTCTTACGGGAAGTCCCATCCTGTGGCGACGACCACGGTAGCAACCGATATCAGTAAGGCGCTTGATGTTTCCAGCGATCTCTCTCTTGAGATCACCCTCAACGATGTAATGATTTTCGATTCTGTCACGGATCTTAGCTACTTCGTCCTCTGTAAGATCCTTTACCCTTGTGTCAGGGTTCAATCCGGTATCCTTGATGATAGCGGATGCGCTTGTCGTACCAATGCCGTAAATGTAGGTAAGAGCAATCTCGATTCTCTTATCGTTCGGCAAATCAACACCGGCAATACGAGCCATTTAAATTTCCTCCGTTTGAGTTAATTGTTTGAAATCTATATACGACACGCTTTAAGGATTCTCCTCGTGTTAGGAGGAGCAGCCGCCCTCGACACGTGTAATATGCTGATTTACTTTATATCCTGTTGTTTCTTTTTCCTGCGGCGAAGCTGTGCCGCAAGCTCCGAGGGACAGGGCTAAATCTGTCCGCAGTCGGTTGTCCGTTCTCTTAGCCCTGCTTCTGCTTGTGCTTAGGATCGGAACAAATGATCATGACTTTACCATGGCGACGAATGACTTTGCACTTCTCGCACATAGGCTTGACTGACGGTCTAACCTTCATCGTGAACCTCCTGCTGTTTTTTTCAACACAAATTTGGCGCCTTTTCGCGCACGCTAATATATTGTATCAGAATTTATTTTGATGACAAGTGCTATTTTGCTACAAATACTACTTTTCTTAATTTGTCACATACAGCCTTAAGCACAAAAGCAGCTATGAGCGATGCAATCGTCGTCACTACTATCCATACTGTCTTGTTTGGTATTTTAAGGAGTGGCGTATGATCTACTATTACCAGCATCAGGGGACCATGAATAAGGTATATCTGATACGAAGCCCCTCCGATAAGTTCCAATACCCTGATAATAAGATTTCTGTCACTCAAACGTTCTGTCAGATATGCCGTCAATAGCGTCACTGCTAAGGCTAGCGGAGCATAGAGTAATCTGTAGTGACTAAAGTGGCCGAAGAAAAAGATAACGGTAAAAGATATAACGCCTGCCAAAACTATCCCCAACATTGTGGTCAATGTTATCTTTCTTTTTTTAGTAAATGCCGCTTTGCCCGCTAATGCTCCGATCAGGAAAATGGGGACCCTATCGGATATTATCGTCAGTAATGCCTTGTCGGGCAGCAACAGATCGAACAATATGAATGTTATCGCTATATAACCTGCGATCATCGCCAATATCGCGCTATTGCTTCTTACGACTATCCTGTGGATCAGCGGATACATCAGATATAAGATTACGATCAGAGGTACATACCAATAACTCAGGTTCAATGAATGCCACAAACTTATACTAGTTATCTGCAATAGAAACTCTTTTAATGCCGCTAATGACAGAATAGGCGATATTATCAGCAAAGTCAGGATATAGTCAGGGTATATACGTAATAATCGCTTTTTAAAGTATCTCTTCGCTTCAAAACCAACGATCAGCGAGCGATAAAGCCCGAAGCCCGATACCAACAGAAATATATCAACGCCGTACTCGCAATTGTGCAATAAGATGTCTTTTAGCACATAAAAGCGTGAACGATCAGATATTCCGAAAAGCTGGTATATATGAAGTGCCATAATAAGGCAAGTCGCGATACCCATAACGGTACCGCGCCTTTTACTTAAATGCTCTAATGAGATTCCTTCTTGAACTATCAGTTCTTGCCTCTCCATGTGATACGACCTCTCGAAAGATCATAAGGTGACAGTTCCATTGTTACCTTGTCTCCGGGAAGGATCTTAATGTAGTTCTGGCGAAGCTTGCCTGAAATGTGTGCAAGAACTTCGTGTCCGTTCTCGAGCTTAACCTTGAACATTGCGTTAGGCAGAGCATCGGATACGATTCCCTCTACTTCGATTACATCCTCTTTAGCCATCAGATATCCTCCTCAAATGTTGTCATCTCCGGACCATTCTCCGTTATTATAACCGTATTTTCATAGTGAGCCGCCGGCGATCCGTCTGCCGAGACTACAGTCCACTCATCCTCGCAGAGAAGCACTTTCTCCGTACCCATATTGATCATCGGTTCGATACAGAAAGCCATTCCCTTCATGATCCTGTGTCCTCTTCCGGCTCTGCCGAAATTCGGGACATCGGGTTCCTGGTGCATCGTTCTTCCGATACCATGACCGGTAAGTACTCTTACTACGCCGTATCCGTATGACTCTGCGCGTTCCTGCACTGCGTGGCTTATGTCACCGATCCTGTTGCCGATCTGTGCCTGCTTCAGTCCCTCAAAGAAACATTCCTTCGTTCTTGCGACAAGAAGCTTCTTCTCTTCGCTGACATTTCCTACCAGGAATGTCCTTGCTGCGTCGCCGCAAAAACCGTCGAGCTCTGCTACAACATCACATGTTACGATGTCGCCGTCCTTGAGTATAACACGTTCAGACGGGATTCCGTGAACGACCTCATCGTTAACGGATGTGCAGATGGCTGCGGGGAACGGAGGATCTCCGTATCCTACGCAGGGTGCCGAACCGCCTGCTTCTTTGATGATGCGCTGTGCTATGTCATCCAGTTCCTGAGTAGATACGCCGGGAACTGCAGCTTTCTCGAGTTCTTTTAATATGATAGCTACTAGCCTTCCGGCCTTTCGCATCTTATCGAGCTCGCCGTTGCTTAAGATCTCAACCATGAAATCAGCCTCCGATCAGATAAGGCCCTTGCCCTTGAGACCTGTCTCGATCTGAGCGATGCATGTATCGGAATCCTTTCCGTTATCGCCTTCAACGATAAGTCCCTTCTTCTCATAGAAATCGATGAGAGGCTGTGTGTTCTCATAATAAGTCTTAAGACGGTTAGCTACTGTCTCTTCATTATCATCTGCACGCTGAACAACCTTGCCGCCGCAAAGATCGCATACACCCTCAGCCTTTGTAGGCTTGAACTTTACATTGAAGCTTGCGCCGCACTTCTCGCATACGCGTCTGCCGGATACTCTGTCCTTGATGATCTCATCATCAACAACGATAGAAAGAACCGCATCGATCTTGTCGCCGTTCTTAGCGAGCATCTCGTCGAGAGCCTCAGCCTGTGCAAGTGTTCTGGGGAATCCGTCAAGGATATAACCCTTCTTGCAGTCGTCCTGAGAAAGTCTGTCCTCTACCATGGATACGGTAAGGCTGTCAGGTACGAGTGCACCCTTGTCGATGTAGCTCTTAGCTTCTACTCCGAGAGGTGTACCGTTCTTGATGTTGCTCCTGAAGATATCACCTGTAGAGATATGAGCAAGATCATACTTCTCACGAAGAACTGTTGCCGATGTTCCCTTACCTGATCCGGGAGCTCCCAATATAATAAGATTCATATATCTTTTCCTCTTTTCTTTATAAGTTCAAACAAAATCAAATGACGGTCCTCGGGGACACCGGGAACCGTCATTCAATATACTTTAATATTTGCTTTTAATCAAGGAATCCTCTGTAATTTCTTGTTACGAGCTGGCTCTCGATCTGTACTACGAGATCGTTTGCAACACCCGTAAGGATGAGAACAGATGTTCCTGCGAACCATACATTCTCAAGTCCCGTGAAAAGACTTATGAGTGTAGGTACGAGACAAACGGAAGCAAGGAAGAGACCGTCTGCCCAGTTAAGGCGATTAGCCGTCTTGAGGATGAACTCAGTTGTAGGCTTACCGGGTCTGATACCGGGAATGAAACCGCCGTTCTTCTGAATGCTGTTACTGATCTCGATCGGATTGAACTGGATCAGTGAGTAGAAGAATGTGAATGCGATGATCAGGAAGAAGTATGCTACATAGTAGTAAGGGCTTCCCGAGAAATCTCTGAACCAAAGTACGACTTTGTTTGTACTTGATGAGAAGAACATCGTAACGATCATCGACGGCATCGCAAGGAGCGACATAGCGAAGATGACGGGCATAACGCCGGACTGGTTTACCTTAAGAGGTATATATGAGTTCTGTCCGCCGTAAAGCTTTCTTCCGACTGTCTTCTTTGAGTACTGAACAGGGATCCTTCTCTCTGCATTCTGTACATATACTACGAAAACGATGATTCCGATTGCTGCGACAACTACTGCAAGGAATACGAGAATACCTACAATAATACCGAGCACGGGATTGGGGATCTTACCGTCTACTTCAACCGACTTGTAGTAAAGGTTGATAGCCATGTTAGGCAATCTTGTTACGATACCGGAGAAGATAAGGAGAGATATACCGTTTCCGATTCCCTTCTCGTTGATCCTCTCACCGAGCCAGATAACGAAGCACGTACCTGCAGTGAAAGAAACGATTACGAGGATGGCGCAGAGCCACTTGGGGATTGATGTGATCATTGCTGAACGAGTTGAGTAGCAGAAGAGACTTGCCTGAAGAAGCGCAAGACCGATAGCACCGAAACGGTTGATCTTTGTCATCTTCTTTCTTCCTGCCTCACCCTCCTTGGAAAGGTTCTCAAGTGCAGGAATGACAACTGTCAGGAGCTGAACAATGATCGATGCGTTGATATAAGGAGATATACCCATCGCAAAGATCGTTGCAGCGTAGAGACCACCACCGGAGATGATATCCATCATCGAACCGAGCTGACCCCAGTTTCTGACGAGTCCCGTAAATACTTCTCTGTCGATTCCGGGAACCGGAATAAGTCCGCCGAGCTGATAAAGACCCAGGATAATGAGAGTATAGATCAGCTTCTTACGAAGATCCGGCAAACGGAATGCTTTGATCAAGGTGTCAAACAAACCTCTCATGATCAAACCTCCTCAGCCGTTCCACCAGCCTTCTCGATTTTCTCCTTAGCAGAAGCTGTAAACTTATCAGCCTTTACAGTGAGCTTCTTTGTAAGCTCGCCGTTGCCGAGGATCTTGATACCGTCATTAACCTTGGGAAGTGTAATGATTCCGGCATCTGCGAGAGCCTGTGCGGTAACTTCAGTACCGTCAGCAAGCTTCTCAAGATCAGAAACGTTTACCTCGATGTAATCGAGAGCGAAACGCTTATTGTTGAAACCTCTCTTGGGCAGACGTCTGTAAAGAGGCATCTGACCACCTTCAAATCCGGGACGAACTCCGCCGCCGGAACGAGCCTTCTGGCCCTTATGACCACGACCTGCAGTCTTACCGTTTCCGGATCCTGCGCCGCGTCCCTTGCGGTAAGCAGTAGCGCTTCCGCTCGAAGTCAATTCATTGAGCTTCATTTAACTGTACCTCCAAATCGAATTAACGGATTTCCTCTACGGACTTTCCTCTGAGTCTTGCAACCTCTTCGATGGACTTAAGGCTCTTAAGACCTTCAAGTGTTGCATTTACCATGTTGTTAGGGTTGTTGGAACCCAAAGACTTTGTACGGATATCTGTGATACCTGCGAGCTCGCATACCGCACGAACAGGACCGCCGGCGATAACACCGGTACCGCTTGCAGCGGGCTTCATAACGATCTTTGCTGCGCTGTACTCAGCCAAAGTCTCATGAGGGATAGTACCGTTAAGTACAGGTACTTCGATAATGTTCTTCTTAGCTTCCTCGATACCCTTGCGGATAGCATCAGGTACCTCAGCAGCCTTACCGATTCCCTTACCTACGTGTCCGTTCTCGTCACCAACGATTACGAGTGCTGCGAAACGGAAGTTACGTCCACCCTTAACAGTCTTGGAAACACGACCGATGTGGATTACTTTTTCCTTTAATTCTACGTTAGGATCTAAAGCCATTTAAATTCTCCTCCTGATTAGAATGAGAGTCCGGCTTCACGAGCCGCCTCTGCAAGAGCTGCTACTCTTCCGTGGTAGATATATCCGCCACGATCAAAGACAACCTCTTTGATGTCCTTAGCCAAAGCGCGCTCTGCAATGAGCTTGCCGACCTGTGATGCAGCCTCGACGTTGCTGCCGTTGCTTACTGCGGACTTGATGTCCTTATCAAGTGAAGAAGCACTTGCAAGTGTTACGGCATTAGTATCGTCGATAACCTGAGCGTAGATGTGGCTGTTACTCCTGAATACGCACAAACGAGGGCACTCGGGTGTACCGGAAACCTTCTTACGTACACGGAGGTGCTTTCTTTTACGAATTTCATTCTTATCAATCTTGTTAATCATATCTCATGCCCCCCCGATTACTTCTTAGCTCCGGTCTTTCCTTCCTTAGTTCTAAGGTGCTCGTCAGCATACTTGATACCCTTGCACTTATAAACATCAGGAACTCTGAGCTTACGGATCTTTGCTGCGGTCTCGCCAACGAGCTGCTTGTCAGCACCCTTAACGATAACCTGGTTCTGGGAAGGAACTTCGATTGTGATTCCTTCGGGTTCTACTACCTCGATGGGGTGAGAATAACCAAGGTTGAAAGTAACCTTATTACCCTGCTTTGTTGCTCTGTAACCAACACCGTTGATCTCGAGTTCCTTGGAGAAGCCCTCGGATACACCGATAACCATGTTGTTGATAAGAGAACGTGTAAGACCGTGAAGTGCTCTGTGAACCTTATCATCAGAGGGTCTCTCTACTGTGATAACAGCTCCGTCTACCTTAACTGTCATGTCGGGATGGATATCCATCTCGAGTGTGGACTTAGCGCCCTTAACAGTAATGTGCTGGCCGTCGAGCTTAACGTCAACGCCTGCAGGAACCGTTATCGGCATTCTACCGATTCTTGACATATTTATTTCCTCCTGCTCTTTAGATTATGCTCCTATTTCGTTATGTCTGACGATCAGGAGCTTTTCAGAGATGTATAAGTACTTCTTAATAAGAAGCAATTACCATACGTATGCGAGAACTTCGCCGCCTACTCCGAGCTTTCTTGCGGACTTGTCTGTCATAACTCCCTTGGATGTGGAGATGATAGCGATTCCGAGACCACCCAATACATAGGGGAGGTTCTCCTTGTCTGCATATGTACGGAGACCGGGCTTACTTATTCTCTTGATGCCGGAGATAACGTGCTTCTTGCCGGAGTACTTAAGTGTAACTGTGATAGTACCCTGCTTGTTGTCATCTTCGCACTCGAACTTAGCAATATAACCTTCGTCCAACAGGATCTGAGCGATAGCCTTCTTAAGGTTGGAAGCAGGAATAGTAACTGTCGGGTGACCGGCATTACCTGCGTTACGAATTCTCGTAAGCATATCTGCAATAGCATCTGTGATCTGCATTATTATTTCCTCCTAAATTCTGCTGAGATTACCAGCTAGCCTTCTTAACACCGGGGATCTGTCCCTTGTAAGCCAGATCACGGAAGCAAAGACGGCAGATACCATACTTACGGATGTATGAATGAGGTCTGCCACAGAGCTTGCAACGATTGTGCTGCTGTGTAGAAAACTTCGGAGTCTTCTGTGCTTTAAGAATCATTGACTTCTTTGCCATGTATTAATTTCCTCCCAATCACTTACGGAACGGCATGCCCATGAGCTCCAAGAGTGTCTTGGCTTCTTCATCGGACTTGGCAGTTGTAACAATAATGATATCCATACCACGGATCTTATCGATCTTATCGTAATCGATCTCAGGGAACATAAGCTGCTCCTTGATACCCATAGCGTAGTTACCGTGACCGTCGAAAGAGTTAGGGTTAATACCACGGAAGTCACGTACACGGGGAAGAGCGATGCTGATAAGCTTATCGAGGAAATAGTACATGTTCTCTCCACGAAGAGTTACCTTACAACCGATCTTCATTCCGTCTCTGAGCTTGAATGCAGCAACGGACTTGGATGCTACTGTTGCGATGGGCTTCTGACCTGCGATGATACCCATGTCGCGCATAGCGTTGTCGAGAGCCTTGGGGTTATCCTTAACTTCACCGACACCCATGTTGAGAACGATCTTCTCGATCTTGGGAATCTGCATAACAGACTCGTACTTGAATGTCTCCTTCAAAGCAGGAGCTACTTCAGATGTGTATTTTTCTTTTAATCTGGACATCTACTTACTCCCCCTTACTTAGCCTTCTTGACAGTGTCGATAACTGCGCCGCACTTCTTGCAGACACGGTCCTTGGAACCGTCAGCGTTAACAACAGCAGATACTCTTGTTGCCTTACCGCACTTAGGGCATACGATCTTGACATTAGAAGCATCGATGGAGCCTTCACGCTCGATGATGCCGCTGGGATCTGTCTGAGTTCTAGCCTTCTGGTGCTTCTTAACGATGTTTACGCCTTCAACGTAAACGCGGCCTGTCTCGGGAACAGCCTTAAGGACCTTACCTGTAGTGCCCTTATCCTTACCTGAAATGACGATAACCTGATCGTCCTTCTTTACATGAATCTTATTAGCCATTGTTGAGAGCCCTCCTTAAAGTACTTCCGGAGCAAGAGAGAGGATCTTCATGTAATCCTTATCTCTGAGCTCTCTGGCAATTGGTCCAAAGATACGAGTTCCGCGAGGGTTCTTATCTTCCTTGATAATAACTGCTGCGTTCTCGTCGAACTTGATATAAGAACCGTCAGCTCTTCTGACGCCTCTCTTTGTACGAACTACTACTGCGCGAACAACTTCGCCCTTCTTGACCATGCCGCCGGGAGCAGCTGTCTTAACGGAGCAAACGATAACGTCGCCAATGTTGGCGTACTTACGCCAAGAACCGCCGAGTACCTTGATGCAGGCAAGCTCTTTAGCTCCTGTGTTGTCGGCAGATCTAAGTCTGGATTCAACCTGAATCATCTGATATATCCTCCTTTAGCCTGCATTACTTAGCCTTCTCGATTATCTCGACAAGTCTCCATCTCTTATCCTTAGAGATAGGGCGTGTCTCCATAACCTGAACCTTATCGCCTGCTTTAGCCTCGTTGTTCTCGTCGTGAGCCTTAAGCTTGTAGGTTCTCTTCATGATCTTTCCGTACAGAGGGTGCTTAACATGCTCTACTACAGAAACTGTTATAGTCTTGTCCATCTTATCGGATGTAACAATACCGACTCTGCTCTTTCTGAGGTTTCTTTCAGCCATTTTGCATTATCCCCCTTAGTTAGCCGCCTTGAGCTCTTGCTCGCGGATGATTGTCTTTACTCTTGCAATGTCTCTCTTGCAGTTAACGATCTGCTGAGGATTCTCAAGCTGATTCGTAGCATGCTGGAAACGAAGCTTAAAAAGTTCTTCTTTAAGAGAAACAAGTTCCTTCTGAAGCTCTTCTGTTGTCTTATTACGGATCTCATCAGCCTTCATTTACCTGATCCTCCTTCTTAACGAACTTTACCTTACAAGGAAGCTTGTGACCTGCAAGTCTCATAGCCTCTCTAGCCTGCTCTTCGGTAACGCCTGCGATCTCGAAGAGTACTCTTCCGGGCTTAACTACTGCTACCCAGTACTCTACTGCACCTTTACCGGAACCCATTCGAGCCTCAGCGGGGTGCTTTGTGATGGGCTTATCGGGGAAGATCTTGATCCAGACCTTACCGCCTCTCTTAACGTATCTGTTGATAGCGATACGTGCTGCCTCGATCTGGTTAGATCTGATCCAGCAAGGCTCTGTAGCGATGATACCGTAATCACCGTAAACTACCTTGTTACCGCGCATTGCCTTACCTGAAAGGCGACCACGGTGCTGCTTTCTGTGCTTTACTCTCTTAGGAAGTAACATTAGTTTTCGCCTCCTTCAGTTGTTGCGACAGCCTTCTTCTCAGGAAGGATCTCGCCGTTGTAGATCCATACCTTTACACCGATAACACCGTATGTTGTGTTAGCCTCAGCGAAGCCGTAGTCGATGTCAGCGCGAAGTGTCTGCAGAGGAATTGTACCCTCGTGATAAGACTCGGATCTTGCGATCTCGGCACCGCCGAGACGACCGGAACATGTTGTCTTGATTCCCTTGATACCCTGCTTCATAGCGGAAGACATAGCCTTCTTCATTGCTCTTCTGAAGCTGATACGGTTCTCGAGCTGAGAAGCGATGTTCTCTGCAACGAGCTTAGCGTTGGAATCAACGTTCTTAACTTCCTTAACCTCAACCTTGAAATCCTTACCGAACTTCTTGGAGAGGGACTTTGTAAGAGCCTCGATGCCTGCGCCCTTGGAACCGATAACAAGACCGGGTCTTGCAACGTTGAGAACTACAGTTGTCTTATCAGCGCCCTTACGCTCGATACCGATCGAGGAGATACCTGCAACGTTCTTACGGCTCTCATCGATGGGCTTCTTGGAATTCTTGGAAGCGTTCTTGATGATCACATCAGACTGCTTAGAGATGAAATCACGGATCTGCTTGTCCTCGACAAGGAAATCACTGAATGTCTTCTTATCGGCATACCAACGTGTATCCCAATCCTTGATAACGCCTACCCTTAAACCATGGGGGTTAACTTTCTGACCCATGCGATATCCTCCTTATACTCTTTCCTTGAGAACTACAGTTACGTGACTTGTTCTCTTATTGATCCTGTTAGCTGAACCTCTAGCCCTGGGGATGAGACGCTTAAGGATCGGGCCCGGATTAGCAAATGCATCTGCAACATAAAGGTCGCCTCTGTTGAGACCGTTGTTGTTAACTGCGTTTGCCTCTGCAGACTTCAGTACCTTAGTGAGGACGGGAGATGCAGCCTTCTGTGTGTACATAAGGATTGCATATGCGTCATCAATTGACTGACCCTTGATAAGATCTGCAACGATCTTTACCTTTCTGGGTGTGATGCGGACATACTTAGCAGTAGCGATTCCCTGGTCCTTGCCGATGCCGAGAAGCTTCTTCTGCTTCTTTGTAGGAACGGGAAGCTTATTGCTCTTCTTAGCAGGAGCCGCATAAGCCTCGAGAATAGCCTCACGGTTCTTCTCGATATTCTCTTTGCTCAAAATAATCTTTTCCACAATAGTTCCTCCTTATGATCAGCGTGCGCCTGCGGACTTCTCGCCAACGTGTCCGCCGAACTTACGTGTAGGAGCGAACTCACCAAGCTTGTGACCGATCATATCCTCTGTAACATATACAGGAACATGCTTACGTCCGTCATATACAGCGATTGTGTGGCCTACGAACTCAGGATAGATTGTAGAAGAACGAGACCATGTCTGAACGATCTTCTTGTCGTTAGCTTCGTTCAAAGCCTTAATTTTCTTCATAAGAGCGTCTTGTACAAAATAGCCCTTCTTAGTAGATCTACTCATCTCGACTCCACCTTAACCCTTTCTGCTCTTAACAATATACTTGTTAGACTGCTTCTTCTTGTTTCTGGTCTTCTTACCAAGAGTAGGAACACCCCAAGGTGTAACAGGGCCGGGAAGACCGATGGGAGACTTACCTTCACCACCACCGTGAGGGTGATCGTTGGGGTTCATTACAACGCCTCGAACGGAGGGTCTTACACCCATGTGACGCTTACGTCCTGCTTTACCGATGTTAACGTTCTCGTGCTCTGCGTTACCGATCTCACCGATCATTGCGCGGCACTTAACGGAAACCATTCTAACCTCGCCGGAAGGAAGTCTTACCTGAGCGAAATCGCCCTCCTTAGCCATGAGCTGCGCGGAAGAACCTGCTGTTCTTACCATCTGAGCACCCTTACCGGGCTTGAGCTCTACGCAGCAGATAACTGTACCAACGGGGATGTTAGCGATGGGAAGAACGTTACCTGCGATGATATCGCAATCTGTACCGCTTACTACCTTATCGCCGACCTTAAGGCCGTTAGGTGCAAGGATATAGGACTTAGCACCGTCAACATACTGGATAAGAGCGATGAAAGCTGTTCTGTTGGGATCGTACTCGATAGCAACAACTGTTGCAGGTACGGAATCCTTTGTTCTCTTCCAATCGATGATACGGATCTTCTTTCTGTTTCCGCCACCCTGGTGACGAACTGTGATGCGACCGTATGAGTTACGGCCTGCATGCTTCTTGCCGGTCTTGAGAAGGCTCTTCTCAGGTGCCTTCTTAGTAAGGACAGAATAGTCAGCGACTGTCATCTGTCGAACTGCCGGAGAAGTAGGATTAAATGTTTTAACTGCCATTTTTATTCACTCCTTATCTGACCCTTACTGGCCGAATCCAAACTCTTCGATAGATGTCTTGTACTTCTTGCCGGCCTTTGTGGACTTACCGCCCTTGCCGAGATAAGTAACATCTGCGCCCTCTGTGTCGATAGTAACTACAGCCTTCTTGAAAGCAGGTGTTCTACCGATCTGGTAACGCTGTCTCTTGAGCTTTCCGTCAAAGTTAGCTGTGTTAACGCGTGTAACCTTTACACCGAAGAGCTGCTCAACAGCACTTGCGATCTCGGGCTTCTTTGCATCTACAGCAACCTTAAATGTGTACTTACCGTCTGCGATCTCGCCTGCAGACTTCTCCGTGATAACCGGAGCCTTGATGATGTCCTGAGGTGCCTTACTCATACGTATACCTCCTGAATCTTCTCTACAGCAGCCTTTGTTACGAGGAAGCTGTCGTACTTAAGGATGTCGAATACATTGATCGTATTAACAAGAGAAGTCTTAACATCAGGGATGTTTCTAGCGGAGAGGATAACCTTCTCGTTCTTCTCTTCTGTTACGATGAGAGCACCCTTATCTGCGTTGAGAGCCTTAAGAGCCTTAACAACTGCTGCTGTCTTGATCTCGTCAAGGTTCATGTCATCAACAACGATGATCTTCTTGTCAAGGAGCTTGGAAGAAAGAGCAGACTTGATAGCAAGTCTCTTGATCTTCTTGGGAACCGTGTAGCTGTAATCTCTGGGCTTGGGTCCAAAGATGATTCCGCCGCCAACATACTGAGCGGAACGTGTGGAACCGTGACGTGCACGACCTGTTCCCTTCTGTCTCCAGGGGCGCTTACCGCCGCCTCTTACTTCGCTTCTTGTCTTAGTGCTGGATGTGCCCTGACGGCGATTAGCAAGCTGATTACGGATCACAACTGCAATAGCATTGGCATTAGGCTCAATACCGAAGATGTCATCCGAGAGCTCGATCGAACCCGTAACGGCACCGCTAAGATTGTAAATATCTAATTTAGCCATTATCTAATTCCTCCCGCCGTATTACTTAGCCTTAACGGAGGACTCAACTGTTACGAGACCACCCTTAGGACCGGGAACTGCGCCTCTGAGTACGAGGATTCCCCTGTCGCCGTCAACCATAACGACGCTCAAATTCTGAACTGTGCAATTTACCGCACCCATATGTCCGGGCATCTTCTTGCCGGGAAGAACACGTGCAGGTGTAGAGTTGGCACCCATGGAACCTACTCTTCTGTGGTACATGGAACCGTGACCGGAAGGACCACCCTTCTGTCCGTGACGCTTGATGTTACCGGCATAACCCTTACCCTTGGATACACCGCTTACATCAACATGATCGCCAACTTCGAACATATCGGAGACCTTGATCTCCTGACCGAGGGAATACTCTTCCTCTGTCTGGAACTCGCGGATGTAGCGCTTAACCTCTACGTCAGCCTTCTTGAACTGTCCCTTGTCGGGCTTGTTCACAAGCTTCTCGCGAACTGTTCCGGTACCGACCTTGACTGCCTTGTAACCGTCATTTTCAACCGTCTTGTTCTGGAGCACGTACATAGGCTCTACTTCAATTACGGTTGCCGGGATAACGTTGCCGTTCTCATCAAAGAGCTGTGTCATACCGGACTTCTTGCCAATAATGAATTTCGTCATTCTTCTTTCCTCCTATTAGGTTATTGGTTCGCTGTGCGAACGTGACCTCGGCCGATCTTTTTGGCGTTTGGACCAACCGATTAAAGCCTTTCGATGTCTATCAGACCTTGATCTCGATAGAAACACCGGCAGGCATGTCAAGCTTCTGAAGTGCATCTACCGTCTTAGCCGTAGGTGCGTATACGTCGATCAAACGCTTGTGTGTTCTCTGCTCGAACTGCTCACGAGAATCCTTGTACTTGTGAGGAGAACGAAGGATAGTAACGATCTCCTTCTCTGTAGGGAGCGGGATAGGTCCGCTGAAGCTTGCACCTGTGCGCTCTACTGCTGCGATGATGCTTGCTGCGCTCTCGTCGAGGAGCTGGTGATCGTAAGCCTTGATCTTGATTCTGAGCTTCTGTGTTGCCATTTCTTTTTCCTCCAAAATGCTGTATTTCTTTTCAACTGTTCCGGGCGTTTCTTCTTGTCCCATTCAAAAACCCAGATATCCAGTTACCGACCTGATCAACAATCGGCACTTTGGCTTCTGGGCAGACGCTCAAGTAAATAACGCTGCCGGCTTTAGCCGAAACGTCGGGGATCATTGTCCCGACCTGCTCCGCCGAAGTTACCCGCCTTCACATGCAGCTCATACAAATGCGGCAATCTCCGACTTCTTCGCGTGCGCAGACTACGCCTTTCGAAGTCGCGCAGGGAGTATTATACTTCGCATATCCTTAAATAGCAATAGTGAATTTAACAAAAATTTAAAGGTCTCTTCAGCCCGCAAAACCAATATCTATGGTATACGCGGAGACCGGCGTAGGATGCTCGACATATGTCCCCCGACCGCCTTCGACATGGACCGGGATCTCGCTCGTTACACCCTTCTGATCGACAAGTATCAAGATAAGGTCCTCATCCTCTGCCGAGAACACATATATAGGGGATGATGTCATCCATTTATCGCCTGAGGCAGTATAGTCATCTACTCTGATCAGCAGGCCCGCATGTGCATCCGCATCGAATATCATATATGCGGCATCGTTATCCTGCAAGAGCATCTCATTGCCTTCAATAGAGTTTATGAGCTCGACATCATATCCGAATTCCAGGTCTGCCAGCGACTCATCCGTCTCGATGTTGCTGTGTACGCCATTATAGGCAGGCATATAGAAATAAGTGATCCCCATATCCCTTATGCCGTCCTCGGTGATCATGTCATAGAACGTCCTGTACTTTACCGACATCACCGTACCGGAGAATGAATCGATACTGCGAAATGAGTTATTGATATTTACCGTTATATAAGCACAGCACGTAACTGCCGCTGCCGCGCCTATAGCGAACATGGCTCTCAACACCTTTATCGAAGATATAAAGTTTACGCAGATAAGAAACAGCGCCACGAGTGCGACAGCCCAGCCGAAATAGCAGATAGTCGTAGGAAGATATCCTCCTGCCGCTCCTTCTATGACCCAGTTCTGGTATGAAGGTATGAGCGAATGAGGAAGCGCATAGGTCGCACCGATAAGGGCACCCGAGATGCCGATCACCGTAAGCCTCTTCATGATGCTCTTACGGGCAGTGTCATCACCTGCCCTGTATTCCGCACCCGAAAGGACAGCCGCGATAAACGTGCCGAGTCCTCCCGCGAGCCCTACGCCTGCCGCCTTCTTACTTATATTCCACGGCAGAAACAGTTCCTTTACCGAGGGCATTATCCTGAGATCCTTCATGGGGAACATTCCGGTAGAAAACTCAAATGCTGTCTTGGCGATCCTCTTGATGTCAGGGCTCTCACCTATCGCAGGCACCGCCGTATCTACTACGGGATGAGCTCTGAGGTAAAGGAGTATGCCGAGATACAGTACCGCCGTAATAAAATGGGGGATCAGATTCTTTATAAATCCCGATATTCCCGAACGATCCCTTCTTGCATACGCGAAAGCTATCACAGCGTAGACCAGGGATCCGACTATAAACGCCTCATATACCTGCATCGATTCATAGAAACAGATAACACTTATCACGAGCTTTACGATCCTCTTTCGGCCTTCAGCCTCAAAGTGATCAGCGTAGAGCCATAGACCCGATATCATCAAGAAGAGGCCGTACATGAAATCCAGCGGATAGCATGTGATCAGGCAGTGCCAGATATCCATCTGAAGGAAAGAGAAGAAGAAAAGCGCGAAGAACAGTCCTGCCGCCTTATTTATCTTCTTTGCAAAAAGGGATCCTATCAGAGCGATATTGGCAAATACCGGAACATACTGCAGGAGCCAGATTGCAAGATAATTGCCGCTGCCGTTGACAAAGAAACGGAACATGATGACCGCGGGAAAGATAAATCCTACCTTTCCCCTGGCAAGAGAATATTCCATGCCGTACGAATAGCCCTGCTGCCAGCCGTTTACTCTCGCATTTATAAACTCCATCATGGAATCATGGCATGCCAGGACCGTATCCCTGACGAGATAGCACATATAGCCCCAGGCGATGAGCACGCAGGCGGCAAGGATGATAAGACTGATATTCTTCCTGTATTTCTTTAATATATCCATATTACGGTTAGTTATTATATCCCATGAACTCCTTATAAAGCAAAGAGCACCCGCAATATCAGCGGGTGCTCCTCAGAATAACACGAGGGTTGGAAAATGTGCTTCTTGTCAGGCGTATGCCTTGTCGGCATCTCCCACGATCCTAAAGTAATTCTTGCCTGTTATCATGAATACGATACCGTAGAATACGGAGAACAGCAGAACGGATATGAGAAGTATCGTGAAATAGGAAGTCGCATCATTGACTCCGAAGAGTATCAGCATTCGCTTGACCATCTTATAGGCAAAGGCCGTGTGGATACCTGCCGTCAGGAGAGGAAGTACAAATACTATGACTATCTGCGAATAGATCGTCTTCTTTATGTCCTCGTTAGAAAGACCGACCTTCTTCATTATCGAGAACCTTCCGGCATCCTCATATCCTTCGAGGATCTGCTTGAAGTACATGACGAGCACTGCGATCGTGATACATGCGACACTCAGGAGTATTCCCAGGAAGAACAGTCCTCCGTAAAGGGAATAGAAGTAATCCACGAACATGACCTTGGAGAATACATTCTCGTTGGTGCCGTCTTCCCACCTGCCCCAGTTGGTATTCATATAAGTAAGCTCTTCTTCGCTCAGTTCCTGGAGATGATCCTTACCGTATTCGATGAAGAACTCCCTGTCATCTCCTTCGATATTGTATTCCGTATACACCCTGGAGAGATTCCAGTATGCGGGGCCTCCGTCTTCCATAAAGAGTTCATTCCACTTTTCCAGAAGGATACGATCAACACTTACGAGCTCATCAAGATCCGATACTACAAGGAACACATCAGCTCTGGAATATGTCATGACAGCATTCTCCAGCATTACTTCGGGCTGAGCGGGAAGATCGATCTTACTGTAGGACTTCCTGTTTGCGATAGTGATCTCGTCGCCGAGGATATCAGGAATGTTCTCACAATATAATCCGATCTGTCCTTCCTCAAGCTCCACCGTCTGATCCGTTACTCTGTTATAACTGTCGAGATCCATGACGTACACATTGTAATAGTCTTCAAAGTCCTGCCAGAAATCTATGTTGTTTCCGTCCGTTACTACGGCGCAAAGACCGAGAAGATAGTAATAATCAAAATCCTTTATCTCGCATCCTGTACGCGAAGCAGTCTCTTCAGCTTCCTCACGAAGTATCTCGGGATCGATCAGGATGGCTTTCTCCGCCGAATAGTCAACGGGAGCTGCCGAAGCACAGAAATCGTACGGATACTGCTTGTTCATATTCTCCTGATTAAGGAACAGGACCGTCGTTACTGACGATATCATCACCAGTACCATGGTAGAAAGGATACAGATAGTCGCTAGACCCATGCCGTTTCTCTTCATCCTGTAGATCATTCCCGATATGGAGATCATATGCTCCGTCTTGTAGTAATAGTTCTTGTTCTTCTTCATGATATGAAGGATAAGAACGCTTCCTGCTACGAATACCAGATACGTACCGATTATGACGAGGATCACCGCAGGGAAGAAGAACGTGAAAGCCGATACGGCATCATCCACCGCACAAGCGAGGGCATATCCCGTCGCCAGCACAGCCATACCGAGGATTCCGACGAACCAGTTGGCTTTAGGCTTCTTCTCACCCGCATTGCCGCTCTTTAAGTACCCGAGAGTTGATCTTAAGAGAATCTCCGCAGAAGATGCTACTGACACTACGAAGAAGATGACCGCGAAGATCAGGACTGTCACTATGGTCGCTTTCCAGGGAATATCGAATCCGAAATCCGCATCACTGTGGGTGATCTTAAGGAGCACCAGTTGACTGATCTTCTTAAATATAAGTCCCAGAATTATGCCGAACAGGATCGAAAGAGTCGCAACGACGAAATTCTCTCTCGAGACGATCGCGATTATGTGTTTCTTTTCCATACCGAGGACACTGTATAGTCCGAGCTCCTTCTTTCGCCTTTTCATGATAAAGGAGCTTATGTAAAAGATAAATATCAGCGAAAGTAATGCTACGACAGGTACACCCATATTAAGAAGATCTATAAGCGTAAGTCCGCCGTGCATCTCACGAAGATATGGATCGAGCGTTAATGCCGTAACGATAAAGAACAGCGCGATCATTATTCCCGAAGATATGATATACGGAACATAAAATGCCCTGTTCTTCCTTATGGAAGTAAGCGCGAGCTTAGAATAGATATTTCCCATCTTACTGCTCCCCCGAACCGACAAGTGCAGTCAACGAATCGGAGATCTTCCTGTAGAATTCCTCCGAACCCATATTGGCTCTGTAGAGCTGATGGTAGACAACGCCGTCCTTTATGAAGAGCACGCGGCCTGCTGTACTTGCCGCCTTTACCGAGTGAGTTACCATGAGGATCGACTGACCGTCCTCATTGATCTGTCTGAAGAGCCTTAAGAGCTCATCGGTAGATCCGGAATCAAGAGCACCCGTGGGTTCATCCGCCAGCAGGATATCAGGCTTTGTGATTATCGCTCTTGCTACAGCAGCTCTCTGCTTTTGACCTCCCGAGACTTCATAGGGATACTTCTCGAGAAGATCGCTTATTCCGAGCTTATTAGCAATGGGAGTTATCTTCTTTTTCATCTCGTCAGGCTTTTCTCCCGCAAGAACGAGAGGAAGATAGATGTTATCGCGAAGAGAGAAGTTGTCCAGAAGATTGAACTCCTGGAATACGAATCCGAGCCTCTCTCTCCTGAAAGCCGCCAGAGACTTATCGCTTACCTTATTAAGGCTCTTACCTTCCAGGATGACTTCGCCTTCCGTAGGCTTATCTAAAGCTGCAAGGATATTGAGGAGCGTGGTCTTTCCCGATCCCGACTCACCCATGATCGCTACATATTCGCCTCTTTCGACCGTGAAATTTACATTGGATAATGCTGTTACCTTATTCCCACCGAATCTTGTCGTGTAGACTTTCTTGAGATTCTTGACTTCAAGCATCGACATTATGTTTATTACCTCCGATATTTCTTTACGGTAATATCTTATTTCTTATGTGTCTCCCGTTCCATTTATCGTCCTTACAAAAAGAAACTGTATCTTACGCTTTTGTAAGATACAGTGTAACTTCCGTTCCTTTGCCGACTTCCGAATCGATCCGTATATCTCCTCCGAGAAGATCCATCGTCCTTCTTACGAGATAAAGCCCGATGCCGGTGGATTTCTTGTCTCCCCTGCCGTTATAACCGGTATAGCCTTTTTCAAAGACTCGAGGGAGATCCTCCGGAGCTATTCCCATTCCCTCGTCTTTTATGATTATCCTGTCATCGTCACAGAGTATCGTGATCTTGCCCTGAGATGAATACTTTATACTGTTGCTCAGTACCTGACCTACGGCAAACCCGAGCCACCTTGCATCCGTGACCGCTTCATGCTCTCCGCCATTGAAATCAAGTCCCAGTCCTTTTGCGACTATCGCCGATCTCTGTTTCTTCAGTTCCTGCCTTACGATATTCTCGACAGACTGCTTTGCGAATACCAGGTCACTCGTCTCGCTGTCGAGCCTTATATAGCCCATGACCATATCCGCATAGTCCTCGATCCTTACGATCTGGGTCATAAGAGATTCTCTCAAGTCATCGTCCTCAATATTCTGAGCTGTAAGAGACAAGGCACTTATCGGTGTCTTTATCTGATGAGCCCATATAGTATAGTAATCGACCATCTCGTTATATCTGGAATTAGCGGAATCATTGGCATCCCGCAGAGCTGACTCAAGCGTAGCTATACGGTCTATATATTCCTGTTCGATAGCATCTTTGGGATCGATCTCACTCTCTGAGATAACGCCTCTCCTGACATCATCAAGTCTTCCCTTGTAGCGGATCAGATCAACTGCGACAGCTATCAGACATATCGCGATCGACATATATGTGATGTGAACGAAAGGACTTACGGGCAGCGAATACAAAAGGCACAATACCCACGAAACGGCAAGTATCATCACTATAACTACCGCGAAAGGAATCCGTGATCTTATGTAGCTCTTAAGATCATTCAATGATATAGCCCTGACCCTTCTTGGTCTTTATGAAATCGTTAAGTCCCGCTTCGTCGAGTTTCCTTCTCAATCGGTTAACATTTACACTCAATGTATTCTCGTCAACAAAAAGATCATCGTTCCAGAGCTGCTCCATGAGTCGGTTCCTGGAGACGATACTTCCCTTCTTCGAGATAAGAGCATTCAGGATCTTGCTCTCGTTCTTCGTAAGGTCGATCCTTTCTCCGTTATACGAAAGTGTTGAATCAGCAGGGTTATAGACTGCTCCCCTGTGCTCCATATACTGAGTGCTGCTTCCTGCGAAATCGTATGTCCTTCTCAGGACCGCCTTTATCTTGGCAAGCATCACATTAAAGTCAAAGGGCTTGGTGATAAAATCGTCGCCGCCCATATTGATAGCTGTGATCATATTGAGGTTATCACTGGCGGATGATACGAAGATAACCGGGACATTCGATACTTCCCTGATCTTCGAACATCTGAAGAATCCGTTGTTGAATGGGAGAGTTATATCCATGAGAACAAGGTGGGGATTATACTTTACGAATTCTGCCAAAGGATCACTGAAATCTTCGGTAAGACACACCTCATATCCCCAGTTTTCGAGTGCTATCTTCATCTGAGATGCGATCGTCATGTCATCTTCGACTATCAGTATCCTATGGCTCACTTGCCTCGTCCTCCAAAGTTCCAATTACCATTTGATATTCTAACATATTAATTCTCGGTTATTTTTCCGGAATAACAAAAAGCCTCCCTCGCTATACGAAAGAGACTTAACTTGTTATGGTGACCCGTACGGGAATCGAACCCGTCACTCCGCCGTGAAAGGGCGACGTCTTAGCCGCTTGACCAACGGGCCTTCCATGGTAGCGGCAGTGGGATTCGAACCTACGACCTGCCGGGTATGAACCGGACGCTCTGGCCAACTGAGCTATGCCGCCATAGAAAATGCTTATTAATTGTAGCAACGAGGTGCTGATATGTCAAGGAGAAATATTCTTATCCGATAAGAAAAACGGCGCGACCCGTAAAAGGTCACGCCGTTGATATCGTTTAGATAAGTTCTAAGACAGATATTACTTGAGCTCGAGCTCAGCGCCTGTCTCGGAAAGCTTCTTAACAAGCTCCTCAGCCTCATCCTTAGCAACGTTCTCCTTAAGAGCAACGGGAGCCTTCTCAACAAGCTCCTTAGCGTCCTTAAGACCAAGACCAAGAACATCCTTAACAGCCTTGATAACGTTCATCTTGGAATCACCGAAGCTCTTGAGCATTACAGTGAACTCTGTCTTCTCAGCAGCACCGCCTGCCTCACCGCCAGCTGCGGGAGCAGCAGCAACAACAGCTGCAGCAGATACGCCAAACTCTTCTTCAATTGCCTTCTCGAGGTCGAAAAGCTCTGTAACGGAAAGAGCCTTAATCTCGTCGAGGATCTTTGTGATATTCTCACTAGCCATTTTTAATTTCCTCCATTTAAGAATAAATAATTAGATTATGCTTCAGCGGGTGCTTCAGCTGTTACAGGCTCTGCCTCAGCAGCAGGTGCCTCTTCTGCGGGAGCAGCAGCTTCCTCAGCGGGAGCTTCTGCAGCAGCGGGTGCCTCCTCAGCAACAGGCTCAGCAGCTACGCCGCTTTCTTCCTGTGCCTTCTCGGCAACAGCCTTGACGAGCATGGCAAGCTTTGTAAACGGGAAAAGCAAACCATAGACGACCTGACTGTAAAGAGTCTCCTTGTCGGGTACCTTTGCAAGAGCATCGATCTCTGCCTTGTCGGCAACTCTGCCCTCGATGATACCACCCTTGATCTCAAGGGGCTCATACTCCTCAGCGAACTTACTAAGAACCTTTGCGGGTGCAATAACGTCGTTAGAGAAAGCTACAGCTGTAGGTCCCTTGAGAAGCTCGTCGAGACCTTCAATACCCAACTCCTTGAATACAAGGCGAAGAGTCGTATTCTTTACTACCTGATACTTAACGTCGTTCTTACGAAGCTCGTTACGAAGATTCGTGTCCTGCTCAACTGTAAGACCACGTGCGGAAGCGAATACGAATGTAGCTGCGCCCTTAAAGGACTCTACGAGGTCTGCAACGACCTGCTTCTTAGCAGCCAGAATTTTTTCACTAGGCATTTAGGTTTTCCTCCTTTTTAGATTTTAAAACCCTCACGCCGAATGACATGAGGGTTGTTGAAAATCTCGTGATCTAAAACTAGATATAGAGTTTCATCCTCGGCGTGGCACCATAAGGTACCAGGCTGTCTTCGGTATGAATTGGTATTTAATTGTGGTAGATCTGATCCTTAAGCTGTGAACTTAGAGGAGTTGATCTTGATGCCGGGGCCCATTGTAGAAGAAATGGAAACATTCTTCAGGTACTGACCCTTAGCAGCAGCAGGCTTAGCCTTAACGATAGCATCCATGATAGTCTTGAGGTTCTCCTCAAGCTTCTCCTGTCCGAAAGAAACCTTTCCGATAGGGCAGTGGATGATGTTTGTCTTGTCGAGACGGTACTCGATCTTACCTGCCTTGATATCGTTGATGGCCTTAGTAACATCCATGGAAACTGTTCCGGACTTAGGGTTAGGCATGAGTCCCTTAGGACCAAGAACCTTACCGAGACGACCTACAACACCCATCATGTCAGGTGTAGCAACTACGATGTCGAAATCGAACCAGTTTTCCTTTGTGATCTTGTCGACCATATCTTCTGCGCCTACGTAATCTGCGCCGGCTTCCTTAGCCTCATCAGCCTTGGGACCCTTTGCGAATACGAGAACCTTCTTTGTACGTCCTGTTCCGTGAGGAAGAACTACCGCACCTCTGACCTGCTGATCAGCGTGACGGGAGTCAACACCAAGACGAACGTGGAGCTCGACTGTCTCGTCGAACTTAGCCTTACCTGTCTCCTGTACAAGACGAACTGCCTCAGAAGGATCATAGGCTACGCTTCTGTCAACGAGCTTACTAAGCTCTGTATATCTCTTACCAGCCTTCATAGCTTTTCTCCTTTTCTAATCAGTCTCTTGTAACTACGATACCCATACTTCTTGCTGTACCTGCAACCATCTCGGCACAAGCCTCAACGGAAGCTGCATTTGTATCGGGCATCTTGATCTGTGCGATCTTCTTGCACTGCTCGAATGTGATCGTAGCAACCTTCTGTGTGTTAGGACGTCCTGAACCACTCTCAATGTTGCACTCCTTCTTGAGCAATACCGGTACCGGCGGAGTCTTTGTAATGAAAGAGTATGTGCGGTCTGCATATACCGTAATAACTACGGGGATGATAAGACCTGCATCCTTACCTGTTCTCTCATTGAACTCTTTAACAAACTGAGCAATGTTTACTCCGTACTGTCCAAGAGCTGGTCCGACCGGCGGCGCGGGTGTTGCTTTGCCTGCAGGTATCTGAAGCTTGATATAACCTGTGACTTTCTTAGCCATACTGGCCACCTCCCATTATTTTTTATCTACCGGGCACTAATGTGCTTAGCAGTCTTTGAATTAGATCCTCTCAACCTGTGTGAAGTCGAGATATACGGGCGTCTCACGTCCGAACATTGCGATCTTGACCTTAACCTGCTGCTTCTCGTAGTTCATTTCCTCTACTACGCAGATGCTGTCTGCGAAAGGTCCGCTGATTACTCTGATGGTATCTCCGATATCGTAATCGACATCAGGTACCCAGTCTGTAGCGATACCCATTGCAGCGAGATCACTGTCTGTGATCGGAAGAGGCTTATTGGGGTTTGTGCTTACGAATCCCGTAACTCCTCTTGTGTTGCGGATAAGGTACCAGAGTTCCTTATCTGCAGTAGAAGGCTCTTCGTTATCCTTGAGGTTCTCGAAGTTACTTACCAACTTGATGAATACGTAACCGGGATACTTCTTGCGCTTAACTGCCTTCTTCTTACCGTCCTTGATCTCGAAGACGTCTTCGGTGGGAACGTTGATCTCCTGAATGATATCCTGCATTCCGCGCTTCTCAACAGTCTTCTCAAGAATAGTCTTTACTTTATTCTCATAACCGGAATATGTGTGGACAACGTACCATTTAGCTTCATTTAATTCAGCCATCAGTTATCCTCCTCACTCTCATCCGTCTCCTCGGTATCCTCATCGGTCTCCTCTGTCTCAGACTCTTCGTCTGTTTCTTCGGTGGCCTCAGTAGTCTCCTCGGTAGTAGTTGTTTCTTCAGAAGTCTCTTCCGTAGCTTCAGTAGCAGCTGTTGTTTCAGCTACCGTAGTGTCGGCTACCGATGTTGTTGTAGTGATCGGTGTATTGTCATAGAAACCGATCTTCTCAAGCACCCAGTGTCCGCCATTGTTGATGATGGACAGATAGATAGCAAAGAATACAATAACAACGAGGACAACGGCACACGTATTCTTGAGCTTCTCCTTGGAAGGCCATACAACTCTCTTGAGTTCTGTCCTTACATCCTTGAAGAGCTGAGCAATACGCTGGAAGACATTCATCTTTTTGTTCTTGTCAGCCATCTTGTTACCTCTTTAAGAAATGTACCGTTATATTACTTTGTTTCCTTATGAACCGTGTGCTTACGGCAGAAAGGGCAGTACTTCTTAAGCTCGAGTCTCTCGGAATCGTTCTTCTTATTCTTATATGTCTGATAATTTCTCTGCTTGCACTCTTCGCATGCGAGTGTGAGCTTGTCACGTGCACTTGTCTTAGCCATTGTTCGACTCCTCCATAATCTGAGATCTTTTCCGATTTTTTTACACAATAAAAAAAGACCTCTAAGGGTTTTAGCTGTGATATTTTATCACGGGGTATAGATCGTGTCAACGAGGAAAATTATTGCTTCTAAAGCTCTTCCGCATTATATCACGATATGTCACGGACCTGTTATACCAGATCCGTGACGTATACCATCGAATCATTGATGATATCGTAATCCGTCCCGTACACATAACCGCTTGCCGTTACTAAGATCTTCCCCTGCCCGATCATGATCCTGAAATCGTCTATAAAAGCATTTCGGTAGTCGCGGCCATCCTCGTAGGAATCTATTACCACGATATCGGAACCGTCGAGAGCACAGCTGCAGATATCAAATCCGTTCTCCATGAGACTGACATAATATATCCTGCCGTTACTGATATTAATTCCGCCTGCATTCTCTATATCGGTGACAATACTGTTGTCAACATCTCTTATGACGAGAATACCGTTGTCGCTTCCCTCGGAATAGTCAGTATCCTCTATGGCGTACCTCGTTCCGTCTATACACTGATATCTGCTCGACAGGGAAACAGTATTATACGGAGTCTCACCCTCGATATATCTCTGAAGAAGATCCGCATTTTCATACCAGCCCGACATACTCACATCTGCTAGATAGAGCTCCGGCTCCTGAACCTCCCCGCCTGTGATCTCTGCGACCATGATGTACTTATCGTAGTAGAGCCCGTCTCTTATATAATCCGTTCGCTCTTCACCGGAAATGATATCCTGCATGTAATAGATCCTGTTATCGACTACACAGCAATCAAAAATCTCATGCCCGTCATCAGCCGTTATGACATCTTCGGTCACTCCCGTATCGGGATCAAGTCTTATCACGCTGTTTCGATTAGCGATAAACAGATATCCGTTGGCATATCCGATCGAGTAGACACCTGAGTAGATGCCTTTATATTCTGTATTTGCATATATTTCGGAGATATTCCCCTCCGGATCCATCTTCTTTACCGACTGATAATAGATCGACCTGACTCCATTATCACATTCAACATAATCAAGGAAATAAAGACCCTCATCTGTTTCTACTGCCTGATTCTGGAAATTTCCGACATAGCCCTTCTCGAGCCTTTCTCTCATCTCGTCATGATTTTCCTCGAAGAACTTACCGTAGTTCGCACTATATTGAGAACTAGTCCTGAACGCCCTGAATCCGCCGGCGAAAAAGAACATGATGCCAAATATCAGTATCAGAGAAAGCGGATAAAGGATACTTGCTTTCTTTCCCTTTTCCCTGCTCTTCATGACACCGTAGAGGTTGATGCCCGCCATGACGAGCGACAATTCCGCCGTGGACATATAGAGTATGTGAGCGGAGGATATGACGATCTCGTATCTTGCCATGAAGACAGCCGCACCGTAGTATCCCGCAAAGGATAATGCGACACACATACAGATCACGACTTCGGGAATTCGTCCGTCTACAGCTTTCTTATGTCTTAAGAACATATTCAGAATAAGAAAGAACGATGCCAGGATAAGCACTACCAGCATCCAGCTTCTCAGAGAATCCCAAAAACCGCCTTTGAGCTGTTCCTGACCCACAAAAGGAATCCTTCTCATGATCGTATCTAGAAAAGAAACAAATCCGGGCTGATCGCCTGTAAGAAAAGATACAAAGCAAAAGAAATATAAAGCTACCAAAAACAATGTCAAAAAGAACATGATAATACCCCCATACGACATATAATACGCATTTTCGGCCGGAAAGTTGCGCCGAAAAAAACTGCCGGAAAAATAACCGGCAGTTTTTATCATTAATATCGTTTCGATCTTATCAGCGACGGCTTCTGAGTTCCTTCTCGACGTCGTCCAATGTGATACCCATGTCAGCCATGAGTACAAGAACGTGATACTCGAGGTCAGCGATCTCGGCGATAACTTCGCTCTTGTTGCCCTTAGCTGCAGCGATAGCCGTCTCTACTGCCTCTTCGCCTACCTTCTTACAGATCTTCTCAGTACCCTTGCCGAGAAGATAATTCGTGTAAGAGCCCTCTTCGGGATTCTTCTGTCTGTCTAAGATGACACTGTAAAGTTCCTTGATGATATCCATAGTATTACTCCTTTATATCTGTATCCCACTCATCGATAGTGGTATAAAAACAACTCTTATTGCCCGTATGACATGCGGCTCCTGTCTGCTCGACCTTATAAAGGAGCGTATCCTTATCGCAGTCGATCCTGCCTTCCACTACTTTCTGAAGGTGACCTGATGTCTCACCCTTCTTCCAGAGTGTTTCTCTGGATCTTGAATAGTAGTGCATATAGCCTGTCTTGCATGTGAGCTCGAAAGCTTCGTAGTTCATATATGCCATCATGAGGACTTCGCCGCTTTCGGAATCAACGGTAATAGCCGGAACCATTCCGTCGGAATTTTTCTTCATGTGTGCCCACATATCGAGCTCTCTTCCGATCTTTCTTATGGGAAGGCCTCTGCCCTCGAGATATTCCTTAAGGTCGGAGATCTTGATCTCGCCGAAGTGGAAAAGACTTGCCGCGAGTACGGCATCTGCCTTTCCTTCTACGATACCGTCGTAGAAATCCTCCATCGTTCCGGCTCCGCCCGAAGCGATAACGGGTACGTCGACTGCATCTGCGATCATGGAAGTGATCACATTGTCATAACCGGACTTTGTACCGTCCTTATCCATCGAAGTAAGGAGTATCTCGCCGCATCCTAAGTCTACGACTTTCTTCGCCCATTCGAGAGCGTCGATACCCGTAGGCTTCGTACCGCCTGCGATAACTACCTCATAGCCTGAAGGGAACTTGTCTTCCTGTCCCTCTCGGCTCTTAACATCGATAGCAACCACGATGCACTGAGCGCCGAACCTCTCGGAAGCCTCTCTTACGAAATCGGGATTCTTTACCGCTGCGGAATTGAGCGATACCTTATCTGCACCTGCATTAAGGATGGCTCTTATATCCTCAACAGTCCGTATACCGCCGCCGACGGTGAAAGGGATGAACACCTCATCTGCGACTCTTCCGACCATATCGATAACGGTATCTCTTGCTTCCAGGGTGGCCGTGATATCGAGGAAGACGAGCTCGTCGGCACCCGAGAGATTATACTGCTTAGCACACTCTACAGGGTCTCCCGCATCTCTTAAGGATACGAAATTAACGCCCTTTACGACACGTCCGTCCTTTACATCGAGGCAGGGGATTATACGCTTTGTAAGCATTTCTTAAGATCCACCTTTCCCTCGTAGATAGCCTTGCCGACAATAACGCCTGCGCAGCCGCTGCCCTTTATATACATGATATCTTCGTCTGATCCGATGCCGCCTGAAGCGATAACGTCAAGACCCGTCTTATCGACGAGTTCCTTAGTGGACTCGAAAGCGGGGCCCGTGAGCATGCCGTCTCTTGAGATGTCCGTGAAGACGACCGTCTTTGCACCTATGGACTTCATCGTAAGCGCAAACTCAAGTGCACTGACACCCGAACCTGATGTCCAGCCGTCAACCGCTACGTCTCCGTCCTTCGCATCGATGCCGATAGCGATCTTATCCGAATAGAGCTTTAATGCCTCCTCGGTGAACTTACGATCCTTGATGGCAGATGTTCCGATGACGCATCTTGATACGCCGTAATCCTCGATCCATCTCTTCAGTGTATCGAGATTTCTGATGCCTCCGCCCGTATCTACTTTAAGGCCCGTCTTCTCACTGATCTGTCTTATGATCTCGTGATTAGTAGGGATACCGGACTTTGCGGCATCGAGGTCTACAACATGGATCCACTCCGCACCTGCTTCCTTAAAAGAGAAAGCCTGAGCGATCGGATCGTCACTATAGACTGTTATCTGGTCATATTTACCCTGCTTAAGTCTTACGCACTTGCCTCCTAAGAGGTCGACTGCGGGGAGTATTATCATGTTCTTGTTCTCCTTGCGAATCTGATGAGCATCTGAAGTCCCGCTTCACCGCTCTTTTCCGGGTGGAACTGTGTAGCAAAGATGTTGCCTCTCTGAAGAGCGGCGGTGTACTTTATGCCGTACTCTGTCTTTGCGGCACTGTCCCCGTCATCGTCGGGAAGGCAGTAGAATGAGTGAACGAAATAAACGAAATCTCCGTCTCTCATGAGCTCGCCCGTAACATCGGTCAGCTTGTTCCAGCCGATCTGGGGAACCTTAAGTCCCTTCTCTACGGTGTCTGCAGCAGGAAACTTCAGTACCTTTCCCGGGATTATGTTAAGACCCTCGATGAGCTCGCCACCGTTTGCACCCTCTTCGGAACCTGACAGCATGAGCTGCATTCCGAGGCAGATGCCCAGAAGCGGCTTTCCCGAAGCTGCCGCTTCCTTCACGGCGATATCGAGCCCCGTCTTCTTAAGAGCCTCCATCGCGGGACCGTATGCACCGACTCCCGGGAGGATGACGCCGTCAGCCTTGCGGATGACTTCGGGATCTGATGTGATCACCGATTCGTAGTGTATGTATGTGAGGGCTTTACTGACCGAAGCCAGGTTGCCCATTCCGTAATCAATTATCGCGATCAATTATTCGATTTCCTTACCTGTGATCCTGGAGTAGCACTCCTTATACTTCTCGGCTGTCTTAGCGATGACCTCATCGGGAAGCTTGGGAGCGGGATATGTCTTATCCCAGTCGAGGGTCTCGAGCCACTCTCTCAAGTACTGCTTGTCAAAGCTCTTCTGAGCATGACCGGGCTCGTAATCGTTAACATCCCAGAATCTTGAAGAATCGGGTGTGAACATCTCGTCGGCAACAACGAGCTTGCCGTCGATCTTACCGAACTCGAACTTTGTATCTGCAAGGATGAGTCCCTTTGTAAGTGCGAACTCGGATACCTTGTTGTAAAGAGCGAGTGTAGCATTCTTAAGAGCATTTGCATCTTCTTCGCCGAGGAGCTCGACGAGCTGCTCGAAAGTGATGTTGATGTCGTGACCCTCTTCAGCCTTAGTGGAAGGTGTGAAAAGAGGCTCGGGGAGCTTATCGCCCTGAACCATACCCTCGGGCATCTTGATGCCGCCTACAGTACCGTGAGCCTTGTACTCCTTGAGAGCGGAACCTTCGAGGTAACCTCTTACGATGCACTCAGCGGGAAGCATGTCGACCTTCTTAACGAGCATGGATCTGCCCTTGAGCTCTTCCTCGTACTTATCAAGACCCATGGGATAGTCCTTAGGATCCGTAGAGATCACGTGATTAGGGATGATGTCCTTGGTGAAATCAAACCAGAAGGCGGAAATGGAGGACAATACCTTGCCCTTATCGGGGATCAGCTCATCGAATACTACATCGAAAGCAGAGATCCTGTCTGTTACGATCATGAGGAGAGAATCTCCAAGATCGTATACGTTTCTAACCTTACCCTTGATGAATACGGGCAAATCGATAAAATCTGTGTCTTTGATCATCATTTCTTTATACCTCCGTTATATCAAAGGACGCCTTTGGTCGATATGACCTGATCCTTGAATCGCGTATCGATGGCCGCAGCCTGTCTTATAGCTCTGGCAAGAGACTTGAACATAGCCTCAGCCTTGTGGTGATCGTTCACGCCGTAAGGGCTGCTGATGTGCAATGTGATACCTGCATTGAAAGCGAACGATCTGAAGAATTCCTCGAAGAGCTGGGTATCCATCTCTCCGCACTTATCCGCGGTAAACTCGCAGTTAAATACGATAAATGGTCTGCCTGAGATATCGATCACCGCATCACCCAAAGCCTCATCGAGAGGACATCTGGCACTGCCGTACCTTACGATACCCTTCTTGTCGCCCATTGCCTGAGCGAAAGCCTGTCCCAGAGCGATACCTACATCCTCTACGGAGTGATGTGCATCTACATAGAGATCTCCCTTGCACTTAATATCGAGATCCATTCCCGAGTGCTTGGAAAGAGCCGTGAGCATGTGATCGAAGAATCCGATACCCGTATCGATATCGCTCTTGCCCTGACCGTCGATATCGATCTTTATCGAGATGTCGGTCTCACCTGTTGTTCTCTTGATCTCAGCTGTTCTTGCCATTACTGATCTCCTCTCTTACGGCCTTCAGGAATTCGTCCATCTCCTCATCGGTACCGATGGAGATCCTGAGCCTGTCATTGATGAGCGGCTTATTAAAATACCTTACAAGTATACCTTTTGCCTTGAGGTTTTTGTAGAGCGATTCTGCCGTTATGGGCATTGGGGGCTTTGCAAATACGAAATTCGCGGACGAATCCGGAAGATCGAATCCCATCTGACGAAGCTCCTTCGTGACCCTGTTTCTCGTAGCTACGAGCGCATCCCTGTTCTTCCTGAAGTTCTCGCGATCGAGAAGAGCCGCTGCCGCCAGCGTCTGTGCGATATAGTCGGCAGGATAGGAATTAAAGGAATCCCTTGCTCTCTTAAGGCCTTCGATCAGCTCCTTGTCACCGATCGCATAACCGAGCCTCAAGCCTGCAAGACCGTAGGACTTCGAAAGTGTCCTTACAACGATCAGGTTCTTATACTCATTTATAAGAGTAGCCGCAGAAGTATAGCCTTCAGCGAAAGCGGCATATGCTTCATCGATAAGTACAACGCTTTCCTTATTTGCATCGAGGATCTTTCGGATGTCATCAAGAGACATCGCGATGCTCGTGGGTGCATTGGGGTTAGCGATAGAGATACCGCAGTTGGGCTTTCCGCAATAATCCTGAGGATCGATGGTGAAATCTTCCTTCAAGGGGATCTTCTCGGCTCTTACCGAATAAAAGTCCGCATAAACGGGATAGAAACTATAGGAGATCGCCGGGATAAGGACTGCCTTTTCGGTATTCTCCTCCTTCTCGAAGAAAGTCTGCCAGCAAAGAGCCAGTACCTCGTCCGAACCGTTTCCGACAAATACATTATCGGGACTTACGTTATCCACGGAAGCTACCGCATCACGAACGATCGTAGAATCCGTATTGGGATAGAGCCTTAACTTAGATATATCAAGATCATTGAGAGCCTCCTTGCACTTAGGAGACGGAGAGTAGGGATTCTCATTAGTATTGAGCTTTATGACTCTCTGTCCTTCCTTAGGCTGTTCGCCTGCAGTATAGGGCTCTATGGAATTGATAAGTTTGTTCCAGTAGATACTCATCTTTCAAACCTCGCGCGGATGGATGCGGCATGACATGTAAGCCCTTCGCTCTCGGCAAACTTCGCTACATCCTCAAATACTTCACGGAGAGATTCTTCGTTATAGTTGATGACGCTCATCTTCTTATAGAAGTCGCCCGTATTAAGAGGCGAGAAGAACCTTGCCGTTCCCGACGTGGGAAGAGTGTGGTTAGGACCTGCGAAATAATCGCCCAGAGGCTCGGGGGACCAGTAGCCCATGAATACCGCGCCCGCATTATTTATCTTTTCAAGTGTTGCTTCGGGATCCTCTACACAGAGCTCAAGGTGCTCGGGAGCGATCTCCTCGGAGAAAGCGATCGCCGTATCAAGATCGTCGCATACGATGATCGAGCAGTAATTCTCAAGAGATGCCTTGAGGATCTCGTTCCTCGAAGCCGCATCAGACCTTCTGTCTACTGCAGCAAGGACCTTATCAGCAAGCTCCTGCGATGTAGTGAGTACGATAGCCGATGCGATCTTATCGTGCTCTGCCTGAGAGAGCATATCAGCCGCTACGAACTCGGGATCAGCCGAATCGTCAGCGATGATGAGGATCTCGGAAGGACCTGCGAACATATCGATATCGACCTGTCCGAATACAAGTCTCTTTGCTGTATTAACATAGATATTTCCGGGGCCGCATACCTTGTCTACCCTGGGGATGGTCTCGGTACCGTAAGCCATAGCCGCGATAGCCTGAGCGCCTCCGACCTTGTAGATCTCGGTAGCACCTGCTATGGATGCCGCTGCAAGGATAACGGGAGCGATAGTTCCGTCAGCTCTCGGGGGAGTACAGAATACGATCCTCGGAACACCTGCAACAGATGCGGGGATAACGTCCATTAGAACAGTAGAGGGCAAGGGTGCCGTACCGCCCGGTACGTAGATGCCGGCTACGGCGATGGGTCTTACCTTAACTCCGATCTTGGAGCCCTTGGCAGTATCCATCATGAAGCCTTCTTCCTTCTGCTTCTCGTGGAATGCTCTGATATTATCAGCCGCCTTCCTGAGGATAGATAAGAGCTCGGGATCGACGCTCTTTATCGCTTCGCTGATCTCAGCTTCACTGACTCTCATCTTATCCGCCGTAAGGACCGCCTTATCGAACTTCTCCGTATATTTAAGAACGGCATTATCTCCGTTCTCCCTGATATCGTCGATAACGCCGCTTACTGTTTCTATGATGGGACCTAAGTCCATCTTTGATCTGGCTCCGAGAAGATCGCAGAGCTCTTTAAGGTTTTCCTTATTTCCTTTAACTACTTTGCACTTCATCGTCTCAGTCCTCTTTCTCCTTGTTCATCTTCTCAACTTCAGCCTTGAGCTTGTCGATCATGGGACGGATCTCGTCTGACTTCATCTTCATGGATACTCTGTTGACTACTACTCGTGCAGAGATATCTGCAACAGTCTCTATGACATCGAGGCCGTTCTCATAAAGAGTACGTCCGGACTCAACGATATCTACGATGACTTCCGAAAGTCCGATGAGAGGAGCGAGCTCTACGGAACCGTTGAGCTTTATGATCTCTACGCTCTCCTTCTTTACGCCTTCGAAATATGCTCTCGTGATATTGGGATACTTTGTACCTACTCTCTTATTGGGGATGGAGTCGAGCTTTCCGTCCTTGAGTTCCTTGGGGCCTGCTACGCACATGCGGCACTTTCCGAATCCCAAGTCGATGACCTCATAAAGCTGTCTTCCTTCCTCGAGAAGCGTATCCTTACCGACTACGCCAAGATCAGCGGCGCCGTACTCAACATATGTGGGAACGTCGGCAGGCTTTGCCATGATGAAACGAAGTCCCGTCTTCTCATCTTCGAGGATGAGCTTTCTTGATTTTTCCTTTGCTGCGGTGCAGTCATAACCTGCTCTCTCGAGGAGCTCTATTGCCTGCTCCGCAAGTCTTCCTTTAGATAAAGCGATCGTAAGCATATTATTCCTGACCTCCGTTGATCCAGAATACCGTCTGGATATCATTCTCATCTGCATATCTGTTGAGCTCTTCTTCGTTCATTCCCGAAGTATCGAGGATGACCGTTGTTCCTCCGAGTCTCATCTGATCTGCGAGCGTAATAGCAGAATTTCTTGCATCCTTGTTGCCCTTTTCGTATCCGACAACTGCTTCGGCTACGGGATTATCGAGCTCGAGACCCTGTCTCATAAGAGCAGTGATCGCAAGCGAAAGACCGAGAGAGAAACCTACGCACTCGAGGTCTCTTCCGAATACTCCGACAGTCCTGTCATATCTTCCGCCGCCGATGATCGGGAATCCGACTTCGTACGTATAACCCTTAAATACGACGCCTGTGTAGTAGCCTTCACTTCCGAGAAGTCCGAGGTCTACGGAAACATACTTTAAGTATCCGTAATCATCGAGTGCCTCAAGGATCTCCTCGAGGTTCTTTATGGCATCAAGCGCAGTCTTATCCGTGAAGTTACCCTTGATATCGCTCAGGATATCGGGATCTCCCGAGGACTCTGCGAACATAAGGAGCATCCTTCTGTCATTATCGGAAAGACCCTTATCCTTTGCGGTCCTCTCGATAGTAACGGAATCCTTAGCTACTATGGCATTTCTTACGGTGAGTGCAGTCTCTTCATCAAGACCCATCTGCTTGACTGCGCCTTCGAAGAGTCCGACCTGACCGATACTTACCTGAAGATCCTCAACACCTACTTCGAGCGCAGATCTTATAGCCATCGCTATGATCTCTGCATCGGAATCCGAACCCGTGATACCCATGAGCTCGGCACCTGCCTGAGTGAACTCACTCTGCTTACCGCCGCCCGTCTGGTTAAAGCGATACATATTCTCGATATATGAAAGCCTTAACGGGAATCTGTCCTTTGCAAGTGTAGCAGCATATCTTGCTGCGGGGATGGTGCCGTCATATCTGGCACAGAGCAGTCTTCCCTTGGAATCCGTAAGCTTATAAAGATCCTCTTCTTTTACAAGATCCGTCTTTGTATAGATATCGCAATATTCGTAGCCGGGTGTCTCTATCTCTTCGTATCCATGGAGGGAGAACAACCTTCTTAATTTACTTTCGGCATCCTTCTTGAATGCGCATACGCTCGGCAAAGTGTCGTTAAAGCCGTCGGGCGTGTAGAACTTGTTGCTCATCTTTTTTACCTCCTGATATTATTGTCTTACAAGCAACACTTTAGTCAACTAAAGTATCGACTATCAGATTATATCGGGAGACAGTATAAAAGTCAAACGCCTTATTTATGGTATTTCTCACCACTTGCGATCTTAAAACCCCTGTAAATCTGTTCAAGGAGTATAAGTCTCGTCATCTGATGGGTGAGTGTTATATTGCCGAGGCATATCCTTCTTTGTGCCCTCTTTACTACTTCGGGAGCAAGACCGTTGCTTCCTCCGATCACTACGGTCACGGAAGATCCGCCTCTTTCCATATCTTCTACGAGAGCTTTCGAGATCTCTTCAGACGTCATGAGCTTACCATGAAGGTCCATGACCCATACGACTTCTGTTTCCTTTATGCGCGAAAGTATGAGCTCGCCTTCTTTAGCCAGCGCTGCGTCTACGGGAAGTGAGTCGGGGCTGTCCTGGACTTCAACGATCTCAACGGAACAATACTTCGACAGGCGCTTTTTGTACTCGTCGATGCCGCCTGTGAGCCACTTCTCTTTGATCTTTCCGGGAGCTATGACCTTGAGCTTCAAATCTCTATGCCTTTCGTGGGTTCGTATCTGTTCGCGACTGCGATATTATAGTTGACGCTCTGCTCGAGCTGATATCTTCTTAAATATTCGGTCACCGTGAGATATGCCTTCTCGTGAGTATTATTATTCTCGCTCAAGTGACCGAGGATAAAGTTATAAGTGCCCTGATCGATCATATCCCTGATCATCTCGGCGCATGCATCGTTGCTCAGGTGTCCTTTATCACCTGCGATCCTGGCCTTGAGGTCCTCGGGATAAGGTCCGTAAACGAGCATCCTCTTGTCGTAATTTGCTTCGATAAGGATGCCGTCGACTCCGAGAGCCATCGCTCTTATATCGTCAGTAACAAATCCGAGGTCTGTCATGACCATCAGGGATCTGCCTTCGTAGATGACTTTATAGCAGACGGATCCTGCTGCATCGTGAGGAGTAGCACATGAAAGGACCGTAACACCGTCACCTAGATCTATCTCTTCACCGGGAGTGATGACTATATCCTGTGAAAGAGGATGGGGCTTACTGCATTTCTTAGCTATGTATTTGTGGGTAGAAGCGGTCGCATAGATGTCGGCCGGATACTTTCGTACAAAAACATCGAGCGCATCAAGATGATCGTGATGCGCGTGAGTAATAAAGATCGCATCGATACTGTCGGGATCGGTCCCTACTGCCTGAAGGGCACAAGTAACCTGCTTACAGTTACGACCTGCGTCTATAAGGATATTCTTCTTTCCTGCCTTGATCAGGGTAGAGTTGCCGCTGCTGCCGCTAAAGAGAGGGATCAGTTGAAGCGACGCCATTATGCCTCCGCATCGGGATCGAACTCGGGGCTCTCGCAACGCTCGATCTGAGCGCCCAGCGACTGGAGCTTTTGAACGATGCTCTCGTAACCTCTGTCGATCTTCTTGGCATTCGTGATATATGTAGTTCCCTCAGCTGCAAGTGCTGCGCATACGAGTGCGGCTCCGGCTCTTAAGTCAGTTGCCATGACCGTAGCACTCTTGAACTTCTTGATTCCGTTAACGAGCGCGATCCTTCCGAATACGTTGATGCTCGCACCCATCCTCGAAAGCTCGGGGATGTACTGGAATCTGTTCTCCCATACATTCTCATGCATCTTGCTGACACCGTTAGCCATACAAAGGAGCACGACTGCCTGAGGCTGAAGGTCTGTCGGGAATCCGGGATAAGGAGATGTCTTGATATTCGTACCGTAGATCTCCGCATCCTTTTCCCTGTAGACTCTGATGCTGTCGTTATCTTCGTTCTCTTCGACCGTATATCCCATCTCACGCATCTTGGATGACAAAGGCTCCATGTGCGTAGGGATAAGATTATGGATAGTGACATCACCGTCAGTTACTGCTGCGGCGATCATATAAGTACCGGCCTCGATCTGGTCGGGGATTATCGAATATGAGAAATTACCGGGAAGAACGGGAACACCCGTGATCCTGATAGTATCCGTACCTGCGCCCTTTATCTTGGCGCCCATGGCATTAAGGAAGTTCGCAACATCAACGATATGGGGCTCCTTGGCGGCATTTGTGATGATAGTCATTCCCTGTGCCTTCGTAGCCGCGAGCATGACATTAATCGTCGCACCTACGCTTACAATATCGAGGAAGATCCTTGCACCCTTAAGAGGATTAGCTTCGAGCGTGATGATACCGCCGTCGATATCCTCGGGTCTTGCACCTCTTGCACCCATAGCCGCAAATGACTTAAGGTGCAGGTCAATGGGACGCTGACCGAAATTACATCCGCCGGGCATACGAAGAGATGCCTTGCCGCCTCTCGCGAGAAGGGCACCTAAGAGATAATAGGATGCTCTGATCTTGGATACGGACGGACCCGTAGCCTTATAAGTATTGATGCCTCTGGGGTCTATCTCTAAAGTGAGCGATCCTTCCTCGGATACTTCCGATGTGATGGTAGCACCTAAGGATCTGCAAAGATCTATCATTACATGTACGTCAGAAATGTCGGGAACATTCTCGAGAGTACACTTACCGTCTATCATCATCGAAGCAGCAAGTACACCGAGTACAGCATTCTTGCTTCCGCTGATGCTTATATCTCCCACGAGGCGATTGCCTCCTGTGATCTTATATGAATATGGACTCAATTTGATTCCCCTTCGTTTTGTTTTTTTGACGGCTGGATAGGTGTAGCCGTATCAAGTACCTGTCTTACCGCTGACTGGCGCTCTTTCTCTTCGGGAGCTTCCTGCTTCGGCTTTGTCAGGTTGTCAAAAAGTCCGCTCTTCTTCCTACTGCCTTTTTTGCCACTACTATTATACATTTTTCCGTCGTTATTTGGGTGGATCATTACGCGTTCTTTGGAAATTTCATCCTTTCCCTGTTTTTCAGGGGTAATTCGAACCGGTTCATGTGCAGTTGTATTAACTTGAGCAGCTCTCGGAAGGATCGGCTGGGTAAGGAGCTTTCGAGCCTCTTCCTTCTGCTTCTTTATCTCTTCTTCCTCTTCGTCGATCTCCGAACCTGCGTCATCTTCGGCAGATTCGGGCTCTGAATGTTCTTCCGACTCCTCTGTCTCGGCAATCTCTTCGTCATCGATCTCAAGATCGTCGATCAGATTTTCGGCTTCCTCGTCGTCGAATCCTTCATCGTCAAATTCCTCATCCATCTCGGGCTCGATATAAGTAAGTTCGTCCACGAGATCTGTATATCTCTCTTCGCCGAGCTTGGTAAAGAGAGCCGCAACGGCCTTATCATGGGCCGTCTTCTCGCCTTCCTTTATATTCTCGAAAGCGGAAGCTTCGCCCTCTGCATCGTCGTAGCCCATAGATCTTACAGCTTCAACAGCCTGGATGGCCATGAACTCTGCGGCATTTCTGTAGTACTGATTATCGCTTACTATACCTGTTCCGGCATCATCATAGACATTCTTAAATACGCCTGCCGCCTGAGGAAGGACAAGAGTAAATGTCGAACCGTTGCCGATCTCGGAAGTTACGCTTATGGTACCGTCATGCATATCTGCTACGTCTTTCGCGATGGCAAGACCGATTCCCGAGCCGCCTACATCGTGAGAACCTGAGTTATCTACGCGGTAGAAACGCTCGAAGAGATGGTCGATATCCTGAGCCGGGATGCCGCGACCGTTATCGGTGATCATGATGCCTATCCTGTCGCCTATGCTTTCGACTTCGATCGAGATCTCATTAGCTGCTGTCTTTCCTTCGTAGTTTATATACTTGATAGCATTAGTCAGGAGATTGATTATGATCCTCATGACAAGGTTTGCATTACCGAAAAGAAGCGGGTAATACATATTCTCGGGAACCTTGATGTTGACCTTATCTCTGTTGGGGTAATCGGAGAGGTTGTTTACTGCCTTGGTTATAACTTCGCCAAGGTCTATGATCGTCATGGGTACGACCTGCGAGCACATCGAAAGGATAAGGAAGTCCTGAACGATATCCTGCATCCTTACGGCGTTTGCGACGATCCTGTTACCCCACTTGGTGATCTCTTCATAGCTCGGCATCTTCTCGGGAGTGATGTTATTAACGAAGAATTCCGATGCACGGATAACAGTAAGAGGAGTCTTGAGCTCGTGCGATACGTTAGCTGCGAGATCCTTCTGTCTTCGCTCGTCATCCTTTATCTGAGTAATGTCATCTACGATAACTATATCGATCCTGTTCTCATCAAAGAATCTGTGGATCATCTTTATCTCATAGATCCTGTGATCGGTCATATAGTTAGCTCTTATGATCGTATCGTTGCTCTCGAGATTTAAAAGATAATTGGACTTTAGGTGATTATTCCTGTCATATCTGTTCAGGAATTCATCGACAGTCTTCGGAATATACTTTAATGACTTACCGTCTGTAGAATTGGGCAGGAATTCCGCCAGTGAATCGATCGTATGGTTACTGTATACAACGCCGTTCCTGTCGTAAGCGATAACGCCCAGACCCACATTATCGATGATCGACGCACTTACAGCGCCTTCATACTTAAGACGCTTTATTACTTCATCGATATCACTGTCGATCTTCTTGTTGAACTGATTTATGCCTACCATGTAGCCGAGTCCTAATGAAGCGACTACAACGATAAGGAGTACAACTAGGCTCATCGCCGGGTTGTCTCCGATAAAAGTACCGATTCTTTCAAACATGGTAATGATCAGGTGAGATCCTTAGGGAAATAGTATCCGGAACCCCTTCTGGTAAGGATGTACTTATACTTCGGCTGATTGGGCTCGATCTTCTTTCTTGTTCTTCTTACGGTAACATCGACGGTTCTGACATCACCGGAGAATGCGTAATTCCAGACCTTGGAAAGAAGCTCATCTCTCGAGCATACCCTTCCGGCATTATTCTCGAGATACTGAACGAGCTTAAATTCATTAGAAGTAAGATCGCAGCTGATGCCGTTAACATACACCTGCATAGCATCTGTATCGATCACGAGTTCACCGTCGCAGTAAACGTGCTTGGATGAATCGTCTGTAGATTCCTTATCTGAAGCAGTGCTCTTCGTCCTCTTAAGAAGATTCTTAACTCTCTCAACAAGGAGTGTGGGATCGAACGGCTTGCTCATATAATCATCAGCGCCTCTTCTCAATACTTCGATCTCGTAAACAGGAAGATCTCCCCTTGCCGTAAGGAAAAGGATGGGTGTTGTATAACCTGAATTTCTGAAATCATTAGTGAAGTCGAGTCCGCTGTATTCGGGCATCATCCAATCAAGGATGATGAGATCGGGATTCTGCTCCTCGGCGATCGTAAGA